>JAAKFV010000017.1 GCA_011064875.1 Candidatus Anoxychlamydiales bacterium | reverse complement strand
TTTTAATCTATATTGAATTCGACTTACTTCTTTTTTAGATGCTATAGCTTTAAAAAATTTAAAAACTTTTGGATCTATTTCTTTTAAGTCATCTAGATCATCTAAATCTTCTAAGGAAGATAATTTTTTTCCAATAAGTGCTAAATAAGCTTTCTCCTCTGAGTTTAATTTTTTATCATTATACAACTCTAACTTTCTACTATAAGCTTTTTGCATAGCTATTTGATTCATACTCATATCTACTTGACCTAAAAGATAGTTTTTTACAATTTGAAAAAATGCAGATATCTTAGAAAAGGTATCAGCTATGAAAAGACTAGCTTTGCTAACAGTTTGCTCAATATCATGTGGCAGAGCTTTTTGATAAGTTTGTAAACCATCTAGTTTTGCCAATTTATTTTGAGTTTCGATAACTCTATTTAGATCTTCAATTCGCTGACTATCTCTTTTTGGTTGTATATTGCTGTCTAGCATAAAACTACTCCCCGTATTATCTTTTTATTTTACTTAATATCTTTTTTTTAATTACTTATAATTATTATAGCATTATATTAGCAAAAATTTCAACATAATTATCTATTAAAAAAATACTTTTATATAATAAAATATTAATTTTTATTAGAATAATTTATAATATTATTTAAATAAATTTTTAAAATATTGAATAGAATTCAAATGATTTATTAAGAAATTAATCTATTACCCATTGGCTATATTACCAAAATGTCTAATCCAGCTAACTGCACTTTTTAGACTCAAAGTTTCACCACTAACTACTTTGGATGCCATACTTTCTACAAAAGAGCTACCTGTAGAAATATTATTGTTCAAAGCTCCCTCACAAATACTAGCAGCTTCTTTTCCAACTCCTAATAATGGAAAAAAACTATCAGTTCCTTTCTTTAAAAATGATCTAATAGTACTAGAAATTCCTTCGCTTGGTATTATTTTTTCATTTATAGTTGACGTCAAAGCACAACCGCCATTCAAACATTTTTCTGAGATACTAACGATTCCATTTGCTTGCTGTCCAGACTTAAATATTGCAGGTATATAATCAGTTGCCTTTTGCAAAGCGCCGCTAAAAAAACTAACTGGTGTTGCTGTTGATATTTTTTCTGCTGCAGGCTTCATCACAGCACAGGCGCCATTTAAACATTTTTCTGAAATACTCTCAATCCCATTTGCTTGCTTTCCAAATTCAAATATAGAAGGTATATAATCAGTTGCCTTTTGTAAAGCGCTGCTTAAAAAACTAACTGGTGTTGTTGTTGATATATTTTCTGCTGCGGGCTTTATCATAGCACAGCCGCCATTCAAACATTTTTCTGAAAAACTACCGATTCCATTTGCTTTCTTTCCTAGCTCTGCTACAGGAAATAAAATATCAACTGTTTTCTGATAAATATTTGTAAAAACATTAGATGCTGTAGTATTTGTTGCTGCCCCAGCTGGACAACTTGCAGAGACTGTTGTTATATTTAAAGTTTTTGGCGCTAAATTACCTATACCATTTGCTACATTTCCAGTTTCTCTAATCCACTCAAATCCACCTTTTAAAGCATCACAAACTCCAGAATTATTTACTGTTTCTGATACCACTTTTGTTGCTAAAGGCTTGGACACAACTGATGCAGAAGTTAAATAATAGTATCCTAAATAACCTGCTCCTAAAACGGCTCCAATACCTGCAGCATATAGAGCTATTTTTTTCCAATTTAAATTGACTATTTTATCTTTTAAACTAGCTTTTGAAGGCTCTTTCGTTTCAATTTCTTCAGGCTTTTTTTCTGTTGTAGGCTCTTCGACTTTTATACCTTTTTTTTCTTTGACTTCTGTTAATAATGTTGGAGTTATTTCAACTAAATCAATTTCGCCAACTTGATTTGAGTTTGAATAAAAATATCCAATTAGAGTTTGAAAAAAAGAAGATATTTTTGAAAAAATGTCTTTAATAACTATTGAAACTTTACTAGAGGATTTTTCTACAGTATCTGAAATATGGTTTTCAGGTAAAGTTTTTGAAAGCATTCTAGATGCATTAATTCTATCTAATGATAAATTATTATCGTTTGACATAACTTATTATCACCTTTATTTTAATTATTTATATAATTATAACATTTTATTATAAATAAATCAAATTTAATTATATAAAAAATAATTTTAAATTAAAATAATAATTATTATTTGCAATAAAATCATGAATTTTTATAATTAGCTTAATATGAATGACAAACAATATAAACAACGTAAACAAAATTCTTTAAAAATACCTCTATTTTTAACACCAATTCAAGCGGGGTTTCCCTCTCCTGCAGATGATTATTTAGAAAATAGATTAGATTTAAATAATTTTTTGATAAAAAACCCTCCTGCAACCTTTTTTGTTAAGGTTAGAGGAGATTCAATGATAGGAGCTCAAATATCTGATGGTGATATTTTAGTAGTTGATAAATCATTAGAGCCTAAAGATAAAAAAATTATTATAGCGAGTTTTTTAGGAGAGTTTAACGTTAAAAGACTTAGGATCATAAATAAAGAAATTTATTTATATTCTGAAAACCCAAAATATAGCCCTATAAAAATAACAGATGAAATGGATTTTGAGATTTTTGGGATAGTAACATATGTTATCCATAAAACTGTTTAAATTAAAATTTTTTATTTACTTATAAAATGTTTGCTTTAGTTGATTGTAATAATTTTTATGCTAGCTGTGAAAAAATCTTTAATCCCAAGCTAAAAAATGAAGCTGTTGTCGTTTTATCAAATAATGATGGCTGTGTGATTGCAAGATCTAAAGAAGCTAAAAAACTAGATATCAAGATGGGAGCACCGATATTTGAGTATAAAGAGCTAATTAAAAAAAAGATTATACATATTTTTTCTTCAAATTTTACTCTCTATGGTAATATGTCTCAAAGGGTTATGAAAACTTTGGAGAGCTTTTTATTCCCTATGGAAATATACTCGATAGATGAAGCCTTTTTAGACCTTTATTCAGCTAATCTAACAGGTAAGAGAGATCTTCTTAATTTAGCTAACAACATCAAAGAAAAGGTATATAAATGGACAGGAGTTGAAGTATCTGTAGGGATAGCTAAAACAAAGACCCTTGCTAAAGTAGCTGCCCATATAGCTAAAAAAAATAGAGGTTATTTTGTATTAACTGAGAAAAATGATATAGAAAATATTTTAAAAAAAACTGCTTTAGATGATATTTGGGGTATTGGCCATAGATTAAAAAAAAGACTTTATAAATTAGGGGTATATTCAGGTTATGATTTAGCCATGAAAGATAGCTCTTATATCCAAAAATATCTATCTGTAAACGTTCATAAAACAGCTTTAGAGCTAAATCAGATCAAATGCTTTGAGAGCGAAAAAACACCCCCTTCTAAACAATCTATTTGCTCTTCTAGGTCGTTTGCAAAAAAAATAGAGAATTTAGAAGATTTAGAAAAAGCTATTAGCTCTTTTATCTCAATAGCAGCTAAAAAGCTAAGAAACCAAAAGATGCATACAAATTTCATCTCAGTTTTTATAACAACTTCCTTTCATTCAAAAGATCCATTTTACTCCAATTCCTGCCAGATAATCCTTTCAAATCCAACGTCTTATACTCCTGATCTTATAACTTATGCAAAAAAAGGACTTAAAAAGATCTTCAAAAAGGACTTTTTATATAAAAAAGCTGGGATAATTTTAAGTGATTTTACAGATGAAACTTTTTCTCAAAGAGATTTTTTCTCTAAATTAAATGAAAAAAACAAAGATGTCCTTATGAAAGTAATAGATAAGATCAATTTAAAAGCTGATAAAAAAGCTGTTTTTTTCGCAGCTGAAAGAATTGATACAAAATATAAAAGTTCATCCCAGATGAGATCTTTTAAATATACCACATCTTGGGATGAACTATTAAGCGTTAAATAGAGTGTTTTTATTTTCGTGTACTACTTTTTTCTAGTTGTTCTTTTTGTAACTCCTGATCCTGATAATGGAGATGCTTTTTTTGCTGGAATTCTTCTGCTTGGTGATCTTGAAGCACTTGCTCTTGCTCTTGGAGCTCTTGCTCTTGGAGCTCTTGCTCTTGGAGCTGCGTCTCCACTAAATTTAATATCATATCCATTATTAGCTCTATTTGGAACAAGTGAGTATTGTTTTAATTCACCACTTTCTATTTTTTCTTTTTCCTGTGCTGTGATTGGAAATGCTTGAGAAGATCCATCTTCATTTTTTACACGTAAAAGATATGGTTTTTCTATTCCAAATCTATTAGCTAAAAATCCATTTGGAGCATCGCTCAGTCTACCAAATAACTCTCTAGATAAGCTTGGTGCTGCTACAGATGCAACAGATTCAATAACCCAAAGTTCTGGCAATAAATATATTCCTCCAATCGCAAGTGAGTTTAACATAGCGTTATATGCATGAGATGATGCTTGAGCAGCATGAAACATAGCTTCATTTTTTTCACCATTATAAAGTTCTCTAACTACTCTTAAAAGGTGCCCAGCTGTTCCCATAGCATTTGAAGCTCCTCCCCATAAATGTCTTGTAGTTAATCCAATAGAATTTCCTAAAATAGCTTCCACAGCTATTGGAAGAGCGAAAACCGTAGTAGCATTTGCTAGTCTACTAACTATAGGATTATTTGGAGTTCCTACATTCCCCGTTAAAGAATCAGAAACTGCATAAGGCGCCCCTGAAAGCTTCTCGTCTGGTGATAATCTTGAACTAATTTCATTTTCAGAAGGTACTAATTTGAATGATAAACCTGACATAATATTCTCCTTTTAATTATAAAAGTTTTTTTTAAAGTTTTTAATATTAATTATTATAAACCGTTATAAAATAGTTTAAACAATTAGAAATATCATAACATAAAAACGATTTTTTATCTATAAACTTTTTTAAAATTTCATATAAAAAAATAAGTTTAATGCTAATAAAAATTTTAATCTATGCTTTCCAATAATTTTTCTATCTTTTTAGAGGCATTTTTTATAGATACTGACCTTGAGTTTAAAGAAGATATGGGATTTTTAGACCTTTTAAAAATATTTTTTACATTAAATGTTTGAGAATTCAAAATTTTATTTAACTCTTGAAAAGTTATGGGAGTAGCAATTGGAGCTGATTCTATCGCTCTTATTGAAAAAGCAGAAACAGCTGTTTGAGCGAAAGAATTTCTTAAGTAATCAATAAAAACTCTTTTTTTTCTTTTATCTTTTCTTGTCTCTATAGTGTATTTAGTTGGATATTTATCCGCTAAATAAGTTGCAACCTTTTTAGCAAAAGCTCTTATCTCATCAAATGTCTTTTCTCTTTTAATAGGAACTATAATATGAAGTCCTTTAGATCCTGTTGTCATTAAAAAAGATGGTAGTTTCAAAATATCTAAAAGCTTTTTTAGATCTTTAGCTGCATCTATAACTTTAGTAAAACTATTTTTTTCAGGGTCTAAATCAAATATAAGTCTGTCTGGATAATCTAATTTATCTATTTTAGAGAGCCAAGGATGTAGCTCTCCTACTTGATTGGCAATATATAAAAGAGAGTCTAAATTTGTAATAACTGGCATTTTTATAGAAGTTTTGCCTTCTCTTTTAACAGATACAGTTTTTATCCATTTTGGATAGTAATCCATTACTTTTTTTTGAAAAAATTTTATGCCTTGTATACCGTTTGGAAATCTTTTTAAAGTAAGGGGTCTATCTTTTATGAAAGGAAGGATTTTTTTAGCTATTTTTTTATAGTAAGCAACATACTCTTCTTTAGTGATTTTAGATTTAGGAAAGAGTATTTTTTGTTTATTTGTGATCTCAACCATTTTTTTTACCTTGTTTCTTTAACTACTTTTTTTGCAGGTTTATCAAATCTTAGAGCTATAAATCTAGGGTGGCGTAGTTTCAAATCTTTCGTCCATTCTGAAAAAGCTATTTCACAAACATATTTAGGCCTTACAAAATGTATATTTTTAAGTGGGATTTTCTCTAAAATTAATTTTTTATTAGTCTCAATTTTTTTAAGTTTTTCAGAAAAACTTTTTAAAAACTCAAAGTCATATCCAGTTCCGACTTTGCCAGCGAATCTTAGTTTTCCTTTATCATAAAAACCAATTAAAAGAGCTCCAAACCCAATTCTAGATTTTTGAGGATCAGTAAAACCAATAATTACAAACTCTTGTCTATTTGAGCATTTAAATTTAAGCCAATTTCTGGTTCTTTTAGATAAATATTTAGAATCTTTTTTTTTAGCTATAATGCCCTCTAAACCTTTTTTACAGGCTTTTTTATAAAATGCTATGCCATTTTCTGAAATGTGAGGAGTATATCTAAATTTTGTAGAGAATTTGAATCTTTGTTTTAAAAGTTTTTTTCTCTCAATAAGCTCAAGATCTTTCAGACCATACTTATCAAAATATAAAAGATCAAAAGCATAAAAATAGACACTTATTTTTTCTTTTTTAACTTGTTGGAGTTTTGAAAAAGAGGTTACCTTTCCTTCAAAAGCTACGATCTCACCGTCTATTATAAAATTTTTTATTCTTTGCTTTTTAAAAGGCTCTATAAGCGAGGGAAATTTAAGATTTAGCTTATTGTGATTTCTAGAATATAAATTGATATTTCCATTTTTAGAGACTACTATGCATCTAATTCCATCGAACTTTTCTTCATAAATCCACTCCTTATCTGAGAAATATTTTTCAGTTAGAGTCGCTAACTCTGGGCTAATAAAATTTGGTTGAGCTTTAGTTTTAAGATTTTTTATCATTTTTTCTCTTCTTCATTTTTATAAGTAGCCAAGTTTTATCATCCCTAAATCTAACAAGTGCATAAGCTGCATTTATTTTTTTCCCATGTAAAAAAATCTCTATCTGACCATTTTTAAAACATTTACTTATTGCTACTATTTTTCCTTCTTTATCTTTTTTGATATTTTCAAAAGTGCCTCTATCATAAATTTTAACTCTTCCAGCGCCATACTCCCCTTTTGGAATAACCCCTTCAAATTTTGCATATTCAAGTGGATGATTCTCCGTTAGTATTGCAAGTCTTTTATCTTTCGTGTTTTTAGGAATTCCTTTAGGAACAGCCCAAGATCTGAGCGAGCTTAAAATTTGAATTCTAAAATCAAAGTGTTTTCTTTTTGAAAAATGCTCTTGAATAACAAATATATATTTTTGTGTTTTAGCTTCAGATTTTTGAATTTTGGGCTCAGGAGTTTTAGAAAAATCTCTTTTCTTTTTATATTTTTGTAAACTAGACATGTTTCTAATCCCCTTAAATTTTTGAATAACAAATAAAAAATAAAAAGCCAAGTAATTCAATGAAATTAATATAAAATAACTTGTTTCAAATAATTTTAAATGTAATAAAAAAAATAAAAGCTAAAGGTCAGTTTGTAGGCTTACAATATGGAAAATAAATACATTCTTTTTTTTGATGAAATCACTATGAAAGATCTGCCCTCTGTGGGAGGTAAAAATGCTTCTCTTGGCGAGATGATCCATCATTTAAAACAAGAAAGTATTAATGTTCCAATGGGCTTTGCTCTAACAGCTTTTAGTTATTGGACGTTTATTGAACATAACAATCTAAAAAATAAAATTGAGTTTTTGCTTGAGAAAAGAAAAAACAAAAAAGCATCATTGAAAATTATTGGAAAAGCTATTAGAAAACTTATTTTAAAAGGAAAATTCCCAAAAGAGATTGAAGATGAAATCAAAAAAGCCTATCTAAAACTCTCCAAAATTTATAACTTAAAAAATACAGATGTAGCAATTAGATCTAGCGCAACTGCTGAAGATTTACCAACTGCTAGTTTCGCAGGACAATTAGAGAGTTTTTTAAATGTAAAAAACTTTAAAAATGTTTTAAAAAAATGCATTCATTGCTACGCATCTTTATTTACTGATAGAGCAATTGTTTATAGAGAAGAAAAAGGTTTTGAGCATTTAAAAATTGCTCTCTCTGTTGGTATTCAAAAGATGATAAGATCTGACATTGCTGGATCTGGTGTTATTTTTACTTTAGATACAGAATCTGGTTTTCGAAATGTTATTCAAATAACAGCCGCTTTTGGTCTTGGTGAAAATGTTGTTCAAGGGATAGTAAATCCCGATGAATATATAACATTTAAACCTCTTCTTTTAGATGAAACAAAACTTCCAATCTTGCAAAAAAAACTTGGAAAAAAAGAAAAGAAAATGATCTACATGCCAAATGGCACTAGAAACATTACGACAACTCTAAAAGAGAAAAAAGAGTTTGTTTTAACAAATGAAGAGATTTTAATATTATCTAGATGGGCTTTATTAATTGAAAAACTCTATCAAAAACCAATGGATATCGAGTGGGCAAAAGATGGCCAGTCTAATCAACTATTTATTGTACAAGCAAGACCTGAGACCGTACAAGCTCTAAAAACAAAAGAGCACTATTCAAGTTATAAAATTCCATGCCCTGGAAAAATTATAACAACAGGACTTGCAATTGGAGAGTCAATCTCTTCTGCAAAAGCTCAAATTATTAGAAATATAAAAGATATCGATAAATTTATCGATGGCTCAATTTTAATAACAACAACTACCTCTCCAGATTGGGTCCCTATCATGAAAAAAGCAAGTGGTATTATTACAGATCTCGGAGGTAGAACATCTCACGCGGCAATAGTATCTAGAGAGCTAAATGTCCCAGCAATCGTTGGTACTTCAAATGCTACTATAAAAATTAAAAATGGCCAAAAAATTACTCTCTCTTGTGCAGAAGGAGAAGAAGGAAAAGTATATGATGGAATTATTGAATTTGAAAAAGAAGAGATTAATCTAGAGAAACTCCCTAAAATCAAAACTGAAATCATGATAAATATAGCATCGCCAGACGCAGCTTTTCACTGGTGGCATCTACCTATTAAAGGAATTGGTCTAGCTCGTATGGAATTTATAATAAATAACATTATAAAAGTACATCCTATGGCACTTTTTTATTTTGATAAAATCAAAAGTGCAAAAACTAAACAAATAATTGCAAAACTAACTAAAGGATATTTAGATAAAAAAGATTATTTTATCGATAACTTATCTTGTAGTTTAGCTAAAATTGCTGCGTCTGTTTATCCAAACCCTGCAATTGTTAGACTAAGTGACTTTAAAACAAATGAGTATTTTAATTTAATTGGCGGAGATGAATTCGAGTTTAAAGAAGAAAATCCAATGTTAGGTTTTAGAGGAGCATCAAGGTATTACAACAAAAGATACATAGATGGTTTTACACTAGAATGCTCAGCAATAAAAAAAGCAAGAGAACTTCTAGGGCTCGATAATATCGTTATTATGGTCCCTTTTTGTAGAACTATAAAAGAAGCTGACAAAGTTTTAAAAGTTTTAAGTGACAATGGTCTTAAAAGAGGTGAAAAAAATCTAAAAATATATGTAATGGCAGAGATCCCCTCTAATATAATATTAGCAAAAGAATTCTCTAAAAGATTTGATGGATTCTCTATTGGCTCAAACGATCTAACTCAGCTCATTTTAGGAATAGATAGAGACTCGAAAGAGCTATCTGAAATATTTGATGAAAACAACGAAGCTATAAAAATATCTATTGAAAGTCTAATAAAAGATGCTCACGAAATGAACACAAAAGTTGGAATTTGTGGACAAGCACCATCTGATAAATTAGATTTTGCAAAATTTTTAGTTGAAAAAGGCATAGATACCATATCTTTAAATCCTGATAGTGTCATTAAAGTTATCAACTATTTATCTAAAATAGAAAAAAAATAGGTAAACTATTTTTGATAGTTTATCTATTAAAATTTTTAGAAATTTAGCCTTTGAGAAGATTCAGATCTTTCAAAAACTTAGTTAAGCTTGCCTTGTTAAAAATATTACTTTTATCTTTTTAGGTGCAAAAAATTTATTAAGTACTTTTTTTACACTCTCTATTTCAAACTCCTTACAAGAAAATATATCGATATATGCATCTCCATTTTTATCCACCAAATGACCAGTGATAGCACTAGTTTCAATTAGCTGCACAAAAGAAAAGCCAGCAGCATCAGGATTATGGGTCGCAAAATGTTCAATCATGGGCTCTTTATAAGCTTTCATATCGATCTCTTTTACTAATGTTTTAATAAAATCATAAATGTTATCACGGCTTGTTACTTTCTTCGTATCGCATCCTTTACAATCCAATACTAGGTGATAACCCCAATATTCTGCCATTTTTTACTCCTATTTAGGTTACAAGATAAAAACTTAACTTAATTATAGGAAATTTTTCTTTTTTCTAAAATTGTTTTGAGAAAAAAAGCAAAAAAAACTAGACTTTGATACGACAATGACATTTTTTGTCATAAAATATTTTTAAAAAAGGAGAAAAATATGAAAAGATTAATGAGTATTTTATTTGTAGCATCGTTTGCAGCTTTCCCACTTTTTGCAGCTGAGGAAGAAGTTGTAGTAGAAGAGCCAGCTCAAGAAGAAGTAACTATTGATGAAGTTAAAGAATCTCAAGAAGTAGAAGCTGAAGTTACTATTCAAGAAGATCAAAAAGATGAAGAAAAAGCAGAAGAAGCTGTAAGTTAATTAAATTGCCAGTCTACATCAAGGCTGGCATATTTTTTTCTATCTAGATAGGCTAGGTTTAGATTAAAAAAATAAAATTATATTTAAAAATTCAAAAAGAAATTCCTCATAAAAATTTATTGAAGTAGGTGAAAATTAAAAATATTTATTTAGCGATTAACTGTTTTGCTTCATCATCTGACAAGATTTTTTTTAGATTTTTATGTTGTATATCACAAATAAATCCCTGCAGATTGTTGACTTTTTTATCTAAATATCCATATCTTAATCCCAAAAATTTAATCTTTAATTTTTTACAAAACTTTTCAACTTCATCAAGATATTTTAATTTATCATCAATAAAAATTACAGATTTAGGTTTAAAATTAATCTTTTTTAAAAACTGATCTAAAACTCTTCCTTTTTCAATTCCTTTCGCAAATAAAATCCCCTTTTTATACAAAACTCCATTTTTGAAATAAAGATTTTCTTTTTTAGGAGCGGTTTTTGAAAGATCAATTTTTAAAGAATCTAACTGTTTTATTGCAGCTAGAGAAAAATCATAATCTCTAGTCGTTAATCCCATGACTTGTGTATTTTTCATTTGAAGATTATCTAAAATATTTTTGATATCTTTTTCAACAAGTTTAACTTTAGTAATCGCTTGAATTTCATACCAATCTTTTAAAGTCTCATCTAATGCAACATTTTTATCTAATCCACTGTTTTCATGTTTTTTCATTTGATGAAAGAACCATTGATCAGAGCCAAGCTCTTGAATAGGTTCCATAATGGTATTATCTAGATCAAAAATAACAAGTTCATATTTGTTTAAATACTTTTTTATCTCTTGAATATTTTTAATCTCTAAAATTTGAGAAAATACGCTAGTAAAAGAAAAAAGCATTAAAAAAACTATTTTTTTCATAATAAATTCAAATCCCTTGCAAATTTAGTTAATGATACTTGAAGATTTTTTTTTATTTTTTTAGCAATAAGAGGTTTTATTAAAACAGCGAAAAACCCTTTTAGCTGAACTTTGCATGTAACTAAACTTCCATTTATATCTTCTTCAACTATGTGATAAAACTTTAGTTTCACAAAATGAGAAAACCAAACTACTGTGAGAGTATGATTCTTCTCGATATCTTCAATTTTGAATTTAATACCCTTTTTTTTCTCATTTACAACATATCCTTTTTGATTTTTTTCAAAACCTTGCTGTAAATACTTATCAGCCCAAGCTTTGAAAACAACATTTGGCTTTGCAAATGTTTTTACTCTCTCTTCGATAAAACCCATAAATTTTGATTGTCCTTTAATATTTCTTTGAAACTTATTCTTGTAGAGGAAAATATTAACAAAAATACAAATTATTAATTATTAATTTTTTAATAAAAGTGAATTTGGCAATAAATTCAAAAGAAATTCTTCAATTGGAATACACTTAATACCTTTATGAATAATTTTTTGTTTTCCTCTAAAAAGCAATATTGGAGTGCATTCAGGATAATCTTTTTTAAATTCTTTTAATCCTTTAACGTCTTTTGAAGAAATATGAGAATTATTTTTTACTTCTATAGCAAAAAAACAATCTTTACCATAAATTATAAAATCTACCTCTAAACCGGATCTAGTTCTCCAGAAGTAGAGTTTATATTCTTCTTCTTGAAGATCTATCCAAGCATTTAAATGTTGAGCTATTAAACCTTCTAGGGCTGCTCCTTTTATCATTAACAGATTATCTAAAGCTCCAACAGGCCTAAAATAACTAAATACTCCTGCGTCGAAAAGATAAAATTTTGGATGAGAAGAAAGTGATCTTTTAGCTCTTTTAGTAAAAATATCGATAGTAAATCCCAAAAGCAAGTCTTTTAATATTTGTATATAATTTTCAACAGTTGTTCTTTTAATCAAACATTCACGAGCTATATTAGTTGCATTTAGAATAGATGCATGAGAGAAAGAAACGATTTCCAAAAATCTTGCAAAATCCCCAACATTTCTAACTAATCCTTCTTCTTGCACTTCTTCTTTCAAATATAGAGTCGCATAAGTTTTTAAAACTTTTTTAGAATCTTCACTATCCCATACCAAAGGTAGAAGACCTCTTTCTAAAGCTAAATCTAAAGAAAATTTTTCTTTTAGTTCACTGGCTATAAAAGGATGAAATCTTTTTAAAATAGCTCTTCCTGCTAATAGATTTACTCCTGCTTTTTTTAATTTTCTTGAACTTGATCCTGTGAGAATAAATTGTGTTTGTTTTTTCTCTTCAATGTAAGAATGAACTACATCAAGTAATTCGGGAGCCTTTTGTACTTCATCAATAATCACAACTTTTTTTTCTGGATTAGCTATCAGCAGTTCTCTTAACCTTTCTGGCAAAGCTTTAAAATACCTCAAATCTTCTGGCTTTAATAAATCTATCCAAATAGCATTCTTGAAATGTTTTTTTAAATATGTAGATTTGCCCGTGCCTCTAGGGCCAAACAAGAAAAAACTTTGCTTGGGTATTTGAAAAAATCTCTTAATATAATTCATAAAACTCCTCAAAATGCCATCGTTATTGTCATTTTGAGTCTCATTATGCCAAATCAATTGGCATTTTGCAATACTATTATTTTAGATGCTGATAATTAGTTGCTTACATCATGCATTATTTTTAATTTTTAACATAAAGACCTATCAATTGAGCTTTTTCTATAATATGACCTTTCATAGTTATTTCTAACTCTTCTTTGCTAGCTCCCTTTTTTAGATCCAATGTTGAGTCTATTGCATAGAGCTTAAAAAAATAACGATGAGTACCTGTTGGAGGACAAGGACCAAAGTATCCAACAGATCCTGCTGAGTTTATTCCCTCAATCCCTAATGCTGAATCTTCATCGATTTTATCTACTATAGGAATGTTATACATTACCCAGTGAACAAAGGTTTGATTTGGAGCATCTGGATCATCCATTATAAGAGATAGAGACTTTGCTTCTTTTGGAATATCTTCAAACACGAATTTAGGATTGATATCTTCACCTTGACAGGTAAATTTTTTGGGTATCATTTCGTTATTTTTAAAAACACTTGTGATTTTCATAAAAAAACTCCTAAATTTTTAACTATCCGCAGTTTATAGATATATTATTCTAAAATCCAGTCTAAAACAATATTATCTATCCAATGAAAGCCTTTTGATTTTCCTGGCATTCCGACATATCCAATATGACCACCTTTTTTTGTTCTGAAAAGATGAACATTTTGAGGCATCACAAAATTTTCAAAATCTTGCATTTTAATTATTGGATCGTCTTCTGAAAATAAGATATTTGTCTCAATTTCAATAGCCGGAATTAAATATTTTGCACTAGATTTTTTATAATAATCTAAATTGTCTTTAAAACCGTATTGGGGAACAGTATATAGTCTATCAATATCTTGAAAATGAATTTCTTCAGGAAAATTTATTTTTTTAAGATCAGAAAAAATTTTACATCTATGATCCATATCCTCTCTCAAGAGTTTTATAAAATATCTCTCATATACTCTATTTTTAGGAGAAGATAAAAGCTTGATGCTTGAATAAAGATCTACAGGAGGATTTATAGCTATCGCTTTTTTTAAAAGTTTTAAATTAGCAATACTAAGCTCAGCTGCTAATTTTAAAGTAATATTGCCTCCTAATGAAAATCCCAAAAGTGTTAATTCAGATTCTGGAGTCTCAGATAATACAAACTTCAAAGCTTCAAAGACATCATCGCTTTGTCCTGCATGATAAATTTTTCTAGATTTACCAGTCCCTGAACCGCAACCCCTTAAGTTTATACGAATTGATCTAATATTTAATTTTTCTAATTTTTTTGCAAGTCTCACTAAACAAGCAGATTTATGTGAACCACAAAGGCCATGGACCATCAAAACACTAGGATCTGTCTTTTTCCAATTTTTAGGTGTTGTAATCTCTAGGGCCAAATAATCCCCATCCGGCAACCTAACAAAGCTCGTATGAGATCTAGGTCCTCGTCTAATGGAAGGCAGCGAACCCATAAATGTCTGAGGGAAAGAGCCTTTTATAAATGGCAAAGGGGTAAAATCTAATTCTTCACTCACAAAATAACTATCCTTTTAAATAATCTTCCTAATTGCTATTTTCAGAAATGATTAATTATAAATCAATATATTTATTATGGTTAATTATATATAATTAAGAGTTAATTGTTAATAAAAACAGATATCTAATAATATCGATAGAAAACCAGAAATTATTCTCTAATGTAAATGTAAAAAGCCCCTTCTTGCAATAGCTTTTTATAACTTCCTTGTAGCTCGCTACTAGCATCTCTAATATCTTTTGCTCCAAATAATAGCTCATAAATTTCTTTTTTAGGTTCTATTCTCGGAGTTCCTACGCCTCCTCCATTGAAATAATAGCTCTCATTAACTCCATCTTTGGGTAAAATTACCCAGGATGCATTATGAACATCGTGTTCATTTACAACAACAGATTGAAACTTATATCTTTGTCTTTCAACTGAAATATATAAAGAAGGTGTTATCTCTTTATAAGCTTTTGCGGCATCATAACCTTGACGAGGAACTTGAATAAATAAGACTTTGTTCTCTTCGCTATTAATCTTTTTTTTAGCCAATATAAAACACTTTTCTTTTACCATCATTATAAACTCGTTAACATTTCTACATTCAGGCTTCCAGTCTTTAAGAACCTCCGTTAGCGAAAGATATTTGACATATTGAGTTGTAAAATATTCCGATTCTTCTGGATTGGATAATGAATCAATACTTGCTATAGTTGTTTCATAATTATTTCTAATTTGATCTTCTCGTTCCATAAAATCTTGCATATTCACTACATCATTAAGTGCTCTAACCACTGTTGAAAAATTAGAAACGATTTCTTCAATTAGTTCTTCTACTGGAGAAGTATCTTTTTCTCTCATATCCAAAAAAGTAATTTCATTGTCTCTATCAATATGTAATTTTTCAAAAAGTGCATTTAAAAATTCATCTGGTTGTAAAAATCTACCTTTGGTCTCTTTTCCCATCACTAAATCACGGAAATTATCTAACTTTTCAGCTGCAACTCTACGATCTCTTGCCCTAAGATCATTGGCTATTTCTATTAAATGAAACCTTATGTCTTTATCTGTTTTATCTGTTTCAGGACCAACAAGTAATAATTCATCAAAAAATGAAGTTGCTCCAAACATATTAAATAATAAAGACGCAATGGTGCATGAATTATTCATATTTTCGATCCCTTTAATACCATCTACAATATTATCAGGCATACGGTAGAGAATTAGCTCTCCATCTGATAGTCTAGTATTATATAGATAATCTATAGCAGCTTTGCTATCATAGCTTCCATCTCTCCTGCTAAAACAAGAAAGATTTACTCTATCGTAACGCTTTAAACTTGAAACCTCTTCTTTTCCAAAAGCCCCAAATGTAGCATCGAATGCAGGAAACAAACCTACTGATCCAGGAGGTTCAGAATCATTATCACCGCTACTCAAATCATGACTTAATTGAAGCGATAGAGCCGCTTTTCGCTCTTCATTACTTAAACCTAATTCATTAGCTACAGAGGTTTCTTCACTAGATTCATCTTCAATAGCCTTTCTTCCATAAAGCACTGATCCTAAAGTTGAAGCAACAAATTTAATCGCAGCTAAACATCCACAAGAGTACTTTGCTTTATCTGAAGCTTTTTTATCTTCTTCACCATCGTTTTTTAACCCTGAAGAGGAAGACCCTCTAAACCTTAGTCCAATAATTGCCATAATTTATTAATCCTCTGTTATTTGTAATAATTTATTATATAACATTAATTATTATTAATTTTAAACTAATTATATCATAATTAAACATATTTATAAATAACTTTTATTAATTCGAAAAGCCTTAAATTACTTATTCGATCGCATAATAAATAAACGCACTAACATACTGATAATTAGGTATCTATGCCCCAAAACGAGACATTGTAAATTAAATATTTTAATAAATAATTAAAATAATTATTTTACAAACTGGCTTAATAAAAAATTTTAAAAAAACATCTATTTGTTATAAGGATAAGAAATAGGCAAAACATGAAACTGAAGCTATTTATTATTTTTTTATTGTTTTTACCGTGTTTGATTTTCGCAAATAGAGCGTATACACCTTGGTATACCGGGCCACTACTCGCAGATAATGGCACTAACACAGCAAAAGGAATGATCGATATTCAGCCATATCTATTTTTTAGAGATACTAATGGTGTCTATAATAAGTCTTGGGGTCATGGATCAACTCCAAGTACATTCACTTTTCACGCGCAATTAGAGTTTGAAGCAGGTTTAACAAAGTGGTTTGATATTAAATTTATAGGAAATGCTTTATATAAGGATAAAGAGGGAGAAAAATCCTTTGAGGTTGGAGATACTACTGTAGAGCTTGGAATTCAGCTACTAAGAGACAAAATCTATACTATAACTCCAGCTATTAGACTTACAATTATAGAGAGTTTTCCAACTGGAAAATATAAAAATTTAAATCCTAGTAAACTGGGAATAGATTCAAGTGGAAGCGGCTCTTTTGAAACTATATTTGGTTTTGTAATAGAAAAAGTTGTTTATTGGTTTGAGTCTCATCCTATAAGATTTAGAATAAACCCAACGTATGCATATTCACCAAAAGTATCTGTCAAAAATTTCAATACATATGGCGGAGGCTTTAACACTAATGGAAAGGTATCCCCAGGTGGATTTTTTTCAGGAATTGTTTCATTTGAGTTTAGTTTTACCCAAAGGTGGGTTTTTGCAATGGATATCGTTGAAACATATTCTGGAAAAACAACTTTTAAAGGTATCCCAGGAACAAATCAAGATGGTTCTATAGCTAGCAACACAAAAGGAACTAGTGATCAAACATCTTTAGCACCAGCTATTGAGTATAATTTTTCTGCAAATCTAGGAATGCTTGCCGGCTCTCATTTTTCAATCAGAGGAAAAAATTCAACTGATTTTGTATCAGGTATAATTTCTGCGACATACACTTTTTAATCATTATTCTTGTTGTTTTTTAGCTATTACCTAAAGGAATTGCCAAGAAAAATATTACAGTTTCTAAGCCCGGGTTCTTACGGCCAAGAGATGCATTAGAAGTATGAGAGATATGAGCGCCTATTCTCATTTGATTTGTAAATTTTATAGCAGCTTCAATACCTGATCTAAACTCCAAAGGAAAGCCTAAATCTTTACCATCGCCTTTATTGTAATAACCTGCTGCAAAATTTGGAGCTATAACAAAATGGGGATTTGGATACAAATCTAAAGAGACTCCACCATATGCATAGACTTGTTTTTTTGTTGTCATAGATGCGCCTATAATTGGATGAAAAAGCCACTTAGAATATTTAGATTTAAACTCAGCTCTAAATGATGTTGAACGAGAATTTGGTCTTCTAAAATTATTTATTCCAGCGCCTAAATATAATAAATTTTTCTCGTTTGCAGAAATAAAAATTGATGAAAATAAAAAAAATATAACAGTTAATTTTTTTAACATTTTTCCTCTTAAAATCTCTTTATAAACAAATTAGATTTTTTATGAAATTTTTATTTCAATTGCAAAAAAAAATAAACTTTTGCATTATTTTGGCTCATTTTTAACAAAGGAGTAAATATATGAAAACCTTAACAAAATATTTGACAATCATCACAATTTTTTTAACAACCACATTTGCTTTTGCAAATGATGATAGAATAGAAGCAGGCTCTAGAGAGCTCACCGAAAATGAAAAAAAAGAGCTCCTTGATCAAGAAAAACAAGAGTTTGCATCTTCAGAAAAAAGAATCCTTTCTCCAACAATTTATGATAATCAATATCCACCTTTAGTATTTAATCACTACACTCACAATTTAGTTGGTGTGTCAGTTTTAGGTGATTATTTAATCATTGAAGATGGATCTCAATGGAATATTAAATATGGTTCATCTAAAGAAGCATTTTCTTGGAAAGAAAATGATCCTATTATGATCGTAAAAAATAATTCATTTTATTCATCTTATTTTAATGGATACAGATATAAAATGGTAAATACAAGAACAGGTACAGCGATTGAAGTTAAACTTCATTTAGGACCAATTTTAGATAATCCATACACACTTCAAGTAGCTGCAATCAATCCAACAACATGTGAAGTTATTTTAACGGATAATTCTCTATGGCAATTAGATCCTTCACAAAAAAAACTTTTACTGAAATGGATTGCAACAGATGGCATAATCATTGGAACAAATGCAAAAGGATGGTTCAACAATTCTTATGAAAATCTTCTAATCAATGTAAATATGCTTCAAGAAATCAAAGCTAACAGAATAGAGTAGGAGTAAATATATGAGTACAAGCCCAGCTCAAGGAAGGCTATTTGTAGCAACTGGATCTGAAAGAAAAGAAGTAGATACAAACCCTTCTCCTACAGATAGAGGAGTAGCTCGCGCAGTTGATTCTGCTCGCGCACCTGTTGGATCTGGTAAAGAATCAGCTGATCTGAGAGCAACATCAGCACCTTCTAGCAATCCCCATGTAACTCAAGCTGCTAGAGTAGGTATTACTGGATCAACTGCATTGAACACTCCTGGAACTTTTAATCTAAGAGTGCCAGGTGACAAAAGAAATTAAACTAAAAGAACGTTTTATTTATAAAACGCCTTTAATAAAAATTTAAGGAGTAAAAAAATGAGCTCACCTTCAATACACACAAGAAGTGCTGGTTCACCTCCTCCTCTAGTAGATAGAGGAGAAAGAAATAATCAGACTTTTTCTAGAATTATTAGAGTTGTTTTAGCAACTTTAGGTACAATTGCATCTTATGCCTTTTTACCACCTATTGGAGCTACAATCGTATCTTCTGTATTAATTATTGCAACAGTTTTAAGTTTACTTGGATCTATACGAAGACAAAGACAAACGCTTTCTTCTCCTGTTATTTTTGTGCCCTCCCCTGAGCCTACGCCAGTGGTTATTATGAGAAATCCTTGGCGCACCAGATTTAGTAGTTTTATACCTCGCAGTTCATGGTTTTATCAAAGTCCAACTATAACAACTCCTTCACCATTTACTAGAAGAGATAGTAGAATAATTATAATAGATCATGAGTGGGAACAAATGGGATCTCCTTCTTTTGAAGGTTGGGTAACAATGGGAAGACCTTCTTTCGCTGATTGGCAAAGAAGCTATCCTACACCTAGAAGATCTGTTGTAAGAGATACAGCATCTGCTTCAGCTCCGAGAGTGCCAGCTGGAACAGGTGGAAGAACACCATTTGAAGCAACCCCAGCTGCACCTAGAAACGGATTGTCTTCTTATGTCCCAACTAGTCTATGGCCATCAGGTAATTCAAGATCTACTGCAAGAACTAGTGTCTCTCCAAGCTCTCCCAGTTCACCGCCTTCTTCTCTTAGAGCTCCATCGATATCAAGTCCATCGCATGTTCGTTTAGATAGCTCTCCATCAGGACCTAGAATTGTACCAGGAAGTGGACAAGGTAGATAAAAACAAAAAAATGTATTGTCACAAATGCAAAAAAAAACTAGATCTGCCAAATAAAAAAATAGGTTTCAAAGAAACCTGCTTTTTTTGCGAAGTAGATCTACATGTTTGTAAAAACTGCAGGTTTTATTTAATTGGGAAACCAAACGATTGTTTAGTTCCAAATACCGAATATGTATCTGATAGAGAAAAGAATAACTTTTGTGAAGAGTTTTCATTTAAAGATGGTCTAGAAGAAGATAACTCAAAATCAAAAAAAGATATCGCAAAAAAGCTTTTCGAGAATCCAGATTCAGATGATCCAGATCATGATCCAGATCAAAATGATTCAGATAATGGCTTTGATTCTCTTTTTAAAGATTAAACTTTTGCAACCTTTATTAATGTTATAACGAAAAAGAAAAATGCTATTGGTAGATAGATCAGAGATGAGTAAGTAAAAGTTATAAGATAAGGTGATACGAAAAAACAAAAAAGTCCAATTATAATAAAACTAAAAATTGAGGCCATTATAGGAGATATCTTTCTTTTTAAAAGATTATTTAAACCATAGTTCAGCCCCCAAATAATAAAAAAAGCAAAGATCCATTCTATAAAATATATTAAAATTTTCATTTTTTCATCTTCTTTGTAGTAATTTTTATTCTCATAAGATCAAATAGTAGCCAGATAACTAAAGCTACAACATATTCAGATACAGCAATATCAAATCCTAAAGTTAGAGAAACTATTGGAAGAATTATTACTGAAACTGTAAAAAAAGCTAAAAAAATAGCCATATCTTTTTTAAATTTTCTAGAGTAGAGATATAGAGCTATTCTTGTTAAAATCCCGACAACAATTACAACGATTATAAAATTTTTAAAAAGCGCCATTTTTCTTTAGTTTGCTTAAAATTTGATATATATCAAAAAAAGCCTAAAATATTAAGAAGAATTAAAATAATTAATATTGGCGAGATATATTTTAAGCAAACTTTGAAATACATAGCGACCCAAGGCCGATGATGAAAAAAAGCTTCCTTAGATACTTTTAGATGCTCAAAAGCTTTTTTTATACCCCAGATATATGAGACTAAAACGACAATTAAAAAACCGCCAAGTGGCACTAAAATATTTACAGATAGAAAAGATACAAAATCGAAAAAATTTAATCCAAAGAGTGTAAATCTTTTCAAAAGACCAAAAGATAGAGCTGAAGGCACTCCAATTAAAAAAGCTAAACAGCCGGTGAAGATCGAGGCCTTTTTTCTTTTCCAACCTTTTTCATCGATTAAATATGAAATAAAAGGCTCCAAAGCTGAAATCTCTGATGTTAAAGCAGCGAGCGTTACCAAAAGAAAGAAAAAGATAGATAACACATAGCCTAATTTCATCTTAGTAAAAACTAAAGGCAATGTCTCAAAAATTAAAGATGGTCCAACTGCTGGCTGCAAATCTTGAGAAAATACGATGGTAAAAATAGCAATGCCCACTAAAATAGAAATAAGAGTGTTTAATAAAACAACAGGAAAACAGCTTTTTGGGATATCCTCTTTTTTAGAGAGATAACTTCCGTATGTCACCATTGTTCCCTGCCCTAAAGAGAGAGTAAAAAAAGCTTGACCAAGCGCTATTAATATACCAGCGGGTGTTACTAAATCCCATCTAGGAGATAATAAAAATTTTAAACCTTTGGATGCAGAAGGGAGTGTCACTCCTTTAATTACTAAAATAATTACAACTACAATCAAAAGAGGCATCATAATTTTGCTTTTTTGCTCGATCCCCTTTCTTACTCCAAAAAACAAAATTAAAATGGAGAGAGCCATAAAAAGAAAATGAAACCCAATAGACCAAAAAGCTGATGAGCTTAGCTTATCGAAATGCTCTAGAGCCTGAGCAGAACCAGAAAAGCTCAAATGACCAAAAATAGCCTCTATTAAATAACCTAACATCCAACCTGCGATAACGCTATAAAAAGAACTGATAATAAAACCTGTAAAAATAACTAATTTACCGGAAAGACCCCAAAATTTATTTTTACCAATTTTTTTAAAAGCACCAAATGGAGATAGTTGAGCTGTTCTTCCAACGAGAATTTCAGCTATTAGAATCGGAAAACCAATCAAAGCTAAAAAAATCAAATACAGTAAAATGAAAGCAGCTCCTCCATTTTGACCTACAACATATGGAAATCTCCAAATGCTACCAAGCCCTACTGCAGAACCAAGAGCTGCAAAAATAAATCCAGTTCTAGACTTCCAAGATTCTCGTTTTTCAAATGGTTTCATGATAATTTATTTTCTAAATTTTTAAATATTATACATGAAGAATCTAAAAGAAAAAATGAAAATAAATTTTTGATACAAAAATTTTTAATTATTTTTTTTTTAAATTTAAGCTTAGATGAAATATACTAAAAGTTTAAAAAAAAAGAGTTGGGATAAATGTTTCAAAAAGGACGAACGATTAATGTTTTTATGCTATCGATGATAAATGTCGCAGCTTTAGTAAACATTGCAAATATATCTGTTTCTGCAAAATATGGTTTTGCATCTATTTTTTTTATTATAGCTTCTTCTCTAATGTTTTTCATTCCAATTGCACTGATCTCAGCTGAGCTAGCAACTGGCTGGCCACAAAGAGGAGGTGTATACATTTGGGTGAAAGAAGCCCTCGGAGATAATTTTGGATTCTTAGCGATATGGCTTCAATGGATTGAAAATGTTATATGGTATCCAACAGCACTATCTTTTGCAGCTGTTAGTTTTGCATATATCTTTGATCCAACCCTAGCTCAAAACAAAACTTTTATAATGAGTTCAATAATTATAGTTTTTTGGTTATCTACTATAGTTAACTTTTTTGGAATGACAATATCTGGATGGATAAGTACTATCTGCGCAATGTTTGGTACGATATTACCTGGAGTTTTAATTATTGTTTTAGCAGGCCTTTGGCTATTTTTAGGAAATCCTTCTCAAATAGTTTTTTCAAAAGAAACCTTTTTTCCAGATTTTAAATCTATATCATCGTTTGCTCTTCTCTCTGGGGTTTTGATGTCCCTAAGTGGTCTTGAGATGTCTGCAGTTCATGCAAAAGAGGTAAAAAACCCAGCTAGAAACTACCCTATTTCCATTTTAATATCGGCGATAATAATTATTACAATTTTATCTTTTGGAGCTCTCTCTATCGCTATTGTTATTCCATCTGGAAGTATTGAACTACCAGCTGGAGCTATTGAGGCTATGGCTAGTTTTTTTAGAGTATATAACTTTCCAAAACTTACATCTGTTGTAGCATTTTTTATAACAATTGGCGCTCTTGGAATGATAAGTACTTGGACTATTGGACCTATAAAAGGAATGTATGCAACGGCTGAACATGGCGATCTTCCAATTATTTTACAAAAGCTAAACAAACATCAAGCTCCTGTAAATCTTTTAGTATTGCAAGCTATCATTGTAACAATTTTGGCTTTTGTATTTTTATTTACTCCAACTATTAGCTCATCTTATTGGATATTACTTAATCTAACTGCGCATTTATATCAGCTCATGTACGTTTTAATGTTTGTATCTGCAATTGTTTTAAGATATAAAAAACCGCATGTAAAAAGAGCGTATAAAATCCCATTTAAAAATGTTGGAATGTGGGTTGTTGGATCTGTTGGTATCATTGGAACAACTTTTGCTCTAATTGTTGGATATATTCCGCCAACACAAATTCCTGGATTTAATACAATGTCTTACGAGATATTTTTAATTGGAGGAACTCTCTTATTTTGTATAATACCATTTATCATAAGATATTTTAGAAGACCTGCTTGGCATATACATCATAAAAAGATGAGAGACGAAATAAAAAGATAAGAGGCAAGTCAATCACCCCTCCCTAAAGGAAGGGGCTTGAACCGTGAGGATCAAGAGTAACTGGTTGATTAGGGGGCAAAAAGGAAACTTTATGCAGAAGTTAGTCGGAAGAGATACATACACACCTATGGATACTCCACTAGTCCGTAGCAACT
>JAAKFV010000016.1 GCA_011064875.1 Candidatus Anoxychlamydiales bacterium | reverse complement strand
ATGCATAGCGAGTTCCATCGTCTAAAAGTTCATCTTCTTCATGTATTTTCAGATAATAGATGCTTTGAAAAGAAGAAACCTTACATTTACAAAGATTTAGTTCTTCAATTAATTGTTTATAATTCTTTTGTACACCCATTATTTTAGAAAAACAAAACAAAGACTCTTCACACAAAGAACATCTTTTTTCAAAAGAATAAAGACTTATATTACCAATCATGCATGTAATAAAAAACAAAGAAAAAAACAGCTTTTTCATCGAGAACTCCATTTAAAGTAAAAAAAGACTGTCTTTTTTTTATTAAAATCTCAAGCAATATTTATTTCTTTTGAACTTTAATAATTTTTGAATTGGCATGTATATACTAAAATATAAAAATTACATTACTTTCAATGAGGAAGAGACCATTTTTTCTTTAACTCTTCTAGTTTATTATTATTTTCCATTTCAGCTAAAGATGCATTAAAAAGATTTAAAAGATCTTGGTTTTGATCTTTTAAAGTAATAAGTCTAATTGCCCTATCATTCAAAGGAGGCTTAATTATTTTTAGCTCGTTCTGATATAAATCTGATACATATTTATACGCTGGAATAATAGATAAAATAGCTCCTTCTGTATTACCATTTACAATAGCATCTAACATTGTTGGAATTGAAGTGTAAGGCTCTTCAAAAATATCTGCATATTTTTGTAAAAAAATAACTGATCCAGTATCTGAAATATAACCTACATGTTTATTTGACATATCATTAAGCGATTTATAATTTGCTTTTTTTGAAGTAATCAAAACAAAGCCTGTTTTAATAATATCTTTTGAAAAATCATATTTTGCTTTGTTAAAATTATAAGGCTCTATAGGAGATAAAATTGCATCATATTTTTTTTTCTTAAGATCTAGAGTTAATTCATCAAAATTATTATCTATAATCTCAAAATAAATTTTTTTCTCTTTGGTAATTTCGAGTAGCAGATCATTTATAAAACCATTTAAGTTAGCTTCCTGCCCATTTAAAGCTAAAGAAAACCAGTTTCTATCCATAGCAATAGAGTATGGTTTTGATTCTTCAGCGCAAGATACTAAAAAAAATGTTGCTATGCAAAGTAGTATTTTTTTCATTAAAAAATTTTTTCTTTTCTTATTATCTTAGCTTAAAGCTAATTTTATTTGAAAATATTATTAAAAACTGAAATGCTACTAAGAGCTAAAATGGATAAAAAATGTTTCCTAATAAAAAAATTGTTTATATTTTTGTATCTATCGGAGATGAAAATGCAAAAATCTCTCAAGATGTAAAAAAAAAATCTTTTTTTGAGAACCTAAAAAAAATATTTTCAAAAAACGAGAACGTTATTAAGGAAAATAAGTCAGATATTTATCAGATTTTAGACAAACTTACATCTTCAATTTCAAAATATAGCGAAAAAAAATGCTATTGTTTTTATTTAAATCAGGAAAAAACACATGAAAAATTTATAACAGATATTCAAAGAGAAAATGCTGATAGATATTATGTTTTTCCTATGTATCCACAATATAATTTAGAAATGAACAAAATAGCTAATTTCTTTTCATTGAATTTATATGATGATATTGTAGAGAAATTTTTCTGGATAAAATCCTATGGACAACACCCAATTTTTGCAAAAGCTCTTCAAAAAACTATAAAAACTGTTTTGAAAAAAAATAATTTAGATGAAAAAGATACATTTTTTTTATTTTTAGCAAAAAGTCCTATAAACTATAGCCCTTTATATTATTTTGAGAGTGAAATCACCTGCCAAAATACTGTAAAAGCCTTTCCGTATGTCGAAGGAATTTTACATTTTTTCTCAGATGATATTCATGATTTTAAGATAAAAGAAGTAAAAAAAAGAAAAAATGTAATTATTATTCCAATAACCTCTCTAACAGACGATTATCAAACAAAAGAGAAACTAAATGATTTTAAAAGCTATCTTGAGAAGCAAAAAAATCATGTTTTTATAACTAAAACTCTAAATCAAAGTAGCTATTTTATTAGATCTATTTTCGATATAATCGATGAGAAAAATTTCGTCTCAAATGAGATGCTGTTAATGTAACAAATAATTTGAGTTAAAAAAACAATTTTTCTCAAAGTCAAAAGATGTTATAAATATAAATAAGAAATAAAGTAAAAAAAGTGTGTATATGAAAAAACTATTATTTGTTTTTTTAATTTCAATTTTTCTAACTGGCTGTGAGAAAAATCAATCAATAACAACTGGAATAGATGAAAGACAAGCAAACGAGATCGTTGTTTTTTTAGCATCGAAAGGTATTGCTGCTCAAAAAGTTCAAGCAACTATAGCCGCAGGAGCTGCAGCAACTACAAGTGTATCATATGACATTTACGTAGATAAAGATAAATTGGTAGAAGCTATGGCAATACTCACAGAAAATGGACTTCCTAGAATCCGGGGAACGACTCTTTTAGAGCTCTTCACTACAGGAGGTCTTATGACAACCGATAAAGAAGAGACAATAAAATATCAAGCAGGATTAGAAGTTGAGTTAGAAAATACAATTAGAAAAATAGATGGCGTAATTGATGCTGATGTAAAAATATCATTTCCTACTACAACAGAGACAGGTTTAACAGAGACAGAGACCACTAAATTAAAAGCTGCAGTGTATGTAAAACACCAAGGTGTTTTTGATGATCCAAACCAACATTTGGAGAGTAAAATAAAAAGGTTCGTGTCTGGAAGTATTGATAATTTAAGTTTTGATGATATAAATGTGATTTCAGATAGATCTAAATTTACTGATATCATTCTACCAACTGATTCTCAATTGCTTGGTCCAAAAGCTTTAGACAAAGAATACGTAAAAATCTGGTCTATTATTATGACCAAAAGCTCTGCAAAAACGTTTAAATATATATTCTTTTTACTAATTTTGATTATTTTTGCATTTGCAGGATCTCTCGGTTTTCTTATATATAAATTTTATCCTCAAATAAAACCGAAACCGAAAAAATCCAAATGAAAAAAACAATAATTTTCAAAAAATTTTTGGAAAATTTTGACAAGGATAATAAACTTCTAAAATATTTAACTAATTCTGAGATTGAAAGTTTAAATAGGCTTCCTTCATTTGCAAAGATTAAAGATACTAGGTTCTCTAAAGAATCTACTATAGATAGTGTTCATTACTCTTGGTTCATTCCGATGTTAAATATCTATTCAAATAAAGAAGCATCTCTATTTTTACTTTCACTGAAAAAACAAAACAGAAAATCTCTACAAAATATTTTAGGATTAGAAGATATTGAAAATGATCTTAAAGCAAGTGTTAAATCATTTTTAAAAGACCTACTTTTAAGAAGTCTTATTAAAAAAGAGGATAGCTTACTCCCGATTGATTTTCTTTTTGATTCCAAATTAAATAAGCTCTTATTTCTTTCAAAAAACTCCCTTGTTAAATTAATAGATTTTTTAGGTATGTATGATCTCGCTAAAGAATTAAAATTCATAGTTGAAAAGAAAAAATTAAAAAAAATTTACTCCTATTTAAAAGAAGATGAGAAAAAAATTTTAAAAAAAATTCTACATTATAAAGAGCCCTTTTCAACTAAAAGAATCAATATCGAAAAATATAGCCATGACAAACAAAAGCTAAGAAATGCCCTGCATAGATGTGGACTATTGAGGCTATCTTATGCGCTTAGCCCTGAAAGTATTGATCTGATATGGTATGTATGTCATACTTTAGATATTGGACGTGGAAATTATATCTTTAAAGAGAGTCGAGCAAAAAAACAAACTCAGGCTTCAGATATAATTACCGAAGAGATTTTAAAAATTATAAATAATATTAAAGAAAAGCAATGAAGTTTTTTTCATTTTTAAAAGAAGAAATTCATCCAGAACCTGGAGAAAAGATAATCCCCAAAGAGGAATTTTCTAAGCTAATAGAAGCAAATGAAATCGTAGAGAAAGCAAAAGGCGATGTTGTTATTTATAAAGAGAAAATAAAAAAAGAGTGTGAAACTCTAAAAGAAGAAGCAAAAAAAGAGGGCTTTGATGAAGGCCTTAAAAGTTTAAATGAGCACATTTTAAAACTCGATAAAACAGCTAAAGAGCTATCAAAAAAATATGAAGAAAAAATACTTCCGATAGCACTTAAAGCTGCTAAAAAAATTGTTTCTGAAGAGCTAAAGATGAATCCGGAGGCAATTGTAAATATTATAAAAGGCGCTCTAAAGCCAGTTGCTCAACATGTTAAAGTTAAAATTTTTGTAAACAAACAAGATTTAGAAATACTTGAAAAAGAAAAAGAAAAAGAAAAAATTAAAGAGATCTTGCAGATCACTGATACTTTCACTATTGAAGAGAGAAATGATATTGAACCAGGTGGTTGTATAATAGAGACAGAAAAAGGTATAATCAATGCGCAATTAGAGAATCAATTTAGAGCTATTGAAGCGGCTTTTAAAGCTTTTTCGAAAAAATAAACTATGAATATAAAAAAAATCACTTTTATTTTTACATTTTTTTTAATAATTTTTGCGAGCTCACTTTTTGCTCAAGAAGATCCTGGCGTAGTTTCTCAACCAGCATTAGTTACTAAATTAGCAGTACTCGCAGGAATTGCCTTGCTACCTTTTGCAATAATGATTTTGACCTCTTTCGTAAAAATTATTATTGTTCTCTCTCTTTTTAGAAGCGCTTTAGGAGTTCAGCAAACTCCTCCAAATCAAGTATTAACTGGCCTCGCTCTTTTACTTACAATATTTGTGATGTTTCCAACTGGTGTATCTATGTATAATGCTTCGAAACAAGTTATAGATAAATCTGCTACAGTTCCTGTTTTTTCTGCAGGTTCCGCCCAGCAAATTGTAGAAATTATTGATGCTGCCAAGGAGCCCTTTAAAAGTTTTTTACAAAAAAACACCCTACCTAAACATATTAAAAGTTTTTATCAAATCGCTGAAAGAACATTTCCTGAGCCTTATAAAGACTCTTTAAAACCAAACGATCTTATCATTTTAATGCCCTCTTTTATAACGACGCAGCTCAAAGCTGCTTTTGAAATTGGTGTGCTTATTTATTTGCCATTTTTTGTAATAGATTTAGTGACATCTAATATCTTACTTGCTATGGGTATGATGATGTTATCTCCTTTAACTATTGCTCTTCCAATAAAACTTTTACTTTTAGTGATGATTGATGGATGGACAATTTTAGTTCAAGGGCTAATGATGACATTTAGATAGGAAAGAAAAAATGTTTCAAAATGAAATTTATCAACTAACATATCAAGCGTTAATATTAATTTTAATACTATCTGGTCCTCCAATTATTATTAGTATGATTTTAGGTCTTTTAGTTGCTATCTTTCAAGCAGCTACGCAAATTCAAGAGCAAACTCTATCTTTTACCGTTAAGCTTTTTGCAGTGATTGTTACATTAATGCTTTTAGGTGGCTGGCTAAGTGCTCAGATCATTCAATACGCAAATACTATTTTTAAAAATTTTCCCGCTTGGAATCCTTAAAATGAATGCGGTAAGTTTAACAGATAGTTATTTAAATTTACTTTTATCTTTTACTCATCTACAACCCATTACAGTTCTATCTGCTTTTTTTTTAAGTTTAGCAAGACTTATACCTATTGTGGGTATAGCTCCTTTTTTTGGCGCTAAAATAGCACCTGCTAATGTTAGAATGATGCTCGCTATTGCTATTTTATTAATCTTACTTCCTCAAATTTTATTTTCCCTGCAAGCTGAGATCTATTTTGATCTACGATTTGTGGTTCTAATGTTAAAGGAGCTTCTCATCGGATTTATTTTAGGACTTTTGGTTACTATTCCATTTTATATTGCACAGACCTCAGGAACTCTTGTTGATCATATGAGAGGAGCACAATCTTTGCAGGTAACAGATCCCACAACCAGCTCTCAAACAGGTCCTATTGGTATTTTTTATAATTATGTTCTAATAGTTGTCTTCTTTTTTATTGGAGGACCCTTTTTTTTTATAGATGCAATCGGAAAGTCATATCAACTACTTCCTATAGATAAATTGATCAATCCTGCCTTTTTTTCCATGCAACTCCCATTATGGAAGCTTTTAGTGGGACTTTTAAATTATGTACTATCTATGGCAATACAGCTAGCTGCTCCCCCTTTAATTGGGGTTTTAATGGCTGAAATGTTTTTAGGTATAGCTAATAGAATGGCTCCTAATGTTCAAATCGTATTTTTAGGAATACCTCTAAAATCTTGGGTAGGTCTTGCTATGCTAGCAGCTGCTTGGTACTATATAGTACAACAGCTTGGAAAAGAGGCCACTATTTGGTTAAAAACCGTTGAAAGTGTAGTAAGACAAGCCGCTATAAAATAAGAAATTCATTCTTAGTAATTAACATTTAGAAAAAACTTTATACTAAAATTATTTTTTTTATTTAAAATAAAATGTCTTTTTTATATAATACTATTTAAAAATTATGCCTTAGAAAGCACAAAGGAGGAACGAAAGATGGTCAAACCAGTACATGGAAACGATAGAAAAAATCAAGATTTCTTGCCGGTTGCTTTAGCTGAAAGTACTGGAGAAGCAAAAATAAAAGTAACAATAAAAGTTCCAAATGAAAACCGCACGGTATGTTGTAAAGGCACAATTAATGTTACAAATGCTGTAGATCCATCTAATCCAAGTTTCTCTCAAGTAGATCCAATTACAACTATATTTAGAACATTCTCTCAAATGAAAAATTGCAGATGCACCTTTGTTCAACGACAGTTTATTGATCCTAATGACTCTAGGATTGAATAAAAAAATATTTTTATTTTTTTAAGCAAATAACCGATGCATTTCTTCCCGTTTTATTATCTTTTCTAAAAGAGAAATAATCTTTTTCATTGCAATACGTACACTCGTTTGCAAATTCAATATTTTTATCATCAAGTCCTGCTTTCATTAATTGATCTTGTGCTACTTGCCATAGATCGAAGTTATAGTTATCTTTTTTATAAGACCAAAAACTTTCTGGAAACTCTTTTTTATAATTTTTAAATTCAGAATGCTTAAGACACAATGATGCTGATATACAAGCTAAAATATTTTTAGGTTTTGAGTTAAATCTATCTTTCATAAAATCTATAGTTTTTTGATAGATATTTTTAATAAGACCTCTAAAACCTGCATGGACAGCAGCTATAACATTATTTTCTGGATCAAAAAGTAGTGCTGCTTGGCAGTCTGCATGGGTAATAGCAAGTGCTATATCTTTTTCTTTAGTGACTATAGCATCAGCATCAAATACATTATCAAAATTATCTTTTGTAATTTCTGCAACATAATTAGAATGAATTTGATTGGCAAAAACAAGATTTGCAGCTTGAATATCATTTTTAATTAGATCTCTATTCATTTTAACGCTATCTGGAGAGTCCCCTACTTGATTTGATAAATTTAAGCTAAAAAACTTATTTTCACTAGCGCCGCCATGGCGAAGATAGGTTTTAGCATCTATTACAGGATGATCTTTTAAAAGATCATATTCAACCCACTGAAGCTTACTTTTTTCAAATTGCATTTTTTTGCCTTTTTATAATTTTTCCTTATTATTTTTAAACGAATCTTTAATTATATGCAAAAGATCTGAGTTTTTTTCAAAAAATTTATCTTAACTAAAAAAATCTCTTCAGTAGTGTAAAATCCTAAAAAAAATTTAGGAATTTTTGTTTTTTCTTTATTTATTTTTGTCTTTTAAAACCCAATGGGGTTTTTTAAAAGCATTAATAATAAATGGCAAAGCAAAAATAACAATGATGCCAATAATTAAGACGGAAAAATACAACTTTCGATGCTGTGTGGGAAATTCAGCTGGTGGGAAAAATGCAATTATAAAAGATAGAGCCATAGCAATTATTCCAACAGATGAAACAATTATCATCCCGAAATTTTTTCCAGGTATTTTAAATGATCTTTTAACATTGGGTTTTTTATATCTTAGATATATTGCTGATAAATACATCAAAATATACATCGTTACATAAATTAACATAGAAAGAGCGACAGATATCCAAAAAGCTACATCTATTGAAGCAGTGAAGAGTAAAAAAAATGTTCCTAAAATTGAGATAACAATTGCTTGAATGATCATTAAATTTACAGGAACATTATTTTTGTTAACTTTTTGAAAAAATGGTGGTAGTTCTCCATCTTTTGCAACAACTAAAAGTCCTTTTACAGGTCCCAAAAGCCAAGAGCTAAATCCTCCGGCCTGACCAGCTGCAACTAAAAGTGCAATCACAGGTATAAAAAATGTTAAATTAAAATTTTGGAAAATATGTAAAAAAGCTTCCATAACTCCAGCGCTAAGACTTAGATCATTAAGAGGAACTACAACGGCTACCGACATGGAACCCAAAATATTGATTAACAAAACAAACACAACAACAATAAAAAGAGCTATAGGATAATTTTTTTTAGGATTTTCTACGCTATTTGCATGAGCAGCAGAAACTTCGATTCCCGCAACAGCTCTTATAAATCCTATAAACAACACAAGCGACGAAATATTATTAAAATCAGGGAAAATATTTTTTTTAGTTAGCGATAAATCTAAATGGATATGATTGCCTTGCCATACATATATAATTGATAAAACTATAATTAAAATAGCTGGAAAAAAGACTCCTGCTAAATATCCTATAGTAGAGACAATTTTTGAAATTTTTAATCCTTTTAAATTTATAAATGTAAAAGCCCAGATTAAAACAAGCTCAGAAACTAACATATACATTTTGTTATCAGCTAAATTTTTATCAAAAACATATGCAAAGGAAGCTGCAACGAAATATATCATTGAAATAACACTAATGACAGCATATGTCCATTGAAGCCAGCCTGCAACGAGCCCCCATTTTTTTCCAAAAGCTTCTTTAGTCCAAACAGCTATCCCTCCCATTTTTGGCCAGCCAGTTGCTAACTCTGCTGAAACTAAAGCGCTGGGAATTAAAAATACTATAGTTGAAACAACACCAAAAAACAGCATCTGAAACTGTGAAGCTGCAAGTGTTGGAAGATTTCTAATAGAGATAACTAAAGCAGAAGAGACCATTATCAAATAAAATAAGCTCATTGAATTATTTTTTTTCATAAAAGGATACCAATCTCTTGTTTACTCACATTTATATGAAAAAAATTAATTTGTCAAAAAAAGAAGCTCTTATTTGATGTTCACATTCCAAGATTCTTTTTTTAATCTATGGATTAAAAAAGGTATGATATAGATAACGGTTATTGAAATTATTAAAATTAAAAAATATTTTAGAAAACTTTCTTTACCTAATTGAGATGGTGGAATTAAAGCCATAACAAATGCAAAAATCATAGTCATCATCCCAATGAGAGTAACAAACCAAAGCCCAAAAGTTTTAAAAGGGATTTTAAAAACTCTTTGAATATCTGGTTTTTTATATCTGAGATATAGACAAGATAAAATCATCAAAAAATACATAGAGACATATATCATCATGGAAAGGGCAACTGATATCCAAAATGACATATTAATGCTAGAGCTAACTAATAAAAAAGTTGTGCTAGATATAGAAATTACAATAGCTTGAATCAGCATTAGATTAGATGGCATACCATTTTTATTCACTTTTTGAAAAAAAGGAGGAAGCTCCCCTTCTTTTGCTGTCTCTAAAAGGCCCTTAACAGGTCCAGCTAACCATGTTGAAAACCCTCCCATTTGACCAACAGCAACTAAAAGGCCCAAAAGAGGAATCAAGAATTTAAGATTATATTTTGTAAAATAAATACTAAAAGCATTCATGAGTCCACCAATTAGAGAAATATCTTTTTGGGGTATTACAAAAGCGAGAGACATAGATCCTATAATATTTATTAAAAATCCAATTGTTACTGCAAAAAAGATAGCTAAAGGATAATTTTTTTTAGGATTTTCAACGCTATTTGCGTGTACAGCTGATCCCTCTATTCCTCCAAAAGCTCTCATAAAACCTACTACAATAACTAGAGATGTGAGATGAAAATCTGGCAGATAATTTTTGGCACTCAGAGTTGTATCTATTTGAATTGATTTTGCTTGGAACACATATATGACACCGAGGATAATGATTAAAATAGCTGGAATCAAAATACCTGTAATAAAAAATGTCTGAGAGATTTTTGTAGAAATTTTAAGACCTTTTAAATTTAAAAAAGTAAAAAGCCAAATCAAAATAAGATTCATTGAAATGAGATAAGCTTTATTATGCACAAGCTCTGGTGCAAATACAAAACTGAGCGACGCTGATATAAAATATAACATAGCGATCATTGCAATATTCATATAAGTCCATTGAAGCCAAATCGCTAAGAGTCCAATTTTTTTTCCAAAAGCATTTTTTACCCAAACAGCAATACCACCCATTTTCGGAAATGTTGTAGCCATTTCAGCTGTAACCAAGGCAATTGGTAGATAAAAAAGCACTAAAGTAATAATAGCAAAAAAGATCATTTGCATCTGAGCTGTCGCAAAAAGACCTAAATTACGAACGGAGACACTGAAAGCTGCTGTCACCCAAAGAAGAGTAAATAAATTCATTACTTTTGTTTTCAAAAAAAACCTTTTTTGCTTTTTGAATAAAAATTATTCAAAGTATGCATATTTAAAATCTATGAAACCGCTAGGATAAATAAAAACATCCTCTAGATTCTCTTTTTTTAGAAAATTTTGAGTTAAATGATATATCGGAACTATTGGAGCTTCTGTTAATAAAATATCTTCAGCTTCTTTTAAAATTTTATCTCTTTTTTTAAGATCTAAAATTTCTTCTGATTTCTCTAAAAGATTTATATATTCTTCGTTTTCCCATCCAGTATTATTAGTAGAGCTATCTTTATATTTAAAAACATTTAAAAAATCTATGGGATCATCAAAATCTGCTATCCAAGAAGATATGGCAAGTTCATAATCTAATTTAGAGAGTTTTTCATAATATATTTTTCTCTCAACTGCTAAAAGTTTTAGATCTAAATTCAAATTATTTTTTAAATCTCTTTGAAGAGCTTGAGCTAAAATATGAGTTCTATCATTGTTTACATATGTTAGGGTAATTTCTCTTTGAGAATAATCTTTTTTTATAATTGGAACATTTATATTTTTCTCTACTGGAATGAGTCTAGAAGATGAAAGCTGCCCACCTTGCAAAATATGCTCTGTTATTTTTTCTCTATCAAAAGAAAAGTTCAAATCCTTTCTAAAATTTAGATCTTTTATTTTTTGAGTATTTACTCTTAAAAAACTTGTTCCAAAATATGGCTTTATATGAAAGTTTTTATCTTTTTTTACTTTTTCTAAACTATCAACTGTTATGGTAGAAAACGGGGAGCCTGCAATATCTAGCTCACCCAGCTCAAACATATTTAGCTCAACTTCATTTGTGAGTATTAGCATAGATATTTTTTCTAATTTCACTTCGTTTTTATCCCAATAAAAATTATTTTTTTCAGCTTCGATAATATCATTTTTTTTCCATTCAGATAATTTAAATGCTCCATTTGATACAAAACTATTTTTATCTAGCGCCCAAGCATCATTTTTTTGATCTACATTTTTATTAACAGCAAAAAAAGCTGGCTGAGTTAAAAGTCTTAAAAAATAAGGACATGGATTCTCTAGTTCTATTTCGAGAATGGTATCACTTAAAGATTTTATACCTATTTCATCTGATAAAATTTTTCCTTCTTTAGCTCTTTTTGCATTTTTAATTTTAAAAAGCGATGTCGCATTTGAAGTGATAAAATTAGGAGAGAGTACTTTTTTCCATGTGTACTCAAAATCATAAGCTGTTAATTTATCACCATTTGACCAAAATGAATCTCTTAAAGAAAATGTATATATTTTACCATCATCTGAAATCTTATAACTTTTAGCAATCCCTGGAGAAATATTTCCATCGCTATCTACTCTCATAAGTCCATCAAAAAATATTTTTGCAAGATTAACAGCTATTAAATCTCTTGCTTTCAAAGGATCTAAACTTGGAGGCTCGGATAATATATTGATAGTTAAATTCTGCTTAGTTTTTCCTTTATCATTTTTCTTGCAAGAGGTGAAAAAAAACAAAGTTGGAATACAAAAAATTATTAATATTTTTTTTAACATGCAAAAATTCTCCTAATGGTTCTGAGAGCAGTTTTATTATGGGCTAAATTATGAAACATAGCAAATTATCTAGCTTTTTTTAAAACAGCTATAAATATCTATTTTATCTAGCTATTTTCTTAAAATATTTTCAATATCTTGCTCAGGCTCACCAGTTCTCATGATATTGAATTTTTCTTGAAGTATTTTAAATACATTTTTCGTTATGAAAGCTGGAAGAGTTGGTCCTAGTCTTATATTTTTGATATTTAAATGAAATAGAGTTAATAAAATCGCTACAGCTTTTTGCTCAAACCAAGATAAAATAAAAGAAAGAGGGAGATCATTAACATCGCATTTAAAAGCATCAGATAAAGCAAGTGCTATTTTTATAGCAGAATATGCATCGTTGCACTGGCCAACATCCAAAAGTCTTGGGATTTCATCTATAGATCCAAAATCTATTTTATTAAATCTATATTTACCACAAGCTAAGGTAAGTATTACTGAATCTTTTGGTACACTTCTTGCAAAATCTGTATAGTAATTTCTACCAATTTTTGCACCATCGCATCCACCTATTAAGAAAAAGTGTTTAATTTTACCGCTTTTTACTTTATCTATAATGGTATCTGCTAAAGAAATAACGGTATTATGACCAAAACCAACTGTTATAAATTTTTCTCTTTCATCTTCTTCAAATCCCTTTTCTTTTTTAGCTTTTTCAATAAGTTCTTTAAAATCATTTGCCTCGATATGTTTAACTCCTGCCCACCCAACTAATCCTTTAGTAAAAATTCTATCCTTATAAGAATCTTTTGGCTCCATAATACAATTTGTTGTCATTAAAATAGGGCCTGGAAAACTTTCAAATTCCCATTTTTGTAGTTGCCAAGCGCCTCCGTAATTTCCAGCTAGATGTGGATATTTTTTAAGTTTAGGATAACCATGAGCTGGAAGCATTTCCCCATGGGTATAGATATTAATTCCCAGGCCTTCAGTCTGTTTTAAAAGCTCTTCTAAATCTTTTAAATCATGGCCAGATACTAAGATTGCCTTTCCTTTTTTTGGTGTAATTCTAACTTTTGTTGGAATAGGGTTATCAAAAGAAGATGTATGCGCTTCATCTAAAAGTTTCATTACTCTTAAATTGATCTCACCGACTTCCAAAGCCTCTTTTAAAAGTTCATCTTGGCTAAATTTTTCTTTAGTTAAGAAATCTAAAATTTTATGAAATTCTGCAAATAGTTTTTTATCTTTTTTTCCTAAAACATATGCATGATCCAGATAAGATGCTGCGCCTTTCAATCCAAATAGAATTAAATCAAGAAGTCCAGAGACATCATCTCCAAACTTCTCTTTTTCTTTTTCAAATGAAACCTCTTTTGAAAATTTAAGTAGATTATCTAGTCCAGTAATCTCTTCTTCAAGAGCAGGTCCATAAAGTGTTTCAACTTGCGTTAAATGTTTTTCGCATGCTCTTTTATATAAATCTTTAGCTTTTTCTTTAACGTCAAAAGCTTTTTTTATTAATGTTAAAAATCTATCTTTATCAAAATCAACATTTGTTACAGTTGCAAACAAAGCCTCTATTACAAAAAGATCTATATCTTCATCTCTTTCATTTAAAAGAGCCGCTCTATGAGCATACATAGATATGCCTTTAGTTAAATAAACTAAAACATCTTGAAGATCAGCTACTCTCTCTTCTTTGCCACAAACCCCAGTAGGCCCTTTGCAAGCTATAGCATCTTTAGTTTGTTCACATTGATAACAAAACATTTTTTTACCTTAAAAGAATTACTTATTTTTCAATAATATCAAAAAAATTCTAAAACAGCAAAAATTATAATTTCATAATTTTGATCAAAAAAAATAGCTTTCCTATAATTTTGGCTTCTCTTCTATAGAGCGTTTTTCATCCTTAAAAAAAGACATTTTACTTTCCATCTGACTTTTTAATGCTTCCAATTCATCAGATTGTTTTTTTAATCCATCCAAAAGATTTTTTTCTAATTCTATTTGAACTTGATATGATTGCCGTTGTTGAGAAGTTTTTTTATTTTTACCTTTGCAATTCTTAAGTTTCAAACCTAATCCTCTTATATCTCTTTCTTGTTCAATTGCTTTTTGATCAATTTCAGCTTTGTTAAGTACTACTGTTCTTAATGCTTTTCCTAGCTTTAGTATGTTTCCATCTAAGTCAGATAATTGATCCTTGTTTAAAATATCTTCAAAAAAATTTACTGCCTCTATTCCATTTTCAATAGGTTCAGGGAGATCTTCTTCGTCTGGTACAGGTAATAAATCTAGAGGTTTTTTTTCTCGGAAAAATCGAGGTAACATTAAACTCATTTTTTTTAGCTCCTTTTGTTAAAAGCTGACTAGAATAATTTTATTGGATATAAAAACTCAATTAAAAAATATAATTGATCAATTATAACTTTATATTTTTGTAAAAAGATTTTTTTAATTATATTTAATTTAAATAGTAACTCTTGCAAAATATGAAAAGAGTAATTTTTTATAAAAACGCTTAAAAAACACAATACTTTTATGAGCAAAACTTGAAATATTATATAAAAATATTTTAACTATTATTTAGAGGTAAAAATATGAATATATTAGTTGTGTATTATTCTATGTACGGACATGTTTATTCACTTGCTAAATCTATTGCAAAAGGTGCAAAAGATATGGCAGGAGCAAATGTTGAAATTAAAAAAGTTAAAGAGACTTTATCTGATGATATTTTAGAAAAAATGGGAGCATTAAAAGCAAAAGATGCTCAAAAAGATGTAAAAATTGCTACTTTAGAAGATTTAGAAAAAGCTGATGCTATTATTTTTGGAACTCCAACTCGCTTTGGAAACATGTGCGCGCAGATGAGAGCATTTTTGGATGCAACAGGAGGGCTTTGGATGAAAGGAGCTTTAGTTGGCAAAGTTGGCTCTGTATTTACATCATCTAATACTCAACATGGCGGGCAAGAGACTACAATACTAACATTCTATACAAATCTTTTGCACCATGGTATGATAATAGTAGGCTTGCCATATACCTGCGTGGAGCAAATGCAAACAAATACTATAATGGGGCTCTCTCCTTATGGAGTATCTACAGTAGCTGGAATGAAAGGAGAAAGATCTCTAACAGAAGAAGAAAAAAAAGCTGCTATATTTTTAGGTAAAAGAGTAGCTGAAATTACTAAAAAACAATGTAGCTGAGAAGTTTTATGACAAAAAAAATAAATTTTTTAATCAGAGGTATGCATTGCGCTAGCTGTGTAAATTCTATTGAAAAAGAGATACAAAAATTAGATTGGATAAAAAAAGTAAATATAAATTTTGCAAATTCTAAAGCTTTGGTTGAGTTTGATGATAAAAAATTAAAAGATGAAGATATTTTCAAAGCTGTTGAAAGAGCTGGATACGCAGTTGAAAGAGAAGATAAAGATAAATTAGAAAAAGAAAAAGAGATAAAAAGTTTAAGAATCAGATTTATAATATCACTTTGTCTTTCTATCCCTTTGATGTATTTTGCTATGACATCTGCATTTCTACCCAAAGCTTTTATAAAACATATGAGTTTTATTCAACTGCTTTTAACAACTCCTGTTATATTTATGGGCTATGAATTTTTCACAAGAGGAATTTTTGCTCTTTACAAAACGAAAAGAGCGAATATGGATACACTCATTGCTATTGGAGTATCAGCTGCCTATATTTATAGTTTGGTATCAGCAATTCAGATATGGCTAGGCAATGAAGCATTTTCTCATCAAAATTTATATTTTGAAATCGCCGCTTTTTTAATTACTTTTATTTTACTTGGAAGATATCTAGAAGCACTAGCTAAAGGAAAAACCTCTCAAGCTATAAAAAAACTAATGGGTCTGCAGCCAAAAACTGCGATAGTAATTAGAGATCAAAAAGAAATTGAAATACCAATAATAGAAGTTTTAGTAAATGATATTATTATGGTGAGACCAGGAGAGAAAATTCCAGTTGATGGAGTTCTAATAGATGGCCACTCATCTGTAGATGAGTCTATGATTACAGGAGAGAGTATTCCTGTTGAAAAAGTAAAAGATTCAAATGTAATTGGAGGCACGATAAATAAATCTGGTAGCTTTAAATTCAAAACTATAAAAGTTGGAAAAGATACCGTTTTATCTCAAATAATCAAACTAGTTGAAGAGGCTCAAACCTCTAAAGCTCCAATTCAAAGACTCGTTGATTTAATAGCATCATATTTTGTGCCGATTGTTCTGATTATAGCAATAGGATCTTTTTGTCTCTGGTTTTTTTTAGGCTCTACATTTGTATTTTCTTTAACTATTTTTATATCCGTGTTAATTATCGCTTGTCCTTGCGCACTCGGGCTCGCTACTCCCACAGCTATTATGGTTGGAACAGGAATGGGAGCAGAGATGGGTATATTGATAAAAAGCGCAGAGTCTCTTCAAAAACTAAAAAAAATAAATGCTTTAGTTTTTGATAAGACGGGCACTTTAACAGAAGGTAAACCTAAAGTTACAAATATTATCCCCTATTCAAAAACAAAAATAGAGATTCTAACATATGCAGCATCTATTGAAAAAAAATCTATGCATCCTTTAGCAGATGCTATAGTTGAAAAAGCAAGGGATGAAAAGATTTCATTTAAAGAGGTGTCAAATTTTGAAGAGATTTCAGGAAAAGGTGCAAAAGCTAAAATTGGAAGCGACGAAGTCTTAATTGGTAATAAAAATTTCATGATAGAAAATCTAATAGATACATCGCATGCAAACTTAGATATCGATCATTTAATGAATGAAGGAAACACCACAATTTTAGTAGTAGTAAATAAAAAACTCTTAGGCTTGATCGCTATTGCAGATGTCGTGAAAAAACATGTAAAACAAGCAATGTTAAAACTTCAAGATATTGTCGACCATATTTATATGATGACGGGAGATAATAAAAAAACAGCTGAGGCAATTGGTGTTAAAGCAAAAATTGAATATCACGATATAATTGCTGAAATCTTGCCTCAAGACAAAGCAAATGAAATAAAAAAACTCCAATCAAAAAACATGTTAGTTTCAATGGTTGGAGATGGAATAAATGACGCTCCAGCTCTCGCTCAATCAGACGTTGGAATAGCAATTGGAAGAGGCACAGATGTAGCAATAGAATCTGCTGACATTGTTTTAATGAAAGATGATATCAGAGATGTTTATAGAGCTATAATACTGTCTAAATTTGTTATTAGAAAAATCAGACAAAACCTATTTTGGGCTTTTATTTATAATACTGCAGCTATTCCAATAGCTGCAGGAATTTTATATCCTTTTACAGGTTTTTTATTAAATCCGATGGTTGCTGCAATTGCTATGGCATTTAGCTCGGTTTCTGTTGTAACAAACTCTCTTTTTATGAAAAGATATAAAAAGAAAATAATTAAAGCTTTTTAGTAGATGAGTTTTTTTGAAATAGACGGCTCTGAAAAATCGGGCTCTGGCACAATTTTAAGATACTCTGCAACCCTCTCTTCAATAACAAAAAAAAGTTTACATCTTTTTAACATCAGACAAAAAAGAGAAAAAAAAGGTTTAAGACCTCAACATTTAAAAGCTCTAGAAGCATGCACGGAGATTACAAAAGGCTCTTTAAAAAATGCATATGTTGGATCTGATGAGATCTTTTATACTCCTGGCAATAAAATATTTTCTGGAAATTATTCATTCGATATAGGAACAGCTGGCTCTACTACAATGCTTGCATCTGCTATAATTCCTGTGCTACTTTTTGCAGATAAACCTTCTACTATTGAACTAACAGGTGGACTTTTTCAAGATTTTGCGCCAGCAGCTCACCATCTCGAGCATATTGTATTGCCACTTTTAAAACGTATGAATATAGATATCTCTTTAGAAATTTTAAAACCAGGTTATGTACCTACTGGAGGGGGTAAAATAAAACTTAAAATAAATCCTATCAAAAAAAATATTTTACCAATTTGTTTAGAAAAACAAGGAAGTCTCAAAAATATAAAAGGCATCTCATTATCATCTAATTTAAAAGAAGGGGAAGTCTCAAAAAGAATGGCTATAAGCTTTCAAAAAGAGTTAGAAAATATGAACCTCAATATCAAAAGCGATATTGAACTTATATATGATGAAAAAGCTGATCAAAAAGGGGCGTCACTCACCTGTTGGATCGAGACAGATACTGGATGTATAATTGGCATGGATGTAGCTGGAAAAATAGGTAGAACTTCTGAAAATATCGGTAAAACAGTTGCTAAAAGACTGGTGCAAGATTTTAATCTAGGTGCTACTCTTGATAGATATACAGCAGATCAATTAATTTTATATGCAGCAATAGCAAAAGGCACATCTAAATATATAATTCCTAAAATGACAGAACATATCGAGAGTAATCTTTGGCTTATACAAAAATTTTTAAATGCAAAATATGATCTGCAAGATAATCTACTTACTATTCATGGAACTAACTAGACATTTAATCAAATCTTAAAAAATTTCTTCTACAAACTATTAAAAAAAGCAATTGATAAAGGGATAACTATACAAACAGCTGTTCCTACAATAAGAAAATTTTCTTTATCTCTTAAATCTTTTCCAAGCTTAATTAGCACCATTCCTGCTATATCGCTTACAATATGATTTAAACTACTTTGCAAATCACCAGCTATGCTTAGAAAATTTCGATCTTCTTTTCCCCACGTATATACCATTCTTATCATTTCATAGCCACATCTAAATATATTAAAACCTGCGATCGCAAAATTTGTAATTGCATCTATTAAATAATATAACCTCGCAGGGATAGTTTTTACCCAAGAAGAAAGATATTTATTGTTATCTAAATCTATTTGAGATTGATCTGCCCATGATTTTGCATTATGATAAAAAATTGTATTCATAAAAAACTCCTTCAAAAATAAGAAGCTATTATATGAAATAATGAATTGAGATCAATCGAAGAAGTGAAACAAAACTTATTTATTCAAATTAAAATAAAACATCGGCTCCCAGTCGCCTGTCCATGAATTATATCTTAAATTCATTCCATCAGCTTTTGAAAATAATAAATAGGCTTGCAAAGCTACTATAGAGATCATTGCAGTAATACCTAAAAGAGGTACTACGTTTTCAGTGTTTCTTAAATTACAACCAGCTTTAGTTACTACAAGGCCAGCCCCATCGCTGATAATATGATTTACATTTCCATGAAATCCTTTTAATCCATCTGTCAAATCTTCAGTATCTTCACCCCAAGTATAGGTAGTTTTTATTGATCCAAATCCAGCTTTTAATAAGTTAAAAGGAGCAAAAGAAATATTCACGATTGCATCTGCTAAAAAATTTAGTCTTGCAGGGAGAGTTTTCATCCAAGATGAAAAATAATTTTTTGATTTTACATCCCTTTGAGATTCATCAACCCAATCTTTAGCATTTGTATAAAAACTAGTTTTCATAATATTCCTCTATTAATATCTATGTTAATAATGTAATTATTATAATATTAAAATAGATTAATTTCAATTGTTAAAAAATTAATTATAATAGTTAAAAAGAACAACTAAATAATTAAAATTTTACTTGAATGAAAAATATATAAAAATTTTTATTAAAATTTTTTTTAGGTATTTTACAAAATTTCCTATATGTAGAAAAATATCATACAATCTAGTATTATCTATAGATAAAAGCATTGAATATGTATAAAAATTTTAAAATATCACTTCTTTTACTTCTCTCTGGAAAAGGAAATCGCTTTCAAAGCGATATCCCAAAACAGTTCCATACTCTTTTAGGGAAAAAAATCTACTTACATACTTTAGATGCTTTTTATGAATTAGATATTTTTGATGAAATAATTCTAGTTACTTCTACTAACTGGATAGATCAAGTCAAAAAAGAAATTTTTAATTATAAAAATATAAAAGTAATTCAAGGAGGCAAAGAGAGACAAACTTCTGCTTTTCTTGGCTTAAAAGCTATTTTAGATACTGACTTTGTTATGTTTCATGATGCAGTTAGACCTTTTGTTACAAAAAAAATTATAATAGATAATTTAGATGCAGTAATTAAATATAGAGCTGTAAACACCTGCATAAAATCTACAGATACTTTAGTTCAAATAGATAAAAAGGGTAAGATTTATAAAATTCCTGATAGATCAACTCTAATGAGAGGACAAACCCCTCAAACATTTGAATATAAATTAATTTTAAATGCACATGAAAAAGCCCTAAAAAATGGTATTTTTGCAGCAACAGATGACTGCACGCTCGTTTTAGATCAAACTCTAATTCATGTTGTAGGGGGAGCTGAGACTAATATTAAAATCACTTCTCCATCAGATTTAATCTTAGCTGAAAAAATCCTAAAATCAAGAAAACAATCAGAAGAATTAAAAAATAATAATATTAGCTCAAACAAGAGCTTGAAAAGCAAAATATACGCTATTGTCGGAGCATCTGGAGGAATAGGAAAAGAGATCATAAAACTTTTAAAAAAGGAAAACGCTGAAGTAATTGAAATTTCTAGAACATCAAAATACAAAGCTGATCTCGAAGATTTTTCATCTATTGAAAAAGTCTTTGATAAAATTTACAAAAAATTTGGCAAAATAGATGGTTTGATAAATGCTGCTGGTCTTTTTTTAGTAAAACCATTTAAAAAATTATCAAAAGAAGAGATTGAAAAATTAATAAAAGTAAATTTACTTGGCTTAATCTACTCTTGCAAAGAAGCAAAAATTAAAGAAAATGGTCATATCATAAATATATCTTCTTCATCTTATAAAGATGGTAGAAAAAATTATGGAATATACTCCGCAGCAAAAGCAGCTGTTGTAAATTTTACTCAAAGTCTCTCTAAAGAAACTCCAAATCTTAAAATCAATGTAGTAGCCCCAGGGAGGACAAATACTCAAATGAGAAAAAGATTTTTTCCTTCAGAAAAAGATAGTCTACTACTAGACCCAAAAGATGTAGCTCTAAAAATTATCAATGTCTTAAAGAATAAGTCTTCCACGGATACAATTATAGAAATTAAAAAATAAAAAATTTCTTCATGTTAATTTTTCTTTAATTTTGTTTCTTTATTTTCTGTTAATCTTAAAATTCTATGCTTCGAGTTACTTTTCGATTGCCCTCTTTTTGAACTATTCGATATTTTCGAATAGTTGCCTCAGGCTTCAACTCGTTGCTCTTATAAATCTCTTGAATATGATAGTTTACAGTGTTTATTCCTATTCCAAATAATTCCGCTATTAATTTCTGACTTAACCAAACAGTTCCTCTTTCAAGACGTACTTCAATCCTCTGATTTCCATCCTCTGTTTGATAAAAAAGAATTTGGCTTTTGCTAGGAAGATTTTCATAGTACATATAAAAATCCTATTAAATTATTTAACAAATTATAGAAATAAATATTATCAAAGCTATTATAAAATCTCAAGATAAATGGAAAAAGATAAATGAGGCATAATGGGCTCGAACCATTGACCCTCTCCTTAAAAGGGAGATGCTCTACCAACTGAGCTAATGCCTCATGAGCTTTTACAGCCCTTTTTATAACTTGACCCCAAGGGGATTCGAACCCCTGTTACCAGGATGAAAACCTGATGTCCTAGGCCAGGCTAGACGATGGGGCCATAATGCTTAAATTTTAAACTAGCCTATTAATATTTTCAAGGTCTTTTACACTTCTAAAACTTCTTTTTCCTTTTCCTGAGCTATGCAATCAACATCTTTACAAAATCTATCTGTCAATTCTTGAATCATTTTCTCTTCTTTTTTCATTATATCTTCAGGTATGTCACCATCTTGTTTTTGTTTTCGAACGGTCTCATTGAATTTTCTTCTAATTTCTCTAATTCTTACTTTGGCAGTTTCTGCTTTTTCTTTACATTTTTTGCTCATCTCTTTTCTAATCTCTTCATCCATAGGAGGAATATTAATTCTAACAACATTGCCATCAACAGCTGGTTGTAAATTTAAGTTAGCTGCCTCTATCGATTTTGCTACAGCATTTACATTATTTGCATCGTAGGGAGTTATCAAAAGTTGTCTAGATTCTGGAACTGTAATATTAGCTAAGTCTCTTAGGCGCATATTAGTGCCGTATACATCGATCTGTAAATTTTCAACTACAGCTGGATTTGCTCTAGCTGTTCTAATATTTTTTAGATCATCTTTAAAATAATCTATTGCCTGAGTCATATCTATTTTTACTTGATTTTCAACGCTCATATTAACTCTCCTAGTATGGTTAGTATAGTATGCTTAAAAAAGGTTCTTTTATATAGTTTCTCCAACTTTCCATCGCCAAAAACATGTAAGTTTCAAATTAGCATTTATCTCTTTAGATCTATTTTGAACAACTTTTTCTACACTTAAAGATGGATCTTTAACATATTTTTGATTAAGCAGACATACACCTTCTGCAAAAGCTTTTATTTTTCCAATTAAAATTATTTCTACTATGTTTTCAGGTTTTCCCTTAATTTGAACCCTAGCTATTTCTTCTTCTTTTCTTTTCACAGCTTCAGGTATATCATCGGTTTTTAAATACTCTGGAGCTGCTGCTGCAACATGCATTGCTAAATCTCTTGCAAATTTTTCCTCATTTGTTGAACCTGAAATTTCAACAATAGTAACTATTTTTCCACCCATGTGAGAATAGATTCCGTAAGAAGATTCATTTTTTTTATGAATGATCTCTAATCTTGGAATCTGAATATTCTCTCCAATAGATTGAATAAGTAAATTTCTGTATTCATCTATAGTAAGAGATGTATCTATATCATAGCTTTCTTTTAAAAATCCTTCTACAGAGGCTGGTTTAGTTTTTGCTATCTGCTCTGCTAAATCTTTCGTAAATTTTTGAAATCTCTCATTTTTAGCAACAAAATCTGTTTCAGCATTAACTTCCAATAGAGAAATATCTTTATCAGCTTCAAAAAATGCTATAGTTCCTTCTTTTGTCTCTCTTCCCTCTTTTTTTACAGCGGAAGCAAGGCCTTTTTTTCTAAGGATTTCAGCTGCTTTTTCAATATCACCATCAGCTTCTACTAAAGCATCTTTGCATTTGCCCATACCAACACCCGAACGATCTCTTAGCTGTTTTACACTTTGCGCTGCGATGTTAGTCATATTTATACCTCCTTATCAGTTTCTGTATCAGAAACATCTACTTCTATATCTTCTTCAATACTAGTTTTTAAAGTTGGTTTTTTTTCGCCTTTTTTAACAACTTTCATCTCTTTTTTCTTTTCTATGATAGCGTTTGTTAGAGTTGTAAGTATTAATTTCACACTTTTTAGAGCATCATCGTTGCAAGCAATAACATAATCTATAGGATCCGGGTTGCAATTGGTATCAACAAGTGCCATAACCGGTATATTTAATTTTTTTGCTTCAGCAACTGCAATATGCTCTTGATATGGATCGACAACGATTAAAAGCCCAGGAGGCTTTCTCATCGCACGAATACCAGAGAGGTTTTTATCTAATTTTTGCTGCTCTTTTGTAAGGTTTGATAGCTCTTTTTTTGTAAGGCCTTCTCCACCTGTAGCTATTCTTTTTTCAACTTTTTCTAATGTTTTAATAGATTTTCTAATAGTTGTAAGATTTGTTAACATCCCACCAAGCCAGCGTTCATTCACATAAAATTCATCTGCATTTTCAGCACATTCTCTAATAATGATTTTAGCTTGTTTTTTTGTGCCCACGAACATAATAGTTTTATGTTGCGTAACAACATCTTTAACAACTTCAAGAGCATTTCGGATTTGTTGCATAGTTTTAGCGAGATCGATTATATAAATACCGCTTCTTTCTTCGAAAATGAACCTTTTCATTTTAGGGTTCCATCTCATTTTTTGATGTCCAAAATGAGCTCCTGCTTGTAATAAATCTTTTATTGTTATATCTAATTCTTCTTTTTGTTTTCCCATAACTGCCTTTGTAAAATTATTTTTTTAAAGCGCCTGATCAGAATCGAACTGACATATGTAGCTTGGAAGGCTACTGTTCTACCATTGAACTACAGGCGCAACTTTAACTTATTTTAAAATTTACATACTACATTTTTATACGAAATTTACTTTTTTTCCAAGTAAAATTATATTATGGTTATATATTAGTTAAAAGAAAAAACAATTTAAATT
>JAAKFV010000015.1 GCA_011064875.1 Candidatus Anoxychlamydiales bacterium | reverse complement strand
GGCTCTTGAATATGCAAATAAAGATCTTCAAAATTGGGCTGTTGCTGAAAGACATTAAAATTCTGATATGTTACAAACTAAATTTTGTCGTGTACAGAGGAAAGTTTATCATGTTTAAAATAATAAATTAATTATTTCTTTTTAATCTAATTTAGTGTATAATTAAATAAATGAATAGTAATTTTTTTAATAAATTTAAAAGGTGTTTTATGACAACTAATGCTACAAGAAGAAGCTTGCCTGTTCCAAGAAAATCTTTAGAACAAGATTCTAAAGCAGAAGAAGCGGGAAAAAGAGCAGCAACAGTTAGCTCGTTAGGAGCTGATGCACTTTCAGCATCATACCCTATAGCTTCAGATCATACTCTGCCCCCTGCTAATATGCAATTAATGAGAGATGCAATAAATGTTTTCAATGAAGTTAGAAATCAACTTCAAAAGCAACTGCCAGAAGGCATTGAATTTTCTAAACCAAACATGAGAGAAATAGTAGCTCCCAGTGTTATAGAAATTGCAACCAATATTGATAGATGGATGGATGAAAACAAAGAAGCTGTAGAATATTTAAAACAACTAAATCTTGAAAACCTTGGTTTGAAAAGCCTTCCTAGTTTCTTAGGAAAATTTATAAATTTAGAAACACTGAAGCTAAAAAATAATGAAATAAAAAAACTACCAGATTGGATTGGAGATCTTCAAGAGCTCGAAGGACTAGATTTATCGGATAATAATATAAGTGTACTTCCTAATAGTATTTCAAAACTAAAAAAATTAAATGTAATTAATTTGTCTGGAAATAAATTTGAAAAGGCACCTGATATTTTAGAAGAGATGAGAAAAGATAATACCCAGCGTCGATACAAGTCTTTAAGTTGCGTAATGTATAAAGGTCAAATTGAAATTGGTCAAAAAAAATCACCGGAGAGATGTTTAAATATTGCAAAATATACTCTAGCATCTTTAGGTGTTATCTTAGCTAGTGCATTGACTTATTCATTTTTTGCTCAAGAATAGTATTTGATTTTTTTGAAAGAATAGTTTTTAAAAGAACATATATAGCTATTTCAATACTATTTTTAAAAGAGATCATTTTTTAAAGTTCCATTCTTGAAATTATATACCATTTAGTGGCAAATTAAATAAAGAGGTTGTGGTTTTATAAAAAATAAAATATGAAAAGTAAAATAATTGGTATTATTCCTGCTAGATATAATAGCAAAAGATTTTTAGGCAAAATGCTGTATAAAATCGGCTCTAAAACTTTGCTTCAACATACTTTTGAAAATGCAAAAACATGCAATATATTTGATAGTTTATATATCGCTACAGAAGATGAAATTATTAAAAATGAAGCTAAAAATATTAAAGCTCCATGTTTAATGACCAAAACTTGCTCCAGTGGAACTCACAGAATTATCGAAGCTTTAAAAGAAAACCAAGATCTTAAAACATCCGATATCATTGTAAATATTCAAGGAGATCATCCAAAGATAAAAAACTCAACTATAAATGAGACTATAAATATTTTAAAAAATGATAAAACAGCTCACTCTTCTACAGCTGTATGTAAAATAGATTATGAGCAAGCAAAATCTGAAAATATTGTTAAATGCGTAATGGATAAAAATCAAAATGCTCTATATTTTAGTAGATCTTTAATCCCCCATTCAAGAAAGCCAAAAGAGATTTCATATTTTTATCACATAGGTTTATATGCTTATAGAACCAAGTTTTTATATGAACTTTCAAAACTAGAAGATTCTTATCTTCAAAAACTAGAAGATTTAGAACAGCTAAAAATTTTAGAAAATGGCTACAAAATGAAAGTAGCCAGAGTTAATGATATGCCCTTAGGCATAGATGTAAAAGATGATGTAAAAAAGGTTGAAAAATTATTATGTCAATAAAATATATATTTATCACAGGTGGAGTTGTATCTTCTTTAGGCAAAGGTCTAACATCCGCTTCTATTGCAATGCTACTAGAAAACAGAAATATTAAAACTGCCCTTTTAAAGTTAGATCCTTACCTAAACGTTGATCCCGGTACTATGAACCCTTTTCAACATGGTGAAGTATATGTAACAGATGATGGAGCAGAGACCGATTTAGATTTAGGACATTATCATAGATTTACAAATTCTATATTATCAAAAAAATCAAATGCTACAACGGGTCAAATTTACGATACAGTAATAAAAAGAGAAAGAAAGGGAGACTATCTTGGAAAAACAGTGCAAGTTATTCCTCATATTACAGATGAGATAAAAAAAAGAATTTTAGATTGTGCAAGTCAGGAAAAAGATATAAAAGTTGTTTTTGTAGAAATTGGAGGAACTGTCGGCGATATTGAATCTCTGCCCTTTTTGGAAGCAATTCGTCAATTTAGAAATGAAAGACCAAAAGATTGTATAAATGTACATTTAACATATGTTCCCTATTTAAAAGCAGCGGGAGAGATAAAAACAAAACCAACTCAGCACTCTGCTCAACTGCTAAGAGAGATTGGAATAATTCCAGATATCATTTTATGTAGATGTGAAAGACCCTTACCTGATGAGTTTAAAGAAAAAATATCTTTATTTTGTAATGTAAAAAAAGAAGCTGTTATAGACGAGACAGATGTAGAAAACACAATATATGAAGTGCCAATTCAGCTATACAATCAAAAATTAGATCAGATGATCTGCAAGATGTTAAAATTAAAATATGGATCTATAAATTTGACTAGATGGGAAAAGATGATAAAATCTTTAATCAATCCTAAAAAAAAGGTAACGATTGGTATTGTAGGCAAATACCTCTCTCATCAAGATGCGTATAAATCGATATTTGAAGCTCTATCTCATGCAGGAGCTCATTTAAATACTGAAATAGAAATCAAAAGATTTGAATCAGATAAACTCGTAAAAAATCAAAATCTATTAGATGAAATAAAAAATTTAGATGGTTATTTAATTCCAGGAGGTTTTGGTTCAAGAGGTTTAGATGGTAAAATTTTAGCAGCTAAATATGCGAGAGAAAATAAAATTCCTTATTTTGGAATATGCCTTGGTATGCATATTATGACAATTGAATTTGCAAGAAATGTTTTGGATTTAAAAGATGCTAACTCTACAGAAATGGAAAATGGCACTGAAAACCCTGTTATTTCTATTTTAGAAGATCAAAAACAGATTGAAAAGCTAGGCGGAACAATGCGTCTTGGAGCATATCAATGCTCTTTAAATGCCAATTCAAACGCATTTAAAGCTTATAAAAAGCAAGTTATCTCAGAAAGACACAGACATAGATATGAATTTAACAATAAATATAAAGAACTTATGGAAAAAAAAGGTGTTTTATTTAGCGGAACCCTAAAAGATGATACTCTTTGTGAAATCATGGAGCTAAAAAATCATCCTTGGATGGTTAGTGTACAATTTCATCCAGAGTTTAAATCAAAACCACTTACTCCCCACCCTCTGTTCATTGCCTTTATCGAAGCTGCTTTAAAAAAGAGACAAAAAAAATGAGAATTGTAGCTATTGATTATGGAAAAGTAAGAATTGGTCTTGCCATTACTGATATGAGTAAAACTATTGCTTATCCTTTTAAAACTGTTCAAGCATCTACTAATTTTGAAAAAACATCTCAGGCAATTTTAGATGCTCTAAAAGAACATATAGATGAGATAGAAAAAATAATAATAGGTCTTCCTCTTTTATTAGAGGGGGGCTTTTCTGAAATGACAACAGAAGTAAACGAGTTTGTAAAAGTCTTTAAAACTAAAACAACAATACCTATTGAGCTTATAGATGAGAGGCTCTCTTCTGTTCAGGCTGAAAGGCATCTAAAAGACAACCTAAAATTAAATAGAAAAAAAAGATCTAAAAAGATTGATCCAATGGCTGCCGCCTTACTTTTACAAAATTTTCTAAATTTTAATTAATTTATCTGTCTTTAATTATAAAAATTTCATATAGTTTTTTTTTGAATTTTTAAAGGTTTTATATGTCAAGTGTATCAACCCCAGTTTCAAATCCCCCAAAAACAACTAAAACAAAAATAACAGAAAATGTCACTAGAGTTGCAATAGCTACATCTTTTGGATATTTAGTTGGAAGAATAATAACTTCTATAAATCCAATGTGCGCCGCTATTTTCACATTAGTTGCATCAACAATTCAGCTAATATCTAATGCATTTTTTAAGAAATCTCACCACTTTGATAATATTTGTTTTGGAACTGTTTTTGTCTCTTTAACAACTGGTTATATTGTAGCTAATTACTTTGCAAAATTCACAATGCTTCATGCTCTAAGTATCTTTTCTTTGGGGGTTATTTCAGTAGTTGCTCTTGGAATCATAATCGATAGAATTTAAAAAAATATATAAATTTCCAAGGCAATTTTTTTGCTTAGAGATAAAAAGATATTTAAATACTTGTATTAAATTTTTTGTTTGTTTTATATTTTGCTAAAAAATTTTGGAGATAATATATGTCGTCAGCAATTGCATCATTAACAACTATAAATAGCCGTGAAGAAAAGTTATTCGTAGATATTGGAGAAACTACGGTATGTAGTGGTCTAGCATATTTAGGAGCTAAAGCATTAACTGTAATAAATCCTATGTCTGCTGCGATTTTCATGGGATCTGTTTGGGGAATTAGTAAAATTGCTAATAGAATATTTAAGAATTCTCCTAATAAAGAAGGAATTGTATTTGCTTTCAATCTTGGAGCCTTAATCGTAGTTGCCTCCTCTGTTGGCATTACTTTTTTAAATGGTCTTTTAATAGAGGCTATAACTCTGCTTGCTCTGGGATCTTTGAAATATTTACACAGAAATATTTTATAAGATTCTGTGTAAATAGAAAGTAAGAAAGAAGTTGAAAATAGATAACATTAAATTAATAAATTGTTTTAAATAATTTTACTGTTTGTTAATTTAATGTTATTATTGATTTTATTCTCATGTTTTTATTATTATTCTATCTTAAAGAAAAGGTAGGATATGTCTTTTAAAGTTGGATCAGCTCCTTTAAATTCACATAAAAAAAATGTATTAATAAAAAAAGTTGTATCATCAGCTGCTTTGGGCTATATAGCTGGCAGGATATTTTCTGCTATCAATCCATTTAGTGCTGTTATTTTTAATTTGACAGCTAAGATAACTCATCATTTTATATCAGCTTTATTCAAGAAAACTAGTTTTCTGAAAAATTCAAAATTAACTAAGGGGTTTATAAAATCTTTTATATCTTTTTCAACAGCTTTTGTAGCAACAAATCTTATTTATAAATTTACTCTTATTCAAGCTTTTAAAGTAACTGCTTTCTCAGTAATAACACAAATAGCTATAGCTAATATTTTTGGTTTACTTGTCTTAATGGGGAGCTTTGCAATATTTGCTAATATGGCTATTTTTTATGGTTATGAGAAGTTAAAATCTTTAAAAGCTTAAAACTATTGGATTTTTTCTAAGAACTGATGGTTTTTTTGAAAATTGCCCTTCTAAAAAATGAGCGTACCTTTTATTATTTTAAGTGAAATCTACCAAAAAAACTTATGTTAGTATTAGGTATAGAAACCACTTGTGATGAGACTGCCGCTTCAATTGTTGAAGATGGAAATAAAATCTTATCAAATATTATTTTTTCTCAAGTGCATTTACATAAAAAATATGGAGGTGTTTTCCCAGAGCTTGCATCTAGATCGCATATAGATAAAATTCTGCCAGTAATAGAAGAAGCTCTAAAAACAGCAAAAGTGAGTTTAGATGAGATCGATGTGATTGCTGTAGCGAATAGACCAGGTCTTGTCGGATCCTTACTTATTGGGTTAAATACTGCAAAAGCTCTATCTTTTGCACTAGATAAACCCTTTATCGGTATCAACCATATAGAAGCTCATTTATATGCCTCTATGATGGGAGATGATAAAGATCCTATTTTTCCAGCTTTGGGAGTTGTCATATCTGGTGGGCATACGATGTTACTTAAAATTTCAGATATTGGAAAATATGAGATGTTAGGGACTACAATAGATGATGCAATTGGAGAGAGTTTTGATAAAGTAGCTAAAATTTTAGATCTTAGCTATCCAGGAGGACCTGAAGTTGAAAAATTAGCAAAAAAAGGAGATTCATCTAAATATCAATTTAAAGCTGGAAAGGTAGATAAAAATCCTTTTGATTTTTCATTTAGCGGGCTTAAAACAAAAGTTTTATATACAGTTAAAGGACAAAAATCAAAAAAAGATTATCCAACTATAATAAAAGAAGAAGATAAAAAACACATAGCTGCATCTTTTCAAAAATGTGCATTTGAAGATTTAATAAAAAAATCTATAAAAGCTGCTGATCATTTTAATCTAAAAGCTATTTATTTCGGAGGTGGTGTTACCTGCAATAAAGCTTTAAAAGAGATGTTTAAAAATAAAAATTTGGATATAGAGCTTTTTTGGCCTAAAAAGGATTTGAGCTTAGATAACGCGGCTATGATAGCAGGCCTTGGCTACCATAAGTATAAAAAAGTATTGAAATCAGATAAATTAGATATTTTAGCAGAGCCAACTATATCTAGTTTTTGATTTTTTATATTCAATTTGCTATAAATGTAGATATATTAATTAACTAAAAAAAAATATTACAAAAAATAGGTAAAAAAATGGCTAAAAAATCTGCAAGAGAAGTGATAAAGCTTAAATCTCAAGAGAGCAAACACTGCTATTGGACAACAAAAAATAAAATAAATACTACTGAGAAATTAGAGAGAAAAAAATACGATCCTACTATAAGAAAGCATGCGATGTATAAAGAAGCAAAGTAAATGTTTGAATTTAAAATAGCATTTAAATATTTGCTTTTTAAAAAAAGAAGACTATCAGCTTCTTTAATATCTCTACTCTCTATATTCGTCATTTCGTTAGTTGTGTGGGTAGTATTAGTTTTTTTATCAGTTACAAATGGTATCGAAAAAAACTGGTTAAAAAAACTAACCTCTTTAAATGCTCCTGTTAGAATAGCTCCAACTGATCAGTACTATTCATCATATTATTATATGATAGATTCATATAGCTCAAAATCTGATTATTTAGCTAAAAACATCTCTGAAAAACTAAGCTCTGATCTATCTGATCCATATGATGGTGAAATCGATATTGAGCTTGCCAGATCTTTTCCAAAACCGATAATAGAGAATGGTAAACTTTTAGATCCTATAAAAAAGCTATATAAGATCTTAGAGAATGAAAATAGTTCTAATTTAGATATCTCTTATCAAGACTATGAGCTCTCAGCTGCGCAACTAAGACTTACACTTAACAGAACAAAAAAGGATCTATTTACTGAATTTAAAGATGAAAGGGTGAATTTTTTAACTCAGATGTCATATCTATTGTCGATGACAGAGAAAAATCCAAATTTAAAATCTTTAATTGAAGAGCCAACAAGCAATGATCTCAATAATTTTTTAAATCATATGGATAAATCATTTGATTCAGCTCAAAAGGATATCCCCAATTTTTTCACATTTGTAGATAAAAACATATTTCAAAAGAGATTAACTGATCTATTTGCAAATATCTCTATAGATAAAATAGAGCTTGAAAAAGGATATTCATTAGATCTTAATTTATTAAAGGTTACATCCCCTATAAAGGCTTTGATGGCATATGATGGACCTGATTATAAGAGAATTATTTTATCTGAAAATAGCAAAGCCTATCCAGGTTTTATAAGTGGTGAAATTACAAAAGAAAAAGATGAGATTTTATTTAAGACAAAAGATAAAGTTTTTAAAATTTCTAAAAATGATTCTCTTCATTTAGGAGAAAATTTAAATTTAAATGCAAAACTAGATTTAAATACCCTAAAAAACCCAACATCTTTAAATGATATAAAATTAGATATTCAAGGAAAATTTAAAAACTTTTTTGTAGACGGTAAAATATCTTTAAAAAATGTAAATCTACAAAAATTTAAATTTTTAGAAAATTTTCAAAAAAATCCATATTTTTATAGTTTTTCAAAAGACAATACAAAAAAAGATTTAGATAAACTTCCGACTATAGATAATAAAAAATCTATTTTACTTCCTAAAAATTACAGAAGCTCAAATGTATTAATTGGAGATAGTGGTTATCTATCATATGCTACTATGAGTATGAGCTCAAATCAAGAAATTAGAATCCCTATATATGTTGCAGGTTTTTATGATCCAGGTGTTTTACCGATCGGCAATAAATGTGTAATTGTTCCTCCTGAGATTACCAAAACAATAAATGCTACAAATAGTAGTTTCTCATTCGATGGAACCCCTATAAATGGTGTTTATGTTTGGATGAAAGATATTAAAAAAGCTGATCTTTTAAAAGAGAAGTTAACTAAAGAGCTTGAAAAAGAAAATATAGCAAGTTTTTTCAATGTAACAACTTATAAGGATTTTGAGTTTTCAAAAGATCTAATGCAGCAATTTCAAAGCGACAGAACTCTTTTTACTTTAATTGCTATAATTATTCTAATTGCTGCTTGCTCTAACATTATTTCAATGTTAGTTCTACTTGTAAATGACAAGAAAAAAGAGATCGCAATTTTAAGATCTATGGGTGCTTCTTCTAAAAGTATAGCCGTTATATTTGGGTTTTGTGGTTTTATTATGGGACTATTTAGCTCAATTATAGGAATATCAGCATCTATTATAACTTTAAAACATTTAGATGTCGTAATAAAACTACTTTCAATGATTCAAGGACACACCTTTTTTAATGCTGCTTTTTTTGGAAATAAACTTCCAAATGATCTAAGTTTTGATGCTTTGATATTTGTTTTAATCATAACTCCATTGCTTGCTTTAATTGCAGGGATTGTACCAGCTATTAAAGCAAGCAAAGTTCATCCAAGTTCAATTTTGAGGTCTCAATGAATGAAATAGTTCTCAATGCTAAAAATTTACATAAGAGTTATAAAACTTTCGATGATTTACATATCTTAAAGGGAATCTCTCTAACACTTAAAAAAAATGAATCTATCGCTATTATGGGATCATCTGGCGCTGGAAAAACTACTCTTTTACATATTTTAGGAACTCTAGAGAGTTTTGATAGTGGAAAAATAAATATTTTAAATAGTTCTTTAAAAAATAACGCAATTAGAAATAAGCATATTGGATTCATTTTTCAATCGTATAATCTAATAGATGATTTAACTCTATTAGAAAACGTTTTAATGCCCGCTCTAATCGCAAGAAAAAATATATTATCTAAATCTTTAGCTCATAAAAGAGCTCTCATGCTTTTAAAGGAAATGGGATTAACTAAAAGAAAGAATCATTTAGCGAAAGAACTATCAGGAGGAGAAAAACAAAGAGCTACTATTGCAAGAGCTTTTTTAAATGATCCAGATATTATTTTAGCTGATGAGCCTTCTGGAAATCTGGATTTTCAAAACTCTAAAATTATTCATAAACTTTTAATTGACTCTGTAAAAAAATATAATAAAAGTTTAATCATTGCAACGCATGATAAACAACTCGCATCACTATGTGATAAAATCTACTATTTAGAGAATGGGAAATTTTTAAAATAATTTTTCAAAAGCAAAAGAGCCTATTGGCTCTTTTGCTTGTTTTACATAAAAGATATTTAATTTAACATCTCTTTGGCTATTGCAGTTGTAAGTTTAGATAGTTTTGGGCTCATTTGATTTAAAGATTTTAAAACTTCTTCATGACTCATATTACCAACATGCAGATCTGCTGCTTTATTGGTGATACATGAAAATGCTAAAACTTTCATTTTTAAAAAATTGCAAGCTAAAACTTCAAAAACAGTAGACATACCAACAGCGTCGGCTCCGAAAGCTCTAAACATTTTTACTTCAGATTTTGTTTCGTAATTTGGACCTTGTGTTGCTAGATAAACTCCCTCTTTTAATTCTATATCAATAACACTTGCTACATTTTTAGCGAGAGCTTGATATTCAAAAGAGTATGCATCTGTCATATCAATAAATTGTTTTTCTGGAAATTGAATAGATAAACCACGTAAAGAATTTTCAGATAATTGATTGATATGATCTGTAACTAGCATTATATCGCCAGGATTTAAACTTTGAGAAATACCACCAACTGCGTTTAAAGTTATAACAGATTCAACGCCAAGAGCATTTAATACAAAATATGGAAAGACAACATCTTGAGGGGTATTGCCTTCATAATAATGATATCTTCCTTTCATTAAAACTATGTCTTTATCGTTTAATTTTCCGAAGATAAGTTTTCCCGCATGACCTTGAGCTCTTGCTTTTGGAAAATATGGAATATCTTTTGAATCTACTTCTATAATATCTTTCATTTCGTCTATAGGACCCTCTACTCCTGCAGTTAAAACTATTAAAAGTTTAGGGTTAGCATTAGTTGCTTCTTTTAAATATAAAGCAGAAGTATCTACTTTATCAAAATATGTAGAGAAATAGTCATCAGCGAATACAGATGAAAAAAACATCATAATTGATATTAAAGAGAAAAAAATCCTCATAAAAAACTCCTTTTTTAGTTATGAAAACATAAACAAAAAATAGACTACACTTATCTAATAATTTTAAAAATGTTTTTTGTTGAGCTGTAAAAATTTTCATTTCAAAGAAATTCTAGATTTGGCATTCTTTAAAGTTTGCAATAGGAGTTTTTTATGGAAATTACAATTATTGGAACGGGCTACGTTGGTTTAGTGAGTGGTGCCTGTTTTGCTGAGATGGGTCATATTGTTACATGTTTAGATGTAGATGAAGAAAAAATAAAAATGTTAAATGAATCTCACATGCCTATATATGAGCCTTCTTTAGAAGAGCTTGTTAAAAAAAATCAGAAAGGAAAAAGACTTTTTTTTACAACAGACTATAAAAAGGCAATCAAAAATGCAATGGTCTGTTTTATCTGTGTACCTACTCCTTCCAGAGATGATGGCTCATGCAATACTAGTTATATAGAAGAGGTTGCTAAAACTATTGGAAGTTTAATTGATGATTATAAAATTGTAGTTACAAAATCCACAGCTGAAGTTGGCACAACATTTAGAGTCAAAAACATAATTTTAGAAGAGTTGAAAAATAGAGATTTAAAAATAGATTTCGATGTTGTTTCTAATCCTGAATTTTTAAAAGAAGGTACGGCTATCTTAGATTGTTTAAAACCGGATAGGATAGTAATTGGCACTGAAAATGAAAAATCTACTGAAATAATGAAAGAGTTCTATCATGGATTCACTCTAAAACACGATAGATTGATCTTTATGGATATTTTATCATCTGAGATGACAAAATACGCAGCTAACGCAATGCTAGCTACTAGAATCTCATTTATGAACGAAATAGCAAATATTTGTGAAAAAGTTGGAGCTAATGTAAACAACATTAGAAAAGGTATAGGCTCTGATTCTAGAATTGGTTATAGCTTTTTATATGCGGGTATTGGCTACGGTGGATCTTGCTTTCCGAAAGATATAAAGGCACTATGCTCTTTAGCTCAAAAAAAAGGAGTTAAAGCCTCACTTCTAGAAAAAGTCGATGAAATAAACACAAACCAGAAAAAGATTTTAGCAAATAACATCATTAAATTCTTTTCTAAAAACGGCGGAATCAAAGATAAGACAATAGCCATTTGGGGATTATCTTTCAAACCAGATACAGATGATATGAGAGAAGCTCCTTCTCTTACTTTCATAGAAATGTTACTCAATAAAGGAGCAAAGCTAAGACTCTTCGATCCGATAGCTATGCAAAAAGCAAAAAAACTATTTAAAGATAACAAAAACATCGTTTGGTGCAGAGATGAAAATCATGCAGCCGAGGGTTCTGATGCTATTGCTCTTTTAACTGAGTGGAAACAATTTAGATTACTTAATTTTAATCCGATTAAAAAGATTATGAAAACCCCTATTCTTTTCGATGGAAGAAATCAATACCACCCAGTAGATATGGAAAAAAAAGGTTTTAAATACATCGGAATTGGCATGCCAAATCAAATCAAATAATTCATGAAAGAAAAAATAGTTCTCATAGAAAATAGATTAAAAGAGCTGATCCCTAAAAACAGCTCTTATCAAAAAGTACTTTTTGAAGCAGCTAGTTATTCACTGCTCTCTTCTGGAAAAAGACTCCGTCCCCTACTTGTTTTAGCAACCGTTGAAGCTTTTAATAAGAATATAGATCTAGCTTTGGATCCAGCAATTTCTTTAGAGCTTATTCATACGTATTCTTTGATTCATGATGATCTTCCTTGTATGGATGATGATGATTTTAGAAGAGGAAAACCCTCACTTCATAAAGCGTATCCTGAGTGGCTAGCTGTTTTAACTGGTGATTATTTACTTACATATGCATTTGAGATCATTACAAATGCTAAAAATCTAGCTGATACTAAAAAAGTGAAACTAATAAGAGCCTTAACAAAATACTCAGGAGGAGATGGACTTATCGCTGGACAAGTAATAGATCTAAGCTATGAAGGAAAGGAGATAGATTTTGAAAAATTAAAATTTATGCATCTTAATAAAACTGCTAAACTCTTTTTGGCTGCTATAGAATTTGGTTGTATTATCTCTGATGCAACAAATGATACTACAAATAAGTTTGTTGAGTTTGCAAAAAATATGGGCCTCGCTTTTCAATTCTTTGATGATATTTCAGATTATGATGATAAAAAGTCATCTGACATCACAAAAAATAAAGCTACAGCACCCGCTATTCTAGGAATTGAAAAGGCAAAAGCATTTGCTTTAGATTTACAAAAAAGAGCATTAGATATTTTAAAATCCCTTTCTTATAACACAAGTTTTTTAGAAGAAATCACATCAAAAATGACCTGAATTCTCGAGCTTAAGTTGTTAATTATCAAACTGTTATTATATTTATTGATTTTAATGATTGATTTTTGGTATCATATGATGCTAATATTTAGTATTAGGAAGACATGAACTATAACCGACCGTCTTATAGGGAGCTGGATAAAAAAATCAAAGCAGCTAAAGATGCTTTGATTGAACGAAATGGGATATTTGCAAATGTTAATAAAGTTGTTGGAGAACTTAATGAACTAGAAATGGAATCATCAGACCTGATTTGGAATCTAATTTTAGAACTTTTAGACGAAATCGCTCCTGAAAAGTATGCAGGAAAAAGGCCGCCGGATAAGTCATATGAAAAAAAAATAGAAAAAAGTGAATTATATGCATTTTGTTGGAACAGCAAAAAATTAGGTAAAAAAATGTATATTAAATTTGCTCTGAAAGAGAATACGTATTATTACGTATCTCTACATAAAAGTAAGGTTTAATTATGAAATGTTTAGAATGTAGTGGAGATAAGTTTGAAGAAAAAAAATGTCGATTTACTCCCGAAGTAAAGGGAGAAGAAGTCGAGATTATTGTTCCTGCAATGGTTTGTGTTAAATGTCATACACCATTTATGAATGATACACAAATGAATCAAATGAGAAAAGCTGCAGCTGATGCATATCGTAAAACATATGATTTATTGACTTCTGAAGAAATTGTACATTTTCGTAATTTGTTTGGTATGTCTCAAGCTGCTTTTTCAAATTATTTAAAAATTGGAGAAGCAAGCATTAAACGCTGGGAAACTTACTTTGTGCAAGATGCTAGTCAAGATGAACTAATAAGATTAAAATGCGATGAAGCTTATGCAGAATATAGCGCTCTTAATGTTCATTGGAAAAGCCATTCTCCTGATATTTATAGTGGCAAACGATGTTTTAGTTGGGAACTTTTTAAACAAGCTGTGAAATATCTTATAGGAGTTACGAAAAGCCCACTTTTTTTAAATAAAGCTTTATTCTACGCAGATTTTAAACATTATCAACTTTATGGCAAGAGTATTACCGGTACAAGATATGCCCATTTGGAATATGGTCCTTGTCCTGAGCAATATACAAATCTGTTCAATTTTATGCTTCAGGAAAATATGCTAATCCAAACTGAGGGCCATACTTTAAATACTATTGAACCCGCAAATTTAACTATTTTTAGTGCCTCCGAAAAAGAAGTTCTTGAATCAATAGCTAATTTAGCTAAATCAGATGGAGGAAAAAAGTTGCTCAAAATGTCTCATCAAGAAGATGCATATAAAAACAGTGAATCAATGGCTCTGATTAGTTATGAGTTCGCTAAGAATTTAAAAATTTAACCTGATTTGTAATAAGAAAAGGCTTAAAATTATCGATCAGACGACAACGATATAAAAAAAACATCTCTAAAATCTTGTTAAAAAAAATCTACACATTTTCCTCCACTTTCGAAAGAAAGTGGAATCCAATGTGTCTTTTTCTTCAAGAAAAAGCCTTCTTGATTTATTTAGTTTAAAGATTCTGAAGAGTTTTAACAAGCTAATTTCATTGCAAAATTATCATATTAAGGATATACCTTATATAACAAAAACAAAAATAATATGTCTTGCAAAAACGTATATTTATACCCTTTTAAACATAAACCTTCTAAAAGAATTTTCGATATTTTATTTAGTTTATTTGTTTTGATAGTTTTCTCCCCTGCTTATTTAATCATTTCAATTATGATTTTCTTGACTTCCGGGGGATCTATATTTTATATATCAGATAGACTTGGAAGAGGAGGAAAAATTATCAAGTGTATTAAGTTTAGAACGATGTATAAAAAAGCGGACTCTTTATTACATAAGCTTTTAAAACAAAACGATATATTGAGATATGAATGGGAGACATTTCAGAAACTAAGAAATGATCCTAGGATAACACCCTTGGGACATTTTTTAAGAAAAACATCGCTCGATGAACTACCTCAATTTATAAATGTATTAAAAGGAGATTTAAGTGTAGTTGGTCCTAGACCTTTTGCACTTATTGGAAAAAAAGAAAATTTTCAAATAGAGATCAAAAAGTATTTGGGAAATAAAACTGAAAAGATTTTATCGATGAGACCTGGGATTACAGGAATTTGGCAAGTATCTGGAAGAAGTGAAATAACAATTGAAGAGAGACTAAAAATGGAAGAGAAATATATTGATGAACAATCATTTTTATTAGATATCTATTTAATTCTAAAAACCATTCCAAAAATATTTTTTCCGAGGGGAGCATTTTGATTTTGAAAAAGCCTATTTTAGTAACTGGCGGTGCTGGATATATTGGATCGCAAAATTGTAAAGAGCTTGCAAAAAGAGGATTTTTACCAATTACCTTTGATAATTTATCAACGGGCAATGAAAATTTTATAAAGTGGGGATCTTTTTTTAAAGGAGATTTAAAAGATAAAGATAGACTCTCTTGGGTAATAAAAAAAACAAAGCCCACAGCTGTTATGCACTTTGCAGCAAATGCTTTGGTATCTGAATCAATAAAAAATCCTAAAAAATACTATGAAAATAATGTTATAGGCACTTTAAATCTATTAAATGCAATGTTAGAGAACGATATTAGATATTTAATCTTTTCAAGCTCATGCGCAACTTATGGCCACCCACAGTTTTCCCCGATGTGTGAGAATCACCCACAAGAGCCAATCTCTCCTTATGGTAAATCCAAATATATGATTGAGCAAATTTTAAAAGATTATAAAAAGGCATATAATCTAAAGTATATATCACTTAGATATTTTAATGCAGCTGGCGCTGATTTAGATGTTGAAATAGGAGAGGATAGAGAAGAAGAGAGTCATTTAATTCCTTTAGCTATAGATACAGCACTCGGGATCAACTCTGATTTAAATATATATGGCACAGATTTTAATACAAAAGATGGAACAGCGATTAGAGATTACATCCATGTTCAAGATTTAGCAACAGCACACATGAGGTCGTTAAATTATCTTTTTGATCAAAAGCGTTCATTAGAGCTAAACTTAGGATCAGAAACTGGCTTTTCAGTTTTAGAAGTAATAAATGAAATTCAAAGTATTACTAATACAAAGATAACCATGAACTTTTTACCAAGAAGAGAGGGAGATCCTGAAATGCTCTTTGCGACATCTAAAAAAGCTAAAGAGCATCTTCTGTGGGAGCCTAAATTCTCTGATTTAAAAACAATTCTAACATCGGCTATAAAATGGCACAAAAAAAAGAAAGTTTTATAAAGACAAAAATACTTTTGTTTTTTTTAGTCTCTTTTTTTTCGATGATTTTTTTTTCAAATATTAAGTTTATATTTTTTGCCCCTCTAATCATCTTTTTATTTTATAATATAAGTTTTATATCGATTTTGTGGATAGCGGCGATACTTGGATTTACTCAAGATCTATTTTCTTCAACTTTTTTTGGAATAAACGCAATTTCATATTTGGTATCTTCAATAATTTTGTATAGAGAAAAAAAATATTTTAATGACAAACCAATAAATTTATCGATATTTACTATGGTCTTTTCCATAATTTTTTCTATTTTATCCCCTATTTTATTTTTTATATTCGATAAAAAAATAAATTTATCTATAACATGGATAATAACGGATATAATAATGTATCCTATATTAGATGGCATATATGCATTTTTATTTTTTGCAATGCCAATTTTATTTTTTGAATATTTAAGAAAAGTTGGATATAAAAATTTATGGATTGGTTTGAAAACAAAGATTTCTCGAAGATCACGAAGAGTTTAGTAGAAGTAGCTCTGATCGCTGGTGATATTTTAAAATCTGGATATAGATCTAAATATAAAATCTCTAAAAAAGAGGGAAAACACAATTTAGTTACAGAATATGATCTTCTCTCAGAAAAAACAATTATCTCATATATAAACAAAAAATTTGAAGATCACTCGATACTTTGTGAAGAAGAAGGAGAATTTGAAAAGAAAAGTGAATATAAATGGATAATAGATCCTTTAGATGGAACAGTAAATTTTGCGCATGATATTCCTATGTTTGCAGTGAGTTTAGCTGTTACTAAAAAAGATGAGATAATATCTGCTGTTACATTTCATCCATTAATTAATGAGCTATTTGTAGCTGAAAAATCCAAAGGAGCTTTTTTAAATGGAGAAAAACTCTCCGTTACACAAACAAAAAAATTAGATGATGCTTTTTTAACAACGGGATTTCCATATAATTTACATGAGAATCCTAACCAATGCCAAGATCGATTTTTAAATATCTTAAAATTAGGTCTTCCTATTCGTAGAATTGGAGTTGCTTCTTTAGACTTGGCATATATTGCAGCTGGAAGATTTGATATCTTTTGGGAGACAGGTCTCGGTTCTTGGGACTGCGCAGCTGGAATCTTACTCATTGAAGAAGCCGGTGGCAGAGTTACTCACTATGATGGTTCAAAAGTTATTTTAAAGAACAAAAATGCGATAGTAGCTAGCAACAAACATTTACATGATGAATTTTTAAAATTTTTAAATAAAGTATGATAATAAACGGAACAAAAATTGCGAAAGCAATTGCTTTAGAGATAAAAGAAAAAATCTTCAAACACAAAAACAAACCAAATTTAAGCGTTATCTTAGTTGGTAGGAATCCTGCATCTTTGATTTATATTCGGATGAAGAAAAAAGCATGTGAAAAAGTCGGTATTGATTTTAATTTACATCATTTTAAAGAAGAAGAAAAAGAAGGTACTATATTAAATGAAATAGACAAGTTAAATCAAAATGACACTGTTAATGGAATATTAGTGCAGATGCCTCTTCCTAAGCAAATATCGAATAAAAAAGTTATTGAAAGAATGGATCCCAATAAAGATGTAGATGGTTTTCACCCAGTAAATGTTGGAAAAATGCTAATTGGAGATGATTCTGGTTTTTTATCGTGTACTCCCCTTGGAATAAAAACACTTCTTACAAAAAGCAATATCGAAGTTGAATCCAAGCATGTAGTAATACTTGGAAGATCAAATATTGTCGGAAAACCACTCGCTGCTATTTTAATGCAGAAAAAACCTCATTGCAATGCAACAGTGACAGTTTGTCATAGCTATTCAAAGAATTTAAAAGAGATAACAAGATCTGCAGATATATTAGTTGCAGCAATTGGAAAACCAAAATTTGTAACTCAAGATATGGTAAAAGATAAAGCTATAGTAATTGATGTTGGAATAAACTACGTAAAACAAAATGATGGAACTACAATAGTCCTTGGAGATGTTGATTTTGAAACTGTTTCAAAAATAGCTTCTCAAATCACCCCTGTTCCAAAGGGAGTAGGTCCCATGACAGTTGTCTCTTTATTACAAAATACATATATGAGTTTTTATAAAAAAAATGAAAAATAAAATAGTTGAAGGAACTTTAAGAACAAATCCTCGAGGATTTGGTTTTGTTGTCTGTTTAGACAAAAAAACCAAAGATATTTTCATACCTAAAAGCGAGATGAAAAATGCTATAGATGGAGATATTGTTGAAGTTCAAATTAAAAACATTACCTCTAAAGGTTTAGATGGGAAAATTCTAAAGATACTAAAAAGAGAAAAAACCCATCTAGCTGGCATAATTTGGGCAAAGACAAAAAAGAAATATCATTATGAAGTTTATGTACCTCTTCTTGGCTCTGATTGGTCTGTTATTGTAAAAACAGATAGAAACCTAAAACATGGTGATCGAATAATCATGGAGGTCATCAAATGGGAAGATAAAAAAGAAAATACACTCAGCAAAATGACACAATATTTATCTCACATATCTGATGTATCTAAAGATACAGAAGCTGCAATCGCTGAATTTAATATTGAGCAGCATTTTTCTAAAAAAATGCTCAAAGAAGCTAAAAGTCTAAACGTAACTACTCAGGATTTAGAAAAAAGAAAGGATTTAACAAATCTCACTACCATTACAATCGATCCAATAGGCGCTAAAGATTTTGATGATGCCGCTTCTATCTCAAAAGATGAAAAAGGTAATTTTCAACTAGCTGTGCATGTTACAGATGTAGCTCACTTTGTAAAGCCAAACACTCATTTAGATAAAGAAGCAGCTAAAAGATCAAACTCCACCTATTTCCCTGATAGAGTTGTACCAATGCTTCCACATGAGTTATCTTCTGATCTTTGCTCTTTAAAAGAAAATGAAGTTAGACTTACTGTTTCTGTTTTGATGACATTTAACTCTTCTGGTGATCTTCAAAATTATGAAATCGCAAGATCTTTTATTAAAAGTGAAAAGAGATTTACTTATGAAGAAGCAAAAGAAGTTTTAGACTCTAAAGAGAGTCATAAATACAAAAAAATGTTAAAAGATATGGTAGAGTTATGTCTTTTATTAAAAAAACAAAGGTTTCAAAGAGGTAGCATTGATTTTGCACTCCCTGATTCTAGAATTATTTTAGATAAAGATAAAAACCCTATAAGAATAGATGTAGTTCAATACGATATTACCCATCAGCTAATCGAAGAGTTTATGTTAAAAGCAAATGAGATCGTAGCAACTCACTTGAGTAAAAAAGGTAAAAACCTTATCTACCGCATTCATGAAGAACCAAACTTTGATGATTTTAAAGACTTTTTTGAAATAGCAAGATCTTTGGGGTTCAAACTACCAAAAAGCCCAACAAACGTTGATATCCAAAATCTATTTTTAGAAGCTAAAGACTCTAAATATCTACATCTTTTATCAATAGCATTTATTAAAAACCTAAGACTCGCTTGCTACTCACCTGATAACATAGGTCATTTTGGCCTCGCTTTAAAACACTACACTCACTTCACTTCCCCTATTAGAAGATATACAGATCTAATAACTCAAAGAATTCTATTTGATGAAGAAGATAAAACAATTAACTTAAATGAAATCGCTCAAATCTGCTCTGAAAAAGAGAGACGCTCTTTTAAAGCAGAATCCTCTTTAGTAACGTTGAAAAAATTAAGGTTTCTAAAAAAAATATTAAAAGAAGACCCGAATAAAAAATTTGTAGCAACAGTTACAAAAGTTAAACCCTTTGGGATATATTTCGAATTAGAAAACTATTTTGTAGATGGGTTTTTACATGTGTCTGAGTTAGATGATGATTTCTATGAGTATTTTGAAGAAGCCTTGCAGCTTGTCGGAACTCGCTCTCATAAAACTTTCTCTTTTGCAAAAAAGATAAAAGTTAAAATAGTAGATATCGATCTTATTGTGTTGGAGATTAACTATAAGTTTGTAAAAAGATGAAAAACGGATCTTTTTGATTTTTTTTTATCAAATCAAACCACCTTGCATCTTTAACGAATAAAAATATTTAACTTAATAATTTCTTTACAAAAATTTAAATCTATTTGATATTTCACTTACTTTTTTTTAAAAAGGAGGAGTTAAGTGCTTCGAATATTTTTCTTCTTTATTTTTACTACATCATTTCTTTTTTCAGATGATTTTGAAAAAATCACCCAAGCAACTACAGAAGGAGATCCTTCAGCTTTAATTGAAGGGTGCGTGAGCGCAATAACTGGAAACATCTATATAAACACTCTAGACATAGTTGCTCCTGGAAAAGAGCCTACATATTATGGAAAAAACTATTTTAATATGTTAGGCAAAAGGTTTGGTAAGACTATCCCATATTTAAAGCGTAGAGATAAGTATGCAGGATGGGAACATTTCTCTCATATATATGCATATGTTGCATATGATCTAGATCGAGAGCAACCTAAAAAACAAAAATATAGAAGATTAGATATCTATGAACCATCAGGAGTTCGTCAATCCTATTCTTTTCGAAAATTCAAAAGTTTGAAAAAAAAAGATCCAAAAAAATTTAATGAATGGAAATTTGGAACAACAACTCTTTCATTTCATAATGATGGAGCTGGAAAACAAGCTTTTGTAAACACTTCTAGAGGTCAAATAAGCGCCAAAACAAATTATAGAAGAAACGTTGTTGAAAAGGTGGGAGATCGCCGCATAAGGGTTAGATGTGTTGATGGGACCATTAGAAATTATAAAAGGTATAAAGGAGGAGATGAAAGATATCATTTAGATAATGAAATTTTACCAAATGGCAATAGAGTTAAATATTGCATGAATGGGGCATTTTTTCAACCTGCTAGAATTGAATCTTTTAGTCCAATGGCAAGGCTCTATTCAAAAATTGAGCTTAATTATTTTAGAGATTTAAAAGATGGAGATCACACTAAACCTATAAATGAAAAAGTCAAAGTTTTAACTCATACAAATAAACAGCTAGAATGTATATATGATGTAGAGGAATCAGATAAAGATTATCCATGTTTTGTTTTAAAAAACACATATTCACACTACGGGCATACATCCATTCAATATCAAGCACACTCAGTATTTTTCTTAAATGAGTATAGAGCTCCACAAAATAGAGCAATGATTTTTAAATATCATTTAGATAATAAACGATCTAAGAACTATAAAAAAGTTTCTGAAATTTTAATGCTAAAAAACAATAACCACGCTTTTACAACACACTCTTTTACTTATGATGATAATGTAACAACTGTAAAAGATGGGCTCGGAAATGATATTAAATATCATTATAATCCAGATCATTTAAGAATCGATAAAATTGAAAGGTATCAAAATGTAAATGGATCTCAACATTTAAAAAATATAGAGAAATTCATATGGGGAGGCGATGAACAAGCTGGATTTTTGGTTGGAAAAGTAATTTACGATGAAAATAGTCATCCTATTAAAGGTGAAAGATATAACTATGACAGAGAAAACAAGGGGAACATTATTAGAAAAACAATTTTCGGAAATATATCAAATACATCCCCTGTTTCAATTCAACTAGCCAGAGACTCTCTTCCTGCTCATAACGGGGTTGATACAAATATAGAAGAATATACACATACACAAAATGGTTCTATTCAATCAGAGACAAAACAAAACGGTTTAAAAACAGAATACACATATCTTATAACTCAGATAGATGGAGAAAATTATCATACAGATCTAGTTGCAGCGAAATTCATAAGATATGAAGGTCTAATAAAACAAAGAATTTTTTATGAATACGATGAGCATAATGTTTTGATCAAAGAAATTGAAGATGATGGGTCATCTGAAAGTAAAGAAGATCTTACAAATGTTTCAAGAAGGCTAATAAAAAAATATAAACCAAGAGATCTAGAACCATTTGGGTTAACTGAAATTTATGAAGAACTGTATTTAGATTTAGACACTAAAGATGAAAAGTTAATAAAAAAAGAAGTCTATGATTATACACTAGATTGTAATATGACAAAAAAAGATGTCTATGGATCTGATGGAAAATTAAAATATACACTCTCATACCAATATGATCATAAAGACAATTTAACATATGAATCAGACCCTATAGGAAGAGAGGCTCATTATCAATATGATGAAAGCAATAATAAAACCTATGAAAAAGATTTTTCAGGAAAAGAGACATTTTTTCATTATGACAACTGCAATAGGTTAACAAAAAAAATCACAAAAGATACACAAAAAGATTATGTTGAAGAATTTGACTATGACTCTAAACACAATAAAATTTATGAAAAAAACATTTATGGAAATATCACTCATTATGAATACGATTGCACAGGAAATAAAACAAAAGAGATTTTTCCTCAAGTTGAAGATACCTTTGGGTCAATAAAAAATCCTGAAATTTCCTATCGCTATGATGCACTAGGCAGGCAAATAGAAAAAAAAGATGCTGAAGGGAATACTACTAAAACTTCTTATAATCTTTTTAATAAACCAACTTTAGTTGAGCATCCAGATAAAACAAGGGAAGAGTATTTTTATAATTTAGATGGCACTCTAGATACATACATAAATCAATTAGGTACAAAAACTAAATATGAATATGACTATCTTCAAAGAGCTGTATCTAAAAAAATATATTCCTCAAATGATGAGTTTTTACAAGATGAGTATTTTGTATATAGTGCTTTTGATTTGATTTCAAAAAAAGATTCAAATGGGAATATCACTAAATTTACTTATGATGGAGCTGGAAGAAAAATCAAAGAAGATTTTTTTTCTAATAAAAATAAACTTTTATCAGTAGAAGAGCTTTTTTATGATGAGCTAGGTTTTGTAGAAAAAAAGATTGAAGGAGATGAGTTAATAAGTACTTATCAACTAGACCATAGCGGAAGAGTAAAAAAGATAAAACAGCTAAACAATAAAAAAGAGCTCTTATCCAAAGCTAAATACAAATACGATGCAGCTGATAATAAAATTGAGATAACCTCTTATATTACAGCTGTTGAAGATAATATTAGAAAAAACAGGAAGGCTATAGAATCTAGAGATTTTGATGTATTTAAAAGGCTAATAAAAACAAAAGATGCTTGTGGTAATGAAACTAATATCATATATCAAGAAGATTCTCAAAACAATCTCATACAAAAAACTCTAGAAAATCCCCTACATCAAAAAATTATTTCTACATATGATGCTTTAAATAGAGAAAAAACCATAAAACATCTAAGCCCAAATGGAATAACTCTATCTTTTGAGGAAAAATTCTATGATTTTAACAACAATTTAACAAGACAGATAAGCTATATCTATAATTCTCTTGGTGAAGAGCTAAAACAAGTTACAACCTTTTGGAAGTTTGATTCCATGAATAAACCCTTGTTAATTACTGAAGCGTATGGCTCTAATGATGAAAAGACAACTGAGTACATATATAAATACGCCCTTCTACATAAAACAATAAAGCCAGATAAAACCATCTTAAAATATAAATATGATGCCCTCTCAAATCAAATAGAGTTAAAATCAAAAAATAATTCTCAAAACTCTACGCAAGATGAAAATCTTCCAAATCAACAAATTCACTACAAGTTCACTTATAACAAATTAAATCAACTAATCCTTGTAGAAGATGTTTATTCAAATAAAACAACTGAGAGAAAATATGATGCTAAAAACCATCTATTAAAGGAAAAACAAGCAAGCGGCTTAGTAATTAAAAATGAATACGATCTTCTTGGAAACAAAATAAAATGCATCTTTCCAGATAAATCTTTTGTTGCATATCAATACGATCCTATCAACTTAAAGAAAGTGATAAGGACACCAAAAGATAAAGAAACATATGAACATGAATTCACTCGCTACGATCTTTCTGGAAATCTATTACATGAAAAGCTGGTAAAAAACGCTGGAGATGTCTTTTATCACATAGATATGCTTCAAAGAGTAATAATTGTAGATACCCCCTATCATTCACAAAATATCAAATATGATGAAATAGGAAGAATCTCAAACATCAACTGGAAAGGGTTTCTTAATGATGAAAACTTTTATTTATATGATGATCTCAATCAAATTACTAGCGAGAGTGGTCTTTTTTCAAACAACTATGAGTTTGACTCTCATTTCAAGAAAAAGACACATTGGATTCCACTTTCTTTAGAAAGTGGAGGAAAATGTGTATAATTTTTTTTAAAAATATTTTATAATCCTTTTTTTGAGA
>JAAKFV010000014.1 GCA_011064875.1 Candidatus Anoxychlamydiales bacterium | reverse complement strand
TTCCGCAATCAATACAAGCCTTGAACTTAGAGGAAATCTATTAAGCACTATTCCGCAATCAATACAGACCTTGAAAAATAAAGAAAATCCTTGTACAATCATAATGTGATCCAATGCTTTAAAGGAATTCTTTTTGTTCAATCGTATAAATTTAAAAGCAAGGTATCTTTTATGAAAGATGCTCTGAGCTTTTTATGTAATTATGTAAAAGAAATTACGACAAAAGTGATAAGAGGAGCTATTTATTTTTTTACCTGTTCATATTCTCTAGAGACTGCCATCCCTGGAGCTAGAGCAATGACAACGTATTCTGTGATTAAAAGCTAATAAAATAGATGAGATGTCAAGAGTTTAGAGACAAGATTTTATCAGCAAAGAAGACATTATTAAAGCAATTAAAAAATCATCTGTTAGATCAGATAGATGAGGCTATTACAGCTACATTTTGCTCTAAAGAAAAGCCGAATATATAAAAATACACTAATAACTAAAACGGATTTTTATCCAAAATAGCTTCGATTCTTTTAACGTTATCTATCATGGTAGCCAACAACAATAGTCTTCTTCTTCACTAAATCTTGTATTCAAATCCTCGTCAGAACCGGCGTGTATTTTATCAAATATATAGTAAAAACAACCATAAATTGCACCAAAAGCGATACTACTAGCCGCTACAGTTTTTAATTCAGAATAATCTGAGGAGCCTTTTATCGCCATTATTATAGAGGCAACAGTCATAGTCACACAGGTAAACGCACAAGCTCCAACCATGGTTTTTAATAATATATCTTTAGCGATTTTATTAATTTGACTTTGATAAATCGGACAACCTGATAGAACTTGAACTCGGCTATCTGTTTGAGATCTATTAATTATTAAATTACTTGATGCAACTCTCATATAACCTCCTAAAAAATTAATATTTCCCAATTATCTTATAAAAAATTGAAATTTTCTAGCTAATAAAAAATAGACAATAAAGACTTATTAAAAGTTATCAATGATTATAATCTTTGTAACCTTAGCAAATGGTCTAAATTTTGGGGACCATTATAACCTATAGCATATCTGGTATGTGTTATTGGTTAAAAAGAAATAACTTTTCTTATAAGAAACTATCGCTTGTTCCAGGCAAAGCAAATAAAGAGATACAAGAAGCTTGGATCTCTGAATATTTTAAGATGAAACAAAACTTAAAAGATGATGAGACAATTTGCTTCGTTGATGGTGTTCATCCAACTCATAATACTCAACTCTCATATGGGGGGATCAAAAAAGGCGTTCGCAAGGAAATCCCTTCTAATACAGGAAGGCAAAGACTAAATATTTCCGGAGCGGTGGATCTTTGGAGGGAAAGTTGCATTTTCAAGAAGATGAGATGCTAAATGCAAAGGCCACAATAAGCTTTTTAGAGAAGGTCGAAAAGTCTTACCCTACAAAGAGAAAAATACACATGTTTTTTGATAATGCGAAATATTACAAAAACAAAGCTGTTAAAAGTTATCTCAAAAGCTCTAAAATACAAGCTCATTTTTTACCACCATATAGTCCCAATTTAAATCCCATAGAAAGACTTTGGAAATGGATGAAAGAAAGAACTCTTTATAATACCTATTATCAAGAATTTGAAGACTTTAAACATGCTGTTTTTGGTTTTTTGCAAAGCATTTCAAGCTTGGATCCAAAATCGGTGACAAGAGCTTTACAAAGCAATATTTAATACAAGACTAAAGGTTTTCTCTATTTGCATTACAGCTAAATAATATTCTTACCAATTTGGTACGGTACTAAAATTAGTACTTCCGCATTGAGGGCATTGAGATGTAAAAACCCCTCCTTCCCACTCATAATGACAGTCATTACAAACATTTTTAAATAATTTTTTAGCATGAACACTAGATCCTATCAAATACTGTCCATTAAAACCTTGCACCCTAGGAGGCAAGACTAATGTTTTTCCATTAGTTAAATTTAATAAAGAACCTAAATTAGTTTCATAAATTTGATTTTCATCTAGATATAACTTGCCATCCTCATATTTTTCTATCGCATAAGGCGCATAAACAACGATTTGCTGAGTTGCATCTAAATGCTCTATAAGAAGATTTTGCTCAATTTCTTTTTGAACGTTTTGGCTAAAAAGTGATATACTTAAAATTAAAAAAAACGCACAGAAACTAAATGAAATTTTATAGTACATATAAACTCCTATTTGGAAAAGGAAATAACATAATACCATTGGAAATATTTTTTTCAATATTTTTTTCAATATTTTTTTTAACAAGTTGTTCCAAGCCATATGGTCATGATAAAAAAGAAAAAAAAAATCAAAGCTCTGAAATTTTAATATCCAAAGAAGAAAAGATTTGGATGAATAAATTTTTTCATGATTTTTTTTTAGATAGCTCAGCCATATATACTCTTTATGGAACAAAGCCTCTTTCGTCGAAAGAAATTATTTATGCTACCAGAAAAGATTGGGAACATGCGGTTCAACCTTATTTAAAATCAGCAGAAATAGAAGAGAAAGAAAGAGCGGATGCAGCAATAAAACAATATTGTGATGATTATGATCTTCATATAAATTGGGAAAAATGGGTTTCTTTTATCAATAATTATCCTAAATCACCTTTTTTATTCACTAAGCGTCAAACAAAAACCAAGGAAATCGCTTTTGGATATATCCTGAATATTCAAGAGATGATAACGACTCTTTTAAAAAACTATGATGTATTTAAGAAAGAGCTCGGATATGATTTTGATCCTATTTCCGTTACTATGGATTTTAAAAATATTGATTCGTCTTTTTGGAATCAAGTGTTCTCAAATCATCTACTTATGGGTATTACCTATGGATACGGTCTTAAAAATTCTTATTTCTTTTCTATGGATATGAAGAAAAAAATCGAATCTAAAGAAATTCATTCTTTCTTTGCTAGTATAAAAGAGAAAGAGGAACAAGAACAACCATCTTTATCACATTTACTTTTACCTAAGTTTAGATCTTATAGATTGTCTTTTAACGATGATCCTATTTTAGAAAAATATAAATTAGAACGGAAAAAAATCCAGAAAGAATTAAATGAAAAAAAATTCTTGCAAAAAACTCTAAATCAATTAACCGGGATTTCAAATTAAACGAAAAAAAACTTACTAAATACTAAGTATGAGAAAAACTCTGCCTGGATGAAAGAAGTAATAGGGCCTAAAGAAGATCCTTAAATTCCTGATAATATAACTAGTGTTCTAGATTTAGAATATGGAAAAGTTTCAAGAAAGTAAAAAAGTTGAAAGAAATTACGAAAAGAAAATAAATCGACAAATTCTTTTGCAGCTTGTTTCAATATGTTTATGCCTATCTTTAATTGAAAAGGGCTTTTTTGCATGCATATTCTAAAAGAAAACAAGATCCATACTTTCTTTTATTTAATAGATTTAGATCTTCAATGTTAGGATCTCTTTTAGAATAAGTTGGTTCTTCTAAAAAAATTAGGCTATTTTGAGTTATTAGATTTAGAGTTTCCAATAAAGATAAAAGCGAGTTGATATAAGTTGGATTTTCCTTATATATTATAAAAGGAGGATCTATCGTGATAATATCAAAAGAGCCTTCTAAGGTTTTTATAGCCTGCATTGCATCTTTTTGAACTATTTTTGTTTGATCTTCAACTCCTAGAGCTTTGATATTTTTTTTAATTATTTGACAAGACTTAAAATTTTTATCGATAAAAGTAGCTTTTCTTGCTCCTCTAGATAGCGCTTCTAAACCAAGCGCTCCAGATCCTGAGAAAATATCTAAAAAACTAGCGTTTTCAATAAAATTTTGAGAGATATTAAAAATTGAACCTCTAACTAAAGAAGTAGCGGGCCTTATATCTTTTGTGGTAAGTAGCTTTTTTCCTTTGAATTTGCCGGCTATTATTTTTAAGCTCATCTAAAAGCGGGCTCTATTTCAAATGGTTCTAGATGATGATTTGCTTCTTTTAAGTGATTTGGGTTATTGTCTGCTAAAAACTCTTCATAGCATTTTGATGCTTTTTTCACAGCTAACTCTTTTTGAAGAATTTTTCCACCTTGTTTTGCTTGATCAAAACAGATGTGTTTTTTTAAGTTGAAAAAGTTATCTTTTCCTTTTCCTTGAACAAATATTGTAAAATCTGTGAGCTTATCAGTTGTTCCAAGTATTACATATGGTTCATTCATATATAAATTAGGGGATTGATCAGAGAGAGGGTATAGTTTTATATTAGCTGATTTTTCTAAGCAGATTGCGTTAGATACGATATCTTTTGCGATTGGATAGCTAATTGATTTAAGTAATTTTTGAAGCTTTCTTTTTATGCCTCTATTTGTTGAAGAAGGGAGCAGCTTGCCTTTATTAAAAAAACTAAAAAGCTCTAAGATTGATAAGTTTTTATCACTCTCTAGACCAATTGTATATAAAGATAGATTTCCACCATTTAATCTGGTCCAATCATTAAAAATTCTATAGTTCTTAAATTTGTTTAACCCATCACCATTTGAAAGAAGTATTGCAATATTGACTTCATCATTTTTTACATTTGAATTTAAAATTTTGAAAAGAGGGATAGAAAAATTTGTAGAAGAAAAAAAGCTGCCGATATTTTGTTTTCTTAAAAAGGATTTGGCTCTAGATAAAGATACATTCTCATCAGGACTTAGGTTTTGAGTTGATAAAACATCTAGTTTTGTATCGAAAGCTAAGATATTAAAACTATCATCTTTTCCTAAAGAAGAAAGACTCGACGTTATTGCGTGGCGTGTAGAGGTGAGTCTATCTTTTTGGATAGAGTTAGATCTATCTACTAAAAAGAACACATTCTGTTTTAATCTTTTTAACTTCATTGAGTGTTTAGGAATGAGTGTGATTGCAAAAATAAAGCCTTTTTCATCTAAATTCGGAGCAAAAGAGACATCGATATCAAAAAAATCTTTATAGGAGAGTGTTGTTAAATCGGAGAGCTCAGGCATATGCATTAAGGAGAAATTATATGGAAAGAGCTTGATTTTTTTTTGTTTAAGTTTGGTTAAAGCATCTAAATTGTTTTCTTCACTCTCTAAAAAACTTGCAAATTGAAATTCTGATTTATCTATTTCATTTAAAGGATAGTTAAAGCAAGTTTTTAATTTTGTATCTTTTTCTGTCTCTGGCATGGAAGATAAAAGATTATCGGTTTCATTTTTTATTTCATCTTCACTTTTATAAGAAGCCATTGCTTGAAAAGATATAGCAATTATTGAGTTTTCATTATCAATAGTCGGTAAGATATTTTTGCTTTCAACTAGTTTATAAAGCTCATTTTTAGGTGATGTAGAGGAAAAGGGAAAGCCTTTGGATAAAAGAGAATCTTTTTTTAGGTTAAATTCATTTTTTAGAAAAGTAGTTGATTCATTTGTTGGAAGTTGAGTTTTTTTGCTTTTGATTTGAGATAAAATATTTTTTTGTTTCTTTTGCAAAACAATATTTATAATTTGATTTACATTTTTTTTACTCCTATAGGCATCTGTTTTATTAGAAAACATGATGTTATTAGAAGCGAGATAAGATTTAATCTCTAAATGATTAATAGAAGCAATAGCTACCACATGGATAGCTATTGAAATAAAAACAGAAATTTTTAAAAAGAGATTGTTTTTATTTTTCTTCAAAAGGATATTCCTCTATTAATTTTAGGTGTTCATTAACCCTATCTTCTAAATACTTTGTGCAAATAAGTTCATTTTCTTGCAAACGAGTTAACTGAAGCCTTGCTTTATCAATTCTTTTTTGATCATTTTCTAAGAATCCTAAATAAATATTTTTTTCAGCTGCAACTTCTAGCATGTATGCACTATATATTTTTTCTTTATCTTTAAGGACCTCTCTCATAGCTTGATAGTCCTGTGAGATAACATCCTCAGTAGAGGTAAAATTTTCTTTTAGTCTTCCTAATAAAAAGAGTCTTTTTTCATAGCATTCATTGTTTTCCATATAACAAACAACATCTACATAATCAAGTGCAGCTTCTAAATGTGTCGGTTCATTTTCAAATATTTTTTGAAAACTAACTGTTTTTAAAGTGCTTATGATTTTTTCAAGTTCTTTATTAGAAACTACAAAATCTTCTTTTGCAACATTTGAGAGCCATAATCTAGACAAGTGTAATAAAGATTGAGATTTAAATCTATTCTCTTTTTTGAAAATTTGGATAAATTCCTCATATAAACTAATTGCTTTTTCTTTCAAATTTTGTTTTTCATAGATTTTTGCAAGTTCAAAAATTGCTTGTTCAGGCGCTTTGAAAGGATTTTCAGGATAAAAACGGTAGTTGTGAATAAGCTTTTCTAAAAGAGAAGCTGCATCGTCTAAATTATCTTGAAGGGTATATAAATAGGCGAGTTTAATAGAGAACTCTTCAACATTTTCTGTATCTTCGCTATTTAAGAGCTCCGTATAAATAATAGAAGCATTTTTTGAATAAGCAACCATTTTTTTATTTGCAAAAAGAGTGTTCTTGTAATATTCAGATATATAGCTACTAACTTTATTAGATAAAAAATCACTTAGCCATATCAGATTATTTTTATTTATCTTGCTTTTAGCAATTGAGAAAGCATTAAAAAGATTAAATGCAGCTTTTTCTAACTGCTCATCATCTATAACATCATCTTTTTTTGCGAGTTCTAAATGGCTGTTGAATAGGTTAATATAAGTTATAAATTTATGTTTTGAATCGTTAGATAGATCTAAAGACACATTTGCGAAGCGGATAAACTCATCTAGATCATTTGTTGTATTTCTTATACAAAATCCAATTAGTAGGTTTATTTCGGATAAGTTATCGTTTGAAAAATAAGATTTTTTATCTTCTTCTAGTAAAGTTTGTAAAATAGTTAAGCTATCTTCAAAATTTTCTAAATCAAAATGAGTTTTAGCCAAAGTGAAATTAAACTCTGAAATCTCATCTTTTTCAAAGAGCTCTTCAGTTTCTAAAAGACTTTCAATTTCATTTACTAAAGTTTGTCTAATTAGTACTAATTTACTTTCAGATGTTTCATTTTGTAGATCTTTTATAGAGGCATTAACAATATATTGAAGCGATGTTTTTATAAGATCTTTATTTTCTGAAATTGTAATAAGTTCTTTGAATGTATCTTTACTCTTTTTTGTGTTGTTTGTTAAAAAAAGTAAATTAGCATATTCAAATAAAAAATTTTCCAAATATTTTGCTTCATCAAAATCTTGTGAAATTATATTTTCAAAAATTTTAAGGGACTCATCATATTTTTCATTATTTTTATTGAGCATTGCTTTTGCAAATAAACTCTCAAAAAGTTTTTCATCATTTGGATAATTTAAAACGAATTCATCAAATGATCTATTGAAAACATCAAAATCATTTAAATGAAAAGCACTTTGCATCAGCATGATATGTGATAGTTTAGTCTCTTGGGATTCTAGATCAAAGCTCAATGCTTTTTCTAAATGAAATAATGAATTTTCATAATCTTTTTGTTTGAAAAAAGAGCGTCCAATAAAAAAATAAGCTAAAGATTTTTTATCTTTTTCGATTAAATTTAAAAGAGTATCTTTTTCTAAAGATATATCTGAAAAACGTTTCATTTCATATAAAAGTAAGAGTTTATTATACGCTGCATCTTTGGATTTTAAAGACGTGCCTTTTGTTATTTCATTAAAAGTTTGGAGCGCTCTTTCTTTATCAAAATGAGCTTGCAGGAGTGCAGCGCTAAAAAGATATTCATCTTTTTTTGTAGGATCGCTATTTGCGAGGTGCATATAACAATCACTAGCTTTTTCAAAATCATTTAAAGTTTTATGAATTTGAGATAGATATTCTCTTGCTTGATTTTCAAATTTTGTATCTACTAAAGCTTCAAAGCCATCTTTTGATTCTACTATAAGAGCATTTATCTCATTTTGATCTTCAATCTCTAGAGATCTGTTATATAGAGATATTGCTCTTAAGTATGTAATTTTATCTTTTAGCTCACCATCGACTCTAGTAATGTAGTAGTCGCACTCATCTATAAGTCTTAAATGCCATTTTAAATGATATAAAGAAGCTAGGAGATTTACTCCAATTTTATCTTTTACATCTTCATCTTTAATATTTTCAAAAGCAGCGACAGCTTTTGAATAGCTTTTTTCATTCATATGAATGTTTCCTAAAATAGCATATAAAGAGTCTATCATATCGCTTTTAGGATGCTCAGATATGTAGTTTTCTATTTGATATTTGGCTATTTCAAACTCCTCATCTTGCCAAAACTCTGCAATTCTTCTTAAGAAAAGAGCTTCTTCTTGGGTTTGAGGATTAAATAAAGGATTTTCATCTGCATACCCAAAAGAAAGCATACAAACAAATAACAATAAAATTTTTGTGAAAAAATCTTTCATAGTCTTCTTTCCGTTTTTGACTTAATTATACTTTTAAGAAGAGAATAATAAAAGATAATGTATTTTTTGATTAACTAAATTTTTTTTATAGATTTTCTTGAAGGAGTTCAAAGTTTTTGTAAACCCCATATAGATCTAAAAGTTTATCAGTATCTTTGAAGGCTCTCATTTTTAATTCTTCATAGACTCTAAGCCCTTTGGAATTTGATTTAGTTTCAAAATATAGACAGCCGAGCTTAAATAAAATATTGTTGTCTTTAGGGCAGAGCTTATAGACAATTTCATATTCTTTTAGCTCATCAATTTTTAAACCAAGCCTATTATAACTTTTAGCAAGCTGCAAGTGAATCCAAGGATCGTTTGGGGCATAATCATTTAATATTTTAAATTCTTCAATAGCTATTTTTATGCAAGATAGATATTTTTGCTCTAAATGATCTTTTTGATTTTTTGAAAAAAATATTTTAACTTTAGCTTCTTTATATAATGAAAAAAGAGATGTATAGATATTTGTGAGAGATGTATGCACTTCTAAATCTGTTGGAGAGATTTTTAGCTGGTTTAGATGTTCTAAAATAGCTGCAATTAAAAGAGATTCTTTAAATTTAAAAACATCTTCTTTTATTAAAAAGGAGTCAAGTTTTTTAAAAATTTTAAAAAAAATCTTTGGAAATTTCAATAACTTATGTTCATTTTCACTTAGATTATCCGTGAGCTTTAAAGCGGCTAAAGCTATTGTTAAATGATGCTCGGCAGAACCGATTGGAATCGATAAAGCTCTCTTACATACTTTGATAAAATGATCTTTTAGATTAATTAACTGCTCTGTTTTTTTAGATTGAAAATAAAAAAGTAAAACAAGGTAAGTAAAGCTTGTTAAAAACATACTAGCTAATAAAAGAGCTAAGAAAACAGATGAGCTAAAAACTGAAAATAAAAGAGTAAATAAAATTGCTTCAACTAAAAAAAGAGAAAAAAAACTGATATTAAAAATAAAAAAAGATTTTATAATTTTTTTTAATTTCTTAGTGGTCAGATTATAATTTTTAGTTGCCTTTTTTTGAAAAAAAACTTGATTGAATCTATAAACTTCACTATCTAAGTGAATGTTCACTTTTGCTCCTTAATTTAGACTTATATATTTATGCTTGCAAAAAGTAGATATTTTGAAAAGATAAAATCTTATGCATTTAATTTTTTTTTAAAAAAATGTTCAAATTTATTTGTTCAAATTTATTTGTTTAAATTTATTTTCCCGTATCGACCATGTAATTTATCACTCTTTGAGAAACGCCAGCTTCTTGAAGTCTATTGATTTGCGCTTGGGATAAGTTATATGTGGTTCTTGTCTCTTGGATATATCTTATAATCGTATCATCGCTAACTCCACCTTGAGATAACTTGATTATATCATTGATAGTTAAAGGCTCTTTTCTATCCATTCTTTCAACGGTTCTAGGAGATGTTTTTTCCATGATCTTTCTATCTTGCTCATCTAAAGCAGCGCCAACAAGAGCACCTGATGCAGCTCCAGCTCCTGCTCCGATAGCAGCTCCAGCGCCTCCACCAAGAGCAGCTCCAACGCCTGCTCCAACACCCGCACCAACAACAGCTCCTGTAGCGGTTTTGCTCTCACAGCCAACTAGGATTATTCCGATTAAGCATAAGATGAGATATATTTTTTTCATGTTTTTTCCCCTCCAAAACTTATAAAAGGTCATAATATTTTACCTAAAATTATATATTACTTTAAGAATAATCAATAATACTAATTAATTAAAATGTCCAGTGTAAAATTATATGGTTTCTTTGTATCGATACCCGATTCCTCTTACCGTTTCTATGAGGGAGTGAGAGCCTAATTTTTTTCTGAGTGACGCTATATGAACATCTATGTTTCTATCAACAATAAATGCATCATCATTATTGATATCATCTAAAAGTTGAGATCTAGATAAAACTTGATTTTTATGACTCAAGAGTCTTTTTAATATACCGAATTCAGACAAAGTTAGAGGAATCTCTTTTTGTCCTTTTCTTAAGATATATTTATCTACTTCTAAAGTAAAATCTGAAAAAGCTATATTTTTTAATGTTTTTGAGCTCTCTTTTTTTCTTCGAAGAATTGCTTTTATTTTTGAAAATAAAATTTTTACAGAAAATGGTTTAGTAATATAATCGTCAGCACCAAGCTCTAAGCCTAAAACGATATCTAGCTCTTCATTTTTTTCTGAAAGAATAATCAAAGGAATTCTTTTTAGCTCAGATGAATTTTTTATTTTTCTTACAATGTCAAAACCATTTTGTCCCGGCAGCCAAATATCTAAAATAACTAAATCTGGTTTTTCCCTTTCAATAGCTCTAAATCCATTGATGCCATCTACTTCAACATGAAGTTGATAGTCCAGATTTTCTGCTTGCAATTTTATAAGCGCTGCTGAATTTTCTTCATCTTCTATTAACAATATACGTTTTTTTTGACTCATATGCTCCTCAAAGCTATTACACCACCGGTATATATTAGAATAAATTGGAAGTTTTTAAAAAAAAAGAAAAAAATTAAGAAATTTTTAAATTTTTAAAAATAATAAATAATTTAAGCAGCAATTTTTTCTTTTGTAGCTACTATTTTTACTTTTTCAGTGGTTTCATCATCTGCTTTTTTACTATTTTTTGATATTAATTTTTTGTATTTAAGATATTCTTTTGTTTTTAGAGCAGTATTGATATCCAATACCTTTTTTATCATTGCAGGAGGTATGTTTCTATATCTTGGTGTAATATTTACTGCTATATTTGAGAAAAGTCCAGCTGCCATCAAATAGTCATATAAATTTACATTTATTAAATTCGCTATATTTAAAAATGGAACAACCATTAAAGGAATATTTATAACTAAGAATTTAATGATCTCAGCTATTGTTTTGGCTTTCGTCTCTTTTTTTATAGTAGCGAAAAGATCGATTAGGTTTTTTTCATTGGCTTTTGAGTCTTTTTTATATTTATCAAGATCTTCTAGAGTTTTTATTAGAGTCTCTTTTGTTACAATAGATCCAAATCTCTCAATTTTTGACTCTGTTCCGTTTTTAATCTCTTCAAAAAGCATTATTTTTCTTATATCTTTTAATATTTCAGCTTCTGCTCTTTCTTTTGCTACTTCTAGTTTTTCTTTTAGTTGCTTGAAAATTTCAGCTTGCTCTTTTTCAAAGTTTTTGTAGTTTTTTTCAATCCACTCTATAATCTCTTCTTTTGACATTTTATCTATTTTAGCTTTGAGACTTTTTATTTCATCTGTGTTTAAAGATAGTTTGTTTTTTAAAAAGTTAAAAATAGCTTCAGCGTTTGTTACATCGATCTTTTTGATCTCTTTGTATTGATCATAAGATTTTTTAAGATTATAAGCGTTTACAGTTACCATTAGACCTCCGAAAATAGCCATTACAGCGATAGTTATTGGAGAGTTTATCAATCCAATAGCTGTTAAAAGACCCATTGTTATAACTGCACAAGAGCATAATATGTTAAGCGTAGAGATTATCATCTCTTTGTTATCTTTAATTTTTCTATTATTTATCATGCTTACGATAGATTCGCCTAATTGGTACACGCCAGATGCAATAAGTAGAGCTCCTGTTGGATATGCTAAACAACCTTGTAGGGTTGCAAACCATGGAGCATGGATCATTGTAAGAGTCATTAAAATGAACAGAGCAGTATTTATAATATCGTTTAAGTTACTCTCTAAAAAAAGATTACTTTTTAAAAGTTGAATAGCATTTAAATAATCTTTTGCTTTTTGATTTTTTTTAGCAGCGATTTTTAAGGCTGCATATAATGAAAAAGTAGATAAACCAACACCAATGAGGGGAATAGCAATGGAAGTTGGTATACCTGGAATAGCAAGTTTAGTAAGATACGCTATACCAAAGTGAGGTAAAATTGCGCCAACTCCAATAATTCCAGCAAGTAAACCGATAGTTAAAGCAGTGAGTAATAGTTTTACATAAGTTTTATTAGCATTTGGTTTGGCTTTAAGTTGCTCAATGTTATGTAGAGCTGTTTTATCGGATATAGAATTTGTTCTATAAGCATCTTGAATATCAAAAATCTTGCTTGCTGCTGTTTCTGTTATTTCAGTGGTTCTTTTCTCATAGGTTTTAGTTGTTGGTATTTTAAAATAACTAAGAAAAATTCTTTTAAGAGAATTAAGTAACTTTGGACTTTTTGTCTGCAAGTTCAAATCATCATTTATAGATTTGATTTTAAATTCTTTATTCTTTGGAAAATTTTTGCTTTCTTCTTCAAAAGCTTCTTCTAGATCTTTTTTTAAAGACATAATTGAGCTTTCAGATAAATTTGCATCATCTGAAATTTTACCATCTTTAACCAAAGCAATTTTATCTATTGCTAAAGTAGTTATCTTGCCATTTACATCCAAAGAGCATTTTAAGCTAAAGTTTGGATCTATAGCACTATTAATAGCTCTAATAGAAGTATCGGCAATTGGCATAGATACTGATTTTATATCACTAGCGCTCATTGTTATTATTTCCTATTAATTCAGTATTATATATTTATTATATTGTTAATATAGTTATTATATAGTAAAAAACTGTTTTAGTCAATATAATTAATATTGAAATAGCTGTATTAAAATATTTAGTTTATGAATAAACGCCTTTAAACGTAAGGCCTTAGGATATATCTAGTTAAAGAAGGTAGTTTAAAATTATATTTATACTTTTTTTTCTTGCAAGAGTGTAAAGAAATATTTTAAAATACATATAAATTATTTTTATTTTATCTGTAAAAAACTAAAAAAACCGAAAAATTTCATGTTTTTCGGTTTAATATTTGGTAGTGTGTTTTTAAGCATTAAAAATCAAGTCTTGCAGTGATATTTAGGCCATGAAAATATAAATTGCTTTTATCTATTGCAGATCCACTAATAGTTGAACTCAAATAATTTTGATCCCAAATATATTGCAGTTCATATGCTGCAAAGACATCAAAATACCAGTTATTATTTCCAAAATATGAACCCCAATTTAGTCCTAAAAGCAGTTCAGCAAATGGAGCTATATTATGTATGCTATTTGCTTTTGCTGTTATTTTACCGCCAAGGGAAGAATTAATAGATGAATTTAAGTTTGATAATTTTTGATATAATAAAGATCCAGCAGCTTTACCTAAGATACTAAAATCACAGCCAAGTAGCCACTTTGAATAGATTCCAGCTCTAGGCCCTATTAGCCAAGAATCTGATGTTACAACAGTTGTAAGGCTGTCAGATGAATTAACTTCAGTAAATGTAAAAGATTGATCTAACCATCCACCTTTTAGACCAAAAAATGGATTAAAAATCAGTTTTGTTCCTCTATATTCATATCTAGATAGTTCTAGATCTAATAGATCATATTTTATTTTCCATCTAGATGTAAGAGTATCAGGTAAAACACCAACAGATCCATGCCATTGACTAAGAAAGGACAATGCCCAAGAAGGTCTGTCTTTTGAGAATTTAATAGTTGGATGAAATCTAGTATACTCTACATAAGCTGTCCAATTGTCATAATTGAAGTTATAGCCAATCCCTGCTTTGAATCCTGCTTTATAATCAGATGTCATATCGACTCTTTCAAATCTTGTAGCTCCAGAATCTGTATTAGCAAAGCTACCGAGTCTCAATCCTTGTTCTAAAGCTTCCCAATATATAAATGAGCCTGTTACAAATGCATCCCAAGATCCACAAACATTTACTCTTGCACTTTGATTATAAGCAGAGATAGTTGGGCAAGGAGGTATGTCACAACCGCAAGGAGGGCATTCACAATCATCCTTTGGGGGGCAATTGTTTTGATTTGCTAATAGATTTGTAGTAGTTAAAATAGCTAAAGTTATTGCTAAAAAAAATTTTGTTTTCATATATATCCTCTTATTGTTTTAGTTAAAAATCAAATCTTGCACCTACATTTAAACCATGTAGAGTTAGTTGCTCTGAATCTATATTAGCATTTGCTGAAAGAATTCTTTCTTTAACTATCATGTTTTGATTCCATAAAACTTGCACTTCATATCCTGCAAAGATATCAAAATGCCAATGATTCTTATCAAAATAAGATCCCCAATTGAAACCTAGTAGTAATTCAACAATAGGTGAAACCACATAGTCATTATCAATTTTCATATTTTGAAAAGAGGCGCTCATATTATGGAATTTTTGATAATTCAAACTTGCAGCTGCTTTACCATTAAGAGAAAATCCTTTTCCAAATAGCCATTTGGTATAAAAACCAATTCTAGGCCCGATAAGATATGAATCAGATTTAACTGTATTAGAAAGATTAGATGATGTAAACACAGCTGTAAAAGTAAACGATTGATCTATAAAACCTCCTTTTAACCCCCAAAATGGGCTAAAAATAAGCTTTTGTCCTCGATATTCTGAGCGAGAGAGTTCTAAATCTAGAATATCTAACTCTATTTTTAAATTTGATCGATATTCATTTGCTAGATCATTAGAGCTAAGCCAGAAATATACTTGAGTTGTAGCCCAAGAAGGTCTTGTTTTGGAAAAACTATTTCTAGAATGATAGCGGGTGTATTCTACATAAGTTGTCCAATCATCATATTTAAAGTTGTATCCAATCCCTACTTTAAAACCAGGATCAAATTCATAATCAATATTAACAGCTTGTTGTCTTGTCGGAGTAGAACTATCGTTTCTTAATAAAACAAGATAATGTCCCTGTTCTAAAGCTTCCCAATATATAAATGAGCCTGTTACAAAAGCATCTTTAGCTCCACAAACATTAACTCTAGCGCTTTGATTATAAGCAGATGTCTCAGGTGGTTTTGGAATACCACACAAACATGGTGTTGGTGGACATTTAGGTTTAGACTTATAATTTTCATGTCTAGCGCTTGCAGTAGACATAGCTAAAATAACTATAGAAATTAAAGAAAAATATTTTAGAGTTTTCAAATGGTTTCTCTTACTTTGGAATCTTAAGTTTTTGTCCTACAACGATTAAATCATTTTCTAAAGCATTTAGATGCTTTATTGAATCTACAGTTACGTTATTAATTTTAGCAATTTTTTCGAGAGAGTCTTTAGCTTTCACTTTATAAATTAAATAGTTTGAACTATTAGACTTTATCGTTTTTACAATATCTTCTAATGTGGTCTTTACTTTAGCAATATCTTCTAATCTAGCGTTTTGTTTTAAAATGATCTTTTCAAGTTCATTTATTTTGTCTTTATGTTGAGTGAGCGCTAAAGTTGTTTCATTTGCATGGTTTGATAAATTTGAAAAATTGGAGTTTAAACTATGTGATTTGGTTTCAAATAGAGTAATTTTATTTTCCATTTCACTAAAGAGTTTTGTAAGATTTTCAATTTTTAATTGGAGCTTTTCTAAATGTTGCTGTTTTAAATTTTGAGTTGCATCTTCTTGATGTTTAACTTTGCCATCTACTATTTGCATCTCTGTATGAAAACAGTTAATGTCGTGCCTTAAATCATCTAGATTTGTTTGGAGTTCATGCAGAGTTAGCTCGAGCTGGTGTTTTTCTTCTTTAGGAGAAGATTTCATAGGAGAGCATGCGCTTAAATATATTGCTAAAAAAGCAATTGATAATATTTTTGTTTTTTTCATAAATTATTGTTGTTTTTCAAATATTTTAAATTCACCACGTCTATTTAATTGCCAATCTTGCGCAGAATGGCCGAATGCTATTGGCTTTTCTCTTCCGTATGATACTGTGTAAATTCTGTTAAAATCGATGCCGTGTTTGATTAAAAGAACTCTTAAATGATTAGCTCTTCTAGTTCCAAGCGCCATATTATATGCGGCAGATGCTCTTTCATCGCAATGTGCTTCAATATTTAAATAGACATTTGAATTTTTTTGCAGATAATTTGCAATTTTTTGAATGATGATTAAATCTTCTTTATCTCTTAAAACATGATCGTCTGTTTGAAAATGTACCTTTCTGAAAATAGATGCTAAATGCGAAGGCGTTTTAAAATTATCAAAACCAGGAATTTTACCTTCTCCAAAATTTTCTTTGGGTTGTGCAAAATTCTTATCTGATGAGGAAAAGCCACCTTTTAAATCTTTTTCATTTAATGGAATAAAATCTTCATCATCTGGTCCTTTAAAGTCTTCTTCATTTTGTACCCAGTATGAATTTGAATCTTTACCCCAAAGAGAATTTATTCCCTTTTTTAGGTATCTGCTGGCTGTTTTTACATTTTCCCAGGTATCTGAAGATCTTTCACAACTTGTTAAAACAAGTAGTGTAAAAATAAAAAATAAAGTAAATATTTTTTTCATAAATTGCCCTTTAAGTTTTCCCTTTATTGATTTTTAGGGTTCAAATGAAGGAAATCTTTTTTTTCCTTCATTTTTTGTAATTTTTACAGCTTCTTTTTGGTTTATATTTATTAAATATAATTCCGTTTCAGTTATATCTTCAGTGTTGAATACAATGTGTAGATTATCATTTGCCCAAAAAGGATTTTCTTTGTTATTAGCTCCATAAGTTAATTGCCACTCTTCATCTTTTTCAAAGTCATATATACATATTTGCCTGATGTTATTAATTTTAGCACTAAAAGCTAATTTTTTACCATCTTTCGACCAAGAAGGTGTTACATTTTCTCTGTTCTTTTTAGTAATTAAATGTGCAACGGGTCTTTTTCTTGTATAAGCATTATCTGAAATAGCAATCACATATATTCTAACACCACCATCTTTATCAGATACAAACGCAAGCTTTTGTCCGTCTGGTGAAAATGTTGGAGAAGCTTGTGTAGATCTTGGATAAGAAAAAAGCTGAAGTGGTTTTCCAATTGGTTGAAAGTTATCATCGAAATGTTGCAAAAATAGATCAGGTCCTCCTGCTGCATCACTTATAAAGGCTAATTTGTCACCATTTTTTGAAATAGCAGGAAGTAGTTGATTACCTCTTAAATTTATGATTGGCTTGCTCTCTTTTGAATTTGTAATTGAGCTTTTATGAATTTTTGGAGGACCATTTAAATATGAGATATAAAGGTATTCATTTTTGCTATTTGGAATAAAAATTGGATGAACTAAATAACTATTTTGATCGGTTAATTTTTTTGCATTCTCACCATCGATATCTGCTATCCAGATCTCAGATTGCCATTTAAATTTTTTGTCGAGTTCATTTTTTGATCTAACCGAATATAAGATTTTTGATGTGAAAATACCTTTTTGTCCAAATAAGATCTCTTGAATATTATCACAAAGTGAGTGAAGTTTTTGTCTGTCGATATTTAAATTGCCTGTGAGTTCTAATTCAAATGTTTTTAAGATATTATTACCCACGTTATATACAAAAGTTTTTAAAGTCTTTTTCATTACTTGAGATTTAACAACGATCGCAATTCTTTTATTGCTCCAAAAAGATGAATCAAATGCTACGTCTGTATCGAAATGTGATACTTTAAAATCATTTTGATACTCAGTTTTTAAAACCTTTGTAAAACCGCTATTATTTAAATCAAATTTCAAAACACTCGCTAAACTCTCTAAATAAGAATTTTCAAAATCAGCGCCCTCATTAAAAATTTTTGATAGATACAAAGGCTTTATCGAGTTTTTTGTAGATAAAGATACCTCTATTTCTGTGCTTGCAAAAATAGAGCTAATAAAAAATGAGATTGTAAAGATAAGTAAAATATATAATTTTTTGAAGCTAATCATTTTTAAAAATCACAATTAGTTTTTGCTTTTCTTGAAACACTTTTTCCATATTTTTAAATAATAGCTCAGATAAGCTATTTTTTAAATAACTTTGATTTATTTCGCTTTTTGAGTCCAAAATCAAAACATCTGTTATTTTTCCTTCTGGATGTATAATAAACGAAACCTTTACTTCTCCATATTCAGGAAGATTTAGATTGTTTTGTAGCTCTTTTACTAAAATTTGTTGAAATTTAGAAAAATTATCAAAAGATACATTTTCAATTTGCTTATCAAGGCTCAAAGTTTTTATTTTTTTAGGTATGGTAAGCTCTGATTTGATTATGATCTCTTTTTTCTCATCTAAGTTATTTATTTGTTTTTCTAGTTTATCTAAAAGAGATAAGTACTTTTTTTTATCAATTGGAACAGCTTTTTTTACAGGCGGTTTTTTTTGAATGGGAGTTTTTTGTACTTGAGCGGGTCTTGTAGGAGCTTTCTTTATTGGAGCTCTTTTTATAAAGGTTTGTTTTGGTATAGGTTTTATCTCTGGCTTTAATATAATATTATTTACTATTAAACTTTGTTTTTTTTGTTTTTTAAAAGATCTAAATGGAATTACTAAACATAAAATAACTATCATGTGAAAAATTACAACTCTATAGATTGTCTTTTTATTGATCTTAAATAGATTTTTATTTTCTTTCATAAATCTTAAAAAATTTTAATCAGGCTGCAAAACAACATCTAGCTTATCAAAGCCAGTGAGCTCTACTAGATTTTTAATGGATTGATAAGAGCCAAAAGTAGCTTTTTTATCATGATATAATTGCGGGATTTGATTGGGATTTAATCTTTTTTTTTCTTTTAAGAGATCTTTTAGCTCTAATAGAGTCACTAATCTATTATTTATCAATATAGAATTATCTTCTTTCACTTTTAAAACTATTGAAGTTTGTTCAATGTTCTTATCACTTTTAGTAGAACCTTCTGCCAAATTTATATGATCTACTTCTAAAAGAGGAGCTATTAAAATAAATGAAATTAATACAACAAATACAACATCGATAAGAGGGGTTAAATTAATTAAATTTTCATCGAGCTCACTAGAATTTTGTAAAAACTTTTTTTTTCTCATATATTATTTCACATCAACATTTCTATATTGAATCTCTAAAGTTGTAATAAGTCCATGTGAAAAATGCAGCATATCGTTTCTAAAATTTTTTATCCAATTCTTCAAATAGTTATATGCTATGAGTGCTGGAATCGCAACCATCAGCCCAACAACTGTTGTAGAGAGTGCCATAGAAAGACCAGATAATATACTAGTGTTATTATTCAATAAAGACTGGGTTTGAAGGGTATTGAAAGTGATTAAAATGCCCCAAACAGTTCCCAAAAGCCCTAAAAATGGCCCTAAAGTTACAACTGTTGGAAGTATAAATAGATTTTTCTCTAAAAGTTTTGTCTGTTTTAAAATTTCAACATCTAGATGCGAATCTATAAGTTCAATATCTTTACTCGACATATATACATTTTTTTTCTCATTAATAAAAAAGCGATTTTTATTTAAGATCTCTAAAGTTTTATCTTTCAAGGATTTGTAAATATTTAAATAGGGGTATGTGGAATTTGAGTTAATATTTATAGATAAAATATTTTCGTTGTTTGTCTGAACCTTTTTTTCAAAACGTGAATTTAATAATTTTAGTTTTTTTGCTAAATATAGTTTATGCAGAAGTATTACCCAAGAAGTTATCGATAATATAAATAGAGAAAAAAAGATAAATTTACCAAAAAGATCCGCTTGAAAATAAGCATTTAATATCGGAGACATTGCAATCATAATAAAATCTCATTTTTTTCTATATCTTGACATACTTTGAGATTTGTATAAAAGAAATTGTAACAAAAAAAAGATAATTTTTTTTAAACTCTAAAAATGATTCTTAGATCTTTTATTACATTTTTTTTTACTTGGAATTTGAAAAAGGCATTGACAATTTCGTCATAGCATGCGAAAAATTCATTATAAAAAAGAGACAGAAAAATGGAATTTTTTGACTCACATGCTCATTTAACAGGTGAGGGTGACTTTGAGAATCTAGATGAAATTATAAAAAGAGCTAAAGATGCTAATGTTACAAAAATTATGAATATCTGCACTGATTTAGGATCTTTAGATAGAGGTTTAGAATTATCTAAAAAATATGATTTCGTTTTTACAGCTGCATCTACAACTCCTCATGGGGCTGATAATGATAAAGATATCTTTTTTGAAGATGTTAAAAAATCGGTAGCAAACAAACAATTAATAGCTGTAGGGGAGACGGGTTTAGATTATTTTTACGGCTTAGACAAAAAAGAGTTTCAAAAGTTATTTTTTAAAAACTATTTAAAACTTGCAAAAGAAAATGATTTGCCGCTTATCATTCATGCAAGAGATGCTTTTGAAGATATTTTTAGAGTAGCAGATGAAATTGAACATAGTAGGGCTGTTTTACATTGTTTTACGGGAATTGAAAAGGAAGCTAAAAAAGTACTAGATAGAGGCTGGCTCATATCTTTTAGTGGCATTGTAACTTTTAAAAACTCCCAATATCTGAGAGAGATAGTGAAAACTATTCCAATAGAAAGTATTTTAATAGAAACAGATTCTCCACTTCTTGCTCCTCAATCTAAAAGAGGGAAGAAAAATGAACCTGCAAATATAGTGGAAACAGCTCAAGTTATCGCAGATATTAAAAATAAAAGTTTAGATGAAATTGCAAAAATAACTTTTGATAATGCTAACAAATTTTTCTTTTCTTGATCCTTTAAAAAATTTAATATTACAAGTTACTTAAATTAATAGCTTTTATAATGAAATATAGTTAAAATATCAGCATTAAGAAAACAAAAAACTTAAGGTTTAAAATAAAATGGTTTCAAGATTAGTAAGTCTTCCTATTCTTCCAGCTCAATTTATTGGAACTAGATTTGGAAAATATGTCTCTGAATCATTTACTAAAGAGGCAGTAGAAAATTCAAGAAATTATCTAACAAACAATCTGAATTATGAAGAAGTTACAATTCCCACTAAAGATAGAGTAAAATTAAATGGAATGCTTTTTAAAAAACAAATTGAAAATGATAATAGATCTAGAATTTCTAAGTTTTTCTTAAAACTTTTTAATATAAATGAAATTTTTCAAAAATCAAAAGTTTGGATAAATTTTAATGGAAATGGAATGTGTTATGAATTTTTAGATCCAAAACAAATCAAAAAAATTCAAAAATTAGGTTTTGACTTTTTAGCTTTTAATTATAGATCAGTTGTAAAAAGTGAAGGCAAACCCTCTCAAAAAGGCCTGATAGAAGATGGAAAAGCAATTATAAAGTATGCAAACACACTCGGTTATGATGACTTATATATACATGGACACTCTTTGGGAGGAGCCATTTCAACTAAAGCTGTAGCTCAGCTAAAAGATGAAAGCCCAATCATTTATAAAAAAGTTAAGCTAATTGTAGATAGAACTTTTTCATCTATAAAAGCAGTTTTAAAAACATTTAATATTTTTCGACTTATTAAATGGATCGTTATCAAAATATTAAATTTTTCAAATTGGAATATCAAAGTTAAGAAGGATTGGGAAAAAATAGATATTGAAAAATGTCTTTTTTATGCACCTAATGATGAAATGATTAAAGAAAAAAGCGCATTATTTAGAAAAGTTAAAAATACAACTGATAAAAATAAGCTTGTTGAATTAGAAAATTATGAACATCGTAATAATCTAACTATAGATGATATGAAAAAAGCTATTTCAATTGTAGGTTAAATTAAATATCTTCTTTTTTCTTATGTAACTGCATTTAAAAAAAGCCATAGCAAACAAACTGCTTTTAATTTAATATTTTTTATAAAAAATATAAATGAAATGCAAGATAGAGCAATACCAGCTGCTTTTTTCTTTAGAAGAGTTCAATCTTTAACAGGATTTTTTTTAGTTCTGTTTTTGCTTGAACATCTCTTCACTAATTCAACAGCTGCTTTATTTTTAGATGAAGGATCTTTCTTTGTAAAATCTGTTAGCATTTTTCAATCTATCCCATATCTAAATGTTGTTGAAATTGTTTTGATCGGACTTCCCATATTGCTTCATGCATTTTTAGGTGTTAGATATCTAATAACAGGGGATCTTAACTCTTTTAAAACAGATGGAAGAAAGCCAGCACTATATAAATTCAAAAGAAACAAAGCATATTCTTGGCAGAGAATAACATCATATATTTTAGCAATAGGACTTGTATTTCATATTGTTCAAATGAGATTTTTAGATAAGCCAAAAAAGGTTATGTTAAATAACTCAACCTTTTATTTTGTGAAAATTAAAAAAGACGATAAGTTAGAAAAACTCTCTAAAAAAATGGATATTACTATTTATTCAAAAGACGAAATTTCAACTTTAGGTGAAAAATTTCAAAATATTAAAATTAAAGATAGTGAAGTTTTAGCTTTTTCTAAAAATAGCGGCGCCGCTTTTTTATTAGAAGTTAGAAATACTTTTAAAAATCCTTTTATGGTGGGGATATATTCTATTTTTGTTTTAGCAGCATGTTTTCATGCAATGAATGGGTTTTGGACTTTTTTAATGACTTGGGGATTTATCATAACAAATAGATCTCAAAGAATTTCTTTGAGCATCTGTTTTTGGATTATGCTTTTTATAATGTCTCTTGGGTTTGTATCTATTTGGTCGAGTTATTTGTATTAAAGGAATTTTTTATTATGGAAGAGAAAAAAGTTATTGTTATAGGTGGGGGGCTAGCTGGTCTTTCTGCAGCAATGAGCCTCGCTAAACAAAATATTTTTGTTTATTTGGTATCGCTTCTTCCTGCTAGACGATCACATTCTGTTTGCGCTCAAGGAGGAATTAACGCAGCTATTTCAAATGAGCAAGGTGATTCTCCAATTCTGCATGCTTATGAAACAATAAAAGGTGGAGATTTTCTAGCAGATCAACCTCCGACTTTAGAGATGTGTTTAAATGCACCATCGATCATAAAAATGTTAGATCAAATAGGTTGTTTATTTAATAGGGATGAAAATGGAGATATAGATTTTAGAGGATTTGGAGGAACGCTATTTAAAAGAACTGCATATGTGAATTCTTCAACTGGTCAGCAGCTTGTATATTCATTAGACGAACAAGTCAGAAGATTAGAAGAAAAAAACAAAATTAAAAGATTAGAAAATCACGAATTTATAAAACTTTTAAAAGATAAAAATAATAAAGCCAAAGGCGCAATTTTTCAAAATTTACATGATCTAAATATTTTTGCTATAAAAGCTGATGCTGTTGTAGTAGCAACAGGTGGCTTGGGGCTCATTTTTGGAAAATCCACAAACTCATATGCATGTACAGGTGCTGCAAATAGTATTCTATTTACTCAAGGTATGAAACTTGCAAACCCTGAATTTATTCAAATCCATCCAACTGCAATTTTAGGAGAAGATAAGCTAAGACTTATATCAGAGGCAACAAGAGCAGAAGGAGCTAGAATTTGGGTATATGGAGATGATACAAAAGAGATAGAATTTCCAGATGGCTCTAAAAAAAAATGTGGAAAAGCAAATGAAAAGTGGTATTTTTTAGAAGAGATGTATCCAGAATATAAAAATTTAGTTCCAAGAGATATCGCAGCTAGAGAAATTTTAAAAGTATGTGAACTAGGCCTTGGGATCGATAAAAAAGATCAAGTTTATTTAGATGCAACTCAGCTATCTGATGAAGCTTTGAAAAAAATTGAAGCTCCTTTAGAAACCTATAAAAAATTTACAGGCGAAGATCCCAAAAAATCTCCAATGAAAATTTTTGTTTCTGTTCACTATACAATGGGGGGTGGATGGGCAGACTGGCCAGCTACAGACGATATTGATAGAGAAAAAAGATTTAGACAAATGACCAATATCGATGGGCTTTTCAATATCGGTGAGAGTGATTATTTATATCACGGCGCTAATAGACTAGGAGCTAATGCTCTTTTAGCATGTATTTATAGTGGTCTAGTCGCAGCAAAAGAAATTCCAAGATTTTTAGATAAAAATTCAAAAGATTTAGAAAATAATGATGATTTGAATATAGAAAAAGAAATTGAAACTCTAGAAAAAGAAAAAAATAGCCTCTTGAATCAAAAAGGCGATGAAAACGTTTTTCTTTTGCATCAAGAGATGGCAAATCTCATGCTAAAAAACGTGACAGTTAAAAGAAATAATAAAGATCTAAAAGAAACTTTTCAGAAATTAAAAGAAATTGAATCTCGTATTAAAAATATTGAGTTATCTGATAAGTCTCATATTTTAAATCAAACCTATATTTTTGCAAGAGAGTTTCCTTATATGCTAAAATATGCAATGGCTATCACTAAAGGAGCAATAAATAGAGATGAATCAAGAGGATCTCACTTTAAAAAAGATTTTCCTAAAAGAGATGACAAAAATTATTTAAAAACTACTATCGCAACGTACAATGAAAAAACAAAAAATATTGAAATCTCTTATAGAGATGTAGATACAAGACATTTTGATTTGGCAGATAGAACATATCAAAAAGATCAAAAAATACCAGATATTAAAAACTATAAAAATTATGAAAAAGTTTTATGAAATATTTTCTAAAAGTTTATAGAGGCATAAAAGAGAACCAGTTCTTTGAAGAATTTGAGCTAGAATTTATCGAAGGCTCTAATGTTATCTCAGCTCTTTTAGAGATACAAAAAAATCCTGTAAATAAAAAAGGAGAAAAAGTATCTCCCATTAGTTTTGAGATGAGCTGTTTGGAAGAGATTTGCGGCGCTTGCTCTATGCTTATTAACGGCTATCCTCGCCAAGCTTGTACTGCGCTCATAAAACCTCTAATCGAAAAAACAAAAACTATAGTTTTAGCCCCACTTTCTAAATTTCATCTAATTAGAGATCTAGTAGTAGATAGATCAAAAATGTTTGAGCAGTTAAAAAAAGTTAGAGCTTGGATTGAAGTAGAAGAAATAGACTCAGAACAATTTGGAGTGAAAATAGATCCTAGCGTTAGAGACGCTCTATATGTTTTATCTAAATGTATGACTTGTGGATGCTGCTTAGAAGCGTGTCCTCAATATAACGATCATTCAAATTTTATCGGACCTCAAGCTATATCTCAAATAAATCTTTTTAACAAACATCCTCTTGGAAAAAATGTAAAAGATGAAAGATTCTCTAATCTTGTAAAAGATGGGGGAGTATCTGATTGTGGAAATGCTCAAAATTGCAAAAGAGTATGCCTAAAAGATATCGATCTTACAGAAGCTATAGCAAATGCTTCAAAAGATACAACAAAGTATTTGTTTAAAAGTCTTTTTTCGAGAAAAAAATCTAAAGAAAAAACTTAAGCATCAGGTCTTTACAATTTCTTTTTAAATTTAAAAAAAATACCTGTCAAAGCTAAATAGAAATGTCACATTTAGACCTTCTTAGTTGTTTCATATTAAGTTTTCCAATTTATAAAAAAAGAGAAAAGAGAACTCCCCCTAGGGGGAGCGCCGACCATTTTTTTTATCTCCATGGATGATTTCTCCTAGGAGTCCTTTTTATTGTAGGCCAGAAAACCTCAAGCTCTTTTACATCTAAAGTTTTTGTAGGGCCTGCTACCTTTTCTCTCCATTTATGATATTTTAATTTTTTCCCATTTTGTAAAATCATTTTGATCTCACCTTTAGATTCATATATGTGAATTTTTTTTCCATAAAGTCTATTTGATAAATTTGCTTTTTGTATTGAAAAGAAAGATCTTTAGATAAAACTCTATCTTCGTTCAGCATAAAAAGGTCTTCAAGTTTATGTACCGAAAGAAGTTGTCGATGTGTGTTTTCTTTTTCAGCAGGCACTACAGCAAACCTTTTATTATATTTTAATTTACTCTTCTAAGTACTCATTAGCTTCTTCTATAGCGCTTATATCTCTTTCTCGAAGCTCTTTTATTAATCTATCTTGTAAAACTTTATTGGCCCTTTCTACTCTACCTATAATGGTCCCCAAAATTTAGACCATTTGCTAAGGTTACAAAGATTATAATCATTGATAACTTCTAATAAGTCTTTATTGTCTATTTTTTATTAGCTTCAAAATTTCAATTTTTTATACAATAATTGGGAAATATTAATTTTTTAGGAGGTTATATGAAAGTTGCATCAAGTAATTCAAGAATTAATGGATCTCAAACAGATAGCCGAGTTCAAGTGCTATCGGGTTGTCCGATTTATCAAAGTCAAATTACGAAAATCGCTAAAGATATATTATTAAAAACCATAGCTGGAGCTTGTGCATTTACCTGTGTGACTATGACTGTTGCCTCTATAGTAACGACGATAAAAGGATCCTCAGATTATTCTGGATTAAAAACTGTAGCGGCTAGTAGTGCCGTTTTTGGTGCGATTTATGGTTGTTTTTACTATATATTTGCTAAAATACACGCCGGTTCTGACATTACAAATGTAGATGAAGAAGAAGACTTTTGTTGTTGGCTACCATGATAGATAACGTTAAAAGAATCGAAGCTATTCTGGATGAAAATCTGTTTTAGTTATTGGAGCATTTTTATAAATTCGGCTTTTCCTTATCAAAAAGTTCTTTAGAGCAAAATATAGATATAATAGCATTACCTATCTGATTTAATAGATAATTTTTAACTGCTTTAATAAATGTCTTCTTTATTTGCTGATAAAATCTTGTCTCTAAACTCTTGGCGCATCTCATCTATTTTATTAGCTTTTAACCACAAAATATGCTGTCATTGCTCTAGCTCCAGGGCTGGCAGCTTCTAGAAAATATGAACAGGTAAAAAAATAAATAGCTCTTTTCATCACTTTTATCGTAACTTCTTTTACATAATTATGTAAAGAGCTCAAAGCATCTTTCATAAAAGATACTTTGCTTTTAATTTTATACGATTGAACAAAAAGAATTCCTTTAAAGCATTAGATCACATTATAATTGTACAAGGATTTTCTTTATTTTTCAAGGTCTGTATTGATTGCGGAATAGTGCTTAATAGATTTCCTCTAAGTTCAAGGCTTGTATTGATTGCGGAA
>JAAKFV010000013.1 GCA_011064875.1 Candidatus Anoxychlamydiales bacterium | reverse complement strand
ACAGTTGCTACGGACTAGTGGAGTATCCGTAGGTGTGTATGTATCTCTTCCGACTAACTTCTGCATAAAGTTTCCTTTTTGCCCCCTAATCAACCAGTTACCCCTGATCCTCACGGTTCAAGCCACTTCCTTTAGGGAGAGGTGATTGACTCTCATTTTAACCTGCAAATTTTTTTAAAATTTCTATTTCTTTTTTCCATAGAGCATCAATTGGTGTCTCTAAAATTTTTGGAATGTTTTGAAATTTTTTCTCTTTCATTAAAAACTTAAAAGTATCTATTCCAATTTTACCTTTGCCTAAAGATTCGTGTCTATCTTTTCTAGATTCAAAATCAGCTTTTGAATCATTTACGTGAAAAGCATTTAAAAATTTCAAACCAATTACTTTATCAAACTCATCAAAAGTTTTATCAAAGCCTTTTTTTGTTCTAATATCATATCCTGCTGCAAAAATATGGCATGTATCTAAACAAACTCCTATTGGAATTTTATGTTTTACTTTTTTTATAATGTAATCTAAATGCTCAAATTTATATCCTACATTTGATCCCTGTCCTGCTGTTGTCTCCAATAAAAGTTTGGTTTTTCCATTCTTCACTTCGCTCTCAAATGAGAGGATAGATTCAGATATTGTATCTAAACATGTATCAATAGTTGATGTTAAAGCAGCTCCTGGATGGAATACCAAGTAATCTATCTCTAAAGCGTGGCATCTTTTTATCTCTTCTAAAAATGTTTTTCTTGATAGTTCTAAAGATTCTTTTTTAGGTGATCCCAAATTTATTAAATAGCTATTGTGAGAAACTACTTTTTTTATGTTGTTTTCTTTTTTTGCGTCCTTGAACTTTTTAGCATCTTCTTTAGATATAGGTTTTGCTCTCCACTGTCTTTGATTTGCGGTAAATATTTGAAAAGTATTAGCTCCGATGCTGTTTGCTTCAGAAATAGCATTAAATACACCACCTGCAATAGATGTATGCGCACCAATTAGATTTTTTTCTTTATCCATAAGAATCCCAAGTAACTTTAAGTATTTAAAAAAAAAAGCATCTTAAAAACTAAAAATATTAATTAAAAAATATTTTTTAATTTTTTTTTTAATTAATCTGTCTTATCAAGTCTATAAATTTTAGCTTTTTTTAATTTTTTCCAAAGTCTATCATAGCATAAGTAGGTATTTTATGAGCATAGATACATCTAATTCAATTACAAAATCTTTTAAAAGCTTTTTTTTAGGAACTTTTTTTAGCAGAATATCAGGGCTTCTAAGAGATGTTTTAACAGCGTTTTTCTTTGGAGTAAGCCCGCATATTGCTGCATTTATGGTAGCTTATAGATTTGCAAATCTTTTTAGAAGATTGATAGGAGAGGCATCTTTTCAAGCAGGTTTTGTTCCTTACTATGAAAATCTAAGACTAGAAGGCTCAAAAAAAGGTGCTTTTTTTTATAGAGATCTTTTTTTTTCAGTTGTCGTATTTTTAGCCGTTTTAATAACAATTTCTCAAATAGCACTTTTTTCGTTTGCAAAGTTCAATTCAAATAAAGAAATTATCTCGCTTACTCAAATCATGCTTTTTGGATTAATTTTTATTTGTCTATATGCTTTAAATAGCTCGTTTTTGCAATGTCATAGAAGTTATTTTCTGCCATCTATCGCACCAATGGCATTTAATCTCATTTGGATTTTTTCATGCATCATTTTTAGAAATTTAATAGATGAAAAGTTTGTATACGTTTTAGCTACTTCTATAGTTTTTGCTTTTTTCTTTCAGTATTTTACAACAGCTTTTTCTAGCTTTAAAATTATTTCAAAAGATCTAAAAATATCAGAGATTTTAAAACCTAAACTTTTTACATCTGATATTAAAAAATTAATAAAACCAATTTTTTTATCTATTTTAGGAATAGGGGCTGTTCAAATAAATAGCGCTCTAGATGCTGCTTTCGCTATATTTGCTGAAAAGTCAGGCCCAGCTTACCTTTGGTATGCAATTAGAGTATATCAGCTTCCACTCGCTTTATTTGGTATTGCGATATCTTCTGCTATTTTGCCTCCACTTGCTAGAGCATATAAATTAGACGATTTTCAAAACTTTAAAAGATTTTTAAATCTAGCTTTTTTAAAAAGCTTTTCTTTGATGCTCATCTCTTCATTTGCTCTAATATTAATTGGCCCATCTTTGATCAATCTTCTCTTTGCAAGAGGCGCTTTTAAATTAGATGCAATAATAAATACTAGCTATTCACTATTTGGTTACTCAATTGGGCTACTCTTTGCCACATTTGTGATGATAATCTCTCAAGCATTTTATGCAAAAAAAGAGTACTTTATTCCGACAATTGCTAGCATATCATCGGTTTTTTTTAATATTTTGTTAAACTCAATTTTTATTTTTGTATTTCATATGAAATCAGCCTCCGTTGCAATTGCAACATCACTCAGTGCTATTTTGAATTTTTTGATTTTAAATTATTTTTTGAAAAAGAAATTTACAAAATTTGGAACTTCGGAAAATTTAACAAATTTTGAAAAAATTTATGAAAAAGATATTTTTAAAAAATTCTTTAAAATTTTTATCTCTTTGATATGTGCTAGCGGTTTTACTATTTTGATAGGTTATTTTATAAAAAATCCATCTATATATTTTCTTCTGAATAAAGATTTTGTTTTCCCAACTAGTTTTTTAGATAAACTCTATAGCTTTTTTATCATATCTACTATCTATCTAACATCAACTTTTTTCTTTGCTTATATATTTAAAGCAAAAGAAATTCTAGATCTTAACTTTCTTAAAAATATTAGCAAAAAATCTCTTACATAAAAAAAAGCCAATCTTAAAAAAGATTGGCAATTTAAAATTTTAATTTTTTTAAAAAAATCTTAAAAAAAATATTAGGTTGAGTGAGCTATAAACTCGCAAACTAGCGGTATGTTAATTAAAAGAGGAATAGGGATTTGCTCAACTAATGGAATAGATCCCAATGTTCCTGAGCATTTATCATCTGCAAGCGTCAAGTATTCAGGGACTTCAGCAGCTTTTTCTTGCGCTTCTTTTACTATTTTCATATTTTTTGATTTCTCTTTTAAAGAAATTTTCATTTCTTGCTTTACTTGGAAAGATTTGATATCAACTTTTTTATCATTTACAAGTATATGGCCATGAGAAATTAATTGCTGAGCAGCAAAGATAGTCGGTGCTAATTTTAATCTATATACAATGTTATCAAGTCTGCACTCTAGCATTTGTGTGAAATTATGAGCAGAGTTTCCTTCTTGTTTAACAGCTTTTTGATATGTTAAAATTAATTGTTTATTAGTGATCATTCCATAAACAGCACGTAATTTTTGCTTTTCTTCTAGCTGATGACCAAAATCAGATTTTTTTCTTCTTTTTGCGCCATGCACTCCAGGAGGATTTGGTTTGTGAAGAAGTGGGTTTCTCGCTCTTCCAAAAATATTGCATCCATACTTTCTTGCTATTCGGTTTTTAGGACCAGTGTATCTCATTTTATCTCCAAATATTAAATAATCTATTGAGTTGCTAGTATATATAATCTTTTGATTTTTGTACAACCCAATATTAGATATCTAAAAGTATAAGAAATGATTAAAATATAATTTTTTTTTTATTAAAAAAAAGTTTTACACAGGTGAAAAAAGAAAAAATTATTTTACCTTACCAACTATGTAAATACCTTAGATCTAATACTTAAAAGCTCAAATACCATATCTTCATTTTTATAACTAAGATACGTAATGCCTGGCTTTATACCTTTTTCAGCGAGCATAAAGGTTTTATTATTCACGCAGATCCTACCAGAGAGTTCTATTGCTAAACCCTTCATTTTAATCATGTTAGCATTGTCTGAGAACATATGAATAGAAAGATTGCAAGTTATAATTACAAAAAGAATCTCCTTCTCTGGGTTTTGCTTTTTTATCTGGGTGAGCTTTTCACTTATGTAGTAGACATCGGGAATTACTAAAAAGATATCTTCTTTAGACATTGAGTTTATGCATTTACCGATAAAGCAAGTTTGACAAACAGGGTGATTTAGATCATGTCTGCAATCTGGTGAAAATCTCTTTTCTGGGCACTCTTTGGGTTTCATACAGTAGCTAAAACCTAAAACTAAAAGAGTGTTTTTATTAGTTAGACGATTTTTGAAGTCGTTAAAACTTTTAAGGTTAAATAAAAAAAGCTCTTTTTCTTCTTTGATATATGGTTTTTTTTGTATGTAGGATTTGATGAGGTTAAAGCTATGATAGAAAGGCCTTTTAATAAAAAACTTCAAAAGTTTGGATTTTTTATCTTGTTTTAACAGATATATCAAACCTTTTAATCTAAAAAAAAGAGTAAATTTCTCGAAATTTTTTATTTTTGGAGAAAATCTTTGATCTTTTTTTGAAATATTTTTAACTAAAAGATTTTTATTTTTATCTAAATCCTCAGATTTTTTGCTTAGAGATTTTGGTTTTTTTTCTAAAGAAGAAAATTTTTCCTTTAAGTCCATTTAAATAGATTAGCATAGGGAAAATTTTTCAATATAGAGAAAAATTTGCTATATAGCAAATGGAGGCTCTTCAATATCCTCTTCTTCTAAAATTTCTAGAGCTGCTGATTTTAAGGTTTTTAGACCTTCTTCAAACCCTATTTGTCTAGCTAGTAGATCTACATACTCAATCTCTGCAACTAACTGATCGTTAATTGTTTCTAGTTTGGCTATTTTTTTTATTAAGTCCTTTTTTTTCACTTTTTTTCCTCTTATTATAAAACGGCTTTATTAATTAATATTGCAATAGCTATGCCAAAGTGTAAAAAAATGAATGCTAAGAAATGTTTTTTTTTTTATTATTCAAAATAGAAGCAATTAAAATAAATTTAGCTAATGAGGTAAATTATGAATAAAAAAATGCTTAGTTCCATTTTTCTAGCTGCATCTTTGATGTTTTTTGTTTCTTGTCAGCAGCAAGATGGCAAAAAAGATAATCAAAAAAAGACATCATATCAAAGAAATGCCCGAAAAGGAACATATCAAAGAGGCAAAAAGGATGATAGCAATCAATCTTATCAAAAAAATGGTAAGAAAAATACTAGAGCAACTATGCCAAAAGGAAAATGTCCTAAGGATGAACCTTGTTCATCTGAGTCTAAAAAAACATGTCCAAGTGGTTGTAAAAAAAAATGTTGTGTAAATGAAGCAGGTGAAAAAGCAATTTCTGAAAGAGAAGAAGCTCTGCTGCAAGAAAAACAAGAAATCATTAGTCTTCAGGACCTTACAAACAAAGGTTTACCATTAGAAGAACTAAAGGCAGCTATTGAAAATGATTCTTTAAATATTGAATAATAAATATTTGATATTAAATATTCATTCTACGATTAAAAAAAGCCCTTATCAAAAGGGCTTTTTTATTTAAGAATTAACTCGAAATGATCTTTCAAAGAAGTTTAAGTTTTTCTATTTTCTTTATTCTTGAAGCGCTTGTTTATTATCCATTTTGTCGATCATCTCATAAAAACTAGTTTTATCTGCTATTAGCTTTTCTCTAAAAGAAAATTCCTCGAACTTTTTGATACTTACTGCTTTACCTTTGTAATACCATTTGATGTGAGTGTCATTGTCATGAAAGATTCTCTCGGAACCGTGCTTTTTGTCATTTTCCCAATGAACTTGAGCTACTAGTGAACCATCTTCTTTAAAGTGACGCTCTAAGCCTTGTCTAAGACCATTATCATATAGTACTTCATATACCTTATTGTTATTTCTATAAGCTGTTTTTATTCCATCTAACTTACCATTATTAAATGTCTGTTTAAGTACTACATCGCCTTTGTCTGAATGGTTTGTCTGCTCTCCATGTAGCTGATAATTTTTAAAGGTCATACTTGATTTGATTTGACCGTTTGAATGATAAGTAAGCCTCGTTTTGAGCTTTCCATTTTTTATAGTGTCTTTATATAAAAGCTCACCATCTCTGTCTCTTTTAATTCTATCGCCTGTATTATCTTCAATTGTTGCTTCTAATTCATTGTTAGGTTTGAAATATTTTCCATTCACTAAAGCATTATTTTCATATTGCTCTTGTGATATTGGCACTCCAGTTTTATCCCACAAGATGATTAGAGTTTTATTATCAGGCTCATAGGTTTTTTCTCTATAAGGTATTCCTGCTTCATCTTGATGAGTCTCCTTTATTAGGGTTCCATTATCATAATCATAGATCTTTTCGAGAATTGAACTATGTGGAAAACTATAAGTGCTCAGCCCGTGAAGAGCATCATTATTATAGTTATTAGTAACAGTAACTCCGTTATCTAATACTGTAGTTACAGTTCCTTCTTTTGTTCTATTTTGCCATTCGTTTTTTGACATATCAAAACCATATTTATGCACATAATGTTGAGCAACAACATGTGAGTCATTATCATCATGACATGCAAATAAAGTTAAAATAATTGTTAAAAAACTTAGCCCTTTTAGTATTTTCATTTTTATAGCCCCCAAACTTTGCTAATCTGTTATATTATTTTTAATCCGAACTATTTTTCAAGATGTTTTGTAATTTCTTTTGTAATTTTTAGATGTTGAGTTTCAATTTCATCGTTAGAAATGGTTTTTGTTGTGTCTCTATATATAAATCTAAAGGTTACATTTTTTTTATCTTCTACGTTTTTAAAGAGATCAACAAGATATATTTTTTCTAAAATTTTGGATTTTATTTTTTCAAAGATATCGAAGATAGTTTGAATATTTAGTTTATCATCAATGGTAAGAGTCAAATCTCTAAAAGAACTTGGAAGTTCTGAGATTGCATGAAAATCAATTTGATCGATTTTATTTTGAAAGATAAATTTTAGATCGAGTTCTGCAAAAAATACTCTTTTTTTGATATCAAAAGATTTTAAAATATTTGGGTGAACTTCTCCAATTATTGCAAACTCTTTATTATCTAAGGAGATAGCGGCTTGTTTAAGTGGATGAAAACCTTTTCTGTTAGATTTAGAGAATTTATATTTTTTATCTAAAACTGCTGATAAAACATTTTCTAAAATTCCTTTTAGATCATAAAAATTTACATCAAAGTTTGATTTATCCCAAAGATGAGGGTTTCTTTTTCCACTCATTATTAATGATAGGGTAGGTCTTTCAATATATTCATCTTTATTCTTAAAATGAACTTTACTTATTTCATAACTTAAAATATCAAAATTTTTATGATCGTGATTAAATTTAACTACTTCTAAGAGAGAGGGTAGTAGGGTAGCTCTTAAAATAGATTGATCGATAGATTTAAAATGTTTAACACTTACTAAAGAGTCTTTATCTAAATTTAAAAGAGCAATTTCAGATAGTTTTGGACTAATAAGATCACAAGTTTTTATCTCTTGAAGTGAGCAGCTTCTAAGATAAGATTTTATCTCCCTTTCGAATAGATACTCTTCTGATGTGGGGGCATTTGAGCTGCGATAAGCTGGCTTTACTTTTGTAATATTGTTATATCCATAGATTCTAGCTATCTCTTCTATTAAATCGATTTCATGAGAAATATCGTTTCTATAAGAGGGAACTTGAACCAAGATAGCATCTTCATTTTTCTCAAGAATTTTAAAGTCTAATCTTTCAAAAATATCGATCATTTCATTTTCAGAAATTTTCGTTCCTAGTATCTTTTGAGCTCTTTTAACTCTTATAGATATTTTATTTTCTAAAAATTTATCTTTTTTAATATCTATTTTTCCTTTAACGATTTTTCCATTAGCGATGTCTGCAATAAAAGCAGCTAAATAATCAATAGCAATTGGGATCATATTAGGATCTATTGATTTTTCAAAACGAATAGAGCTTTGAGTTTTTAAATTTAAAAGCTTTGAAGTTTTTCTAATAGATGCTGCATCGAAGAGAGCCGCTTCTAGAACTATTTTTTTTGTGTTATTAGTTACTGAAGAATTTAGCCCACCAATGATTCCTGCAATAGCTACTGTTTTTTTGCCATCTTTTATAACTAAAGAATTTTTCGGAATTTTTCTATCTATTTCATCTAGAGATCTAAAATCAATCTCTTCGTCATTTACTGTAGCTTTTAGCTCGTAGTTTTCTAATTTATCGAAATCAAAAGCATGCATAGGATGATTGAATTTTAACATTATGTAGTTTGTCGCATCTACAACGTTATTTATAGATCTAAAGCCGCATGATTCTAACTCTCTTTTTAACCAATATGGGGATGGGCCAATATTTACATTTTCTATAATTCTAGCAGCGTATCTTTTGCATCTTTGATCTTCTATTGTAACTTTTAGTAATTTTTCAATATCATCTTTAGATTCTTCTTTTAAATTCAACTTAGGCATTTTTATTTTTTGCTTCGTCAAACAAGCAAGCTCTCTTGCTAAACCAATAGCTGACATCAAATGACCCAAATTAGGAGTGAGTGAGATTTCAAAGACAGGATCGGCTAAAATAGATAGATCTTTTCCAATTTCAAAATCAATATCCAACTCTAAAATTTGATCTTTCTCTAATGATAGTTTTAACTCATTTGCAGAGCAAAGCATTCCAAAAGATTCTACATCTCTTAGCTTTGCTTTATTTACTTTAAAAGTATTTCCTTTTTCGTCAGTGAGTGTGGCTCTAATTTTTGCAAAAGCAGTAATCAAATCTTTTCTGCAGTTTTTAGCGCCGCACACTACTTGAAAATTTTGATTTCCATCTGTAACTTTTGCAATAACTAAATTATCAGCTTTGGGGTGTTTTTGAACATCTAGCACTTTTACTGAAAAGACATTTGTAAAAGAGGGTTTCTCATTTTCAATTTTATCAACTTCTATTCCAGCTGATGTGAAAAGATGAGCTATATCTTTTGGATCTTGTTTGATATCTAAAAATTCTTTTAATAAAGATAGGGTAATTCTCATATTCTTGAAATACATATTTTAATTACTTATTTTAGCTGAAAGTTTTTTTGCAGAAAAGATAAATCTGAAAGAGCCTAATTATTTAAAAAAATAAGCTAAGATTTGAAAATATTTTTTTAAATTACCCTTTATTTATAAATAAAAAATTATTCCAATCCCAAAGGAGAAAAAGAAAATACAGCTTCAGAAAAGCCTTTTTGTTTGATATGCATTATTAATTTATCTTCTCTATCGATATCAAAAGATTTTGAACCTTGAATCTCCCAATTGTCATCATCACTATACTTCTCGCCTTTTTCATCTCCATTTGTGTCGTGATCTTTTAAGTTTTCACAAAGATCTGCAAGTCCTAGTACTTTATCTATTTCGGTAGCGTGCATGTGATAGATGGTTTTTTTATGTTCATCAATTGCTAATTTAACAATAACATTTTTGGTAATGCCTTCAAATTGAACAGAGGCATGTAAGCCTATTCCTGTATGCCTTTTACCATTGTGGCTTTCATATTTATATGAATATGTATATTTTTCTTTCAGCTTAGGATCGTCTAAGATTCTTTCTAATCCTATTAAATTGTGATAAACCTTTTGCCGTTGTAACTCATTATTATTTGCGTTTTCATATCGAGAGATAGAGCTGTTATTTTCATCTCTATCTTTAAAATCTTTAATTTTATTCAAATCTAATTCTTGCCATCTCAAAACTCTTTGATGTAATTTATATTTAGATGGTGACTTAGAGTTGTTCAAAACCAAGCTAGTAGCTTGCAGAGGTTCAACTGGAGATGAACTACTATTATTTACTTCAACTTTTTCTTGATTGAGATAATGTTGTTTTACTGGTTTTTTTTGATTTCTAGATTTTTTTGATGTATTATTTCTTTTTTTAGATTGATTTTTGTTAGGTTTTTTGTTCGATGATTTCGATTTTGATTTATCGGATTCATATAAAAGCAATAATTTTTCTGCGGCTTTATCAGCTAGAGCCTGATCTTTTTCTTCTTGAGCCACTTTTAGCTCTTCTTGTCTTTCTTCGAAAAGAGATTTCCAATATTTGTGATCAGGTATTAAAATTTCTAAATAATCGCTTTGATCAGAATGTTTTTCTTCAACAATGAAATCATTTAAGTTACAATTTTTCTCTTTCGCTACAAATTTTGCATAAGAGATCAATTTAAGTGTTTGTATCGATAGTTCTAAGTCATATTGCTCTCTTTTTTTTATACATTGCTTCGCGTTTAATTCTTCAGTGCGTTTGCTGTATTTGAATGTTTTTTCACTTTTTGATCCTCCATCACACTCAAATTGACTGATAAGAAATTTATGTTCCGTAAACATCACCTCAAGCTCTCTTTCATGCATAGGAAATGCTATACTTGGCTGTTTTATTGCAAAATGCAGTTCAGATTGAAATCTAGCTTTTCTAAGCAAATGCTCCGATAGATTTTGAAGATGAAGTGATACGTGTTCTCGGAAAATGTCTGACATTTTGCCGCTTTCTGTGACCTCTTTCCAAGAGTTTGTATATTTTTCAAAAGCTTTTTGCGGATCCATCAATTGAACTTTTTTGATTGTGGATAGAAGCTTTTCATCAGAAAAGGGTTTATGCTCTATCCAGCTAGTATCATCAAAGTGTTTCGATCTTCTATCTAAAGATACGGGTCTACTACTTGCCATATAAAAATCTTTGATTTATTTTTATTAATAATAACAAAGATACTAATATTGCTTCAAATAAATAATAATTTTAATTATTTGATTTTATACTGGATCATCTCCACCTTTATGAAAGGGATGACATTTAAAGATTCTCTTGATAGTTAAAAAAAACGCTTTTATACTTGAGTACTTTTTAAATGTCCCTATGGCATATTCAGAGCATGTTGGGTTAAACCTACAACAAGATCTGATATGAGGGTTAACAATTAACTGATAGGTACGTATGAAAAATATAAAAATTTTTTTCACGGGGATCTTTTTTCTTTTATTTGCTACAGTATATGCTTTAGACGAGGTTTATATGAATCAAAATAATCTTCAAAATTTTTTAGATGATTTTATCTCTAAAGTTGAACTTAAAGAAGAGCAATTAAATAGAGCTGTATGGATATTAGAAACGACTGGATCAAAAGATGCGGCATCTTTGGTTGGATCCTTGAGCTCTGAGCTTAAAATTCTTTTTAGTGATAAAGATATTTATGAGAAACTAGTTTCTTTTGATATGAGAGAAGATCTAGATCATCTATTAAAAAGACAGATCCATATTCTAATAAATGCATTTAAAGCAAATATGCTGCCTAAAGAGCTTTTAGAAGACATATCTACAAAAGAGGCTTCTTTAAATCAGATGTATGCAAATTTCAGAGCAAAAATTGATGGAAAAATTTATACAGAAAACGCACTTAGAGACATTTTAAAAGAAGAAAAATCTGTAGATCTTAGAAAAAAAGCTTGGGATGCATCAAAAATAGTAGGAGTGGAGCTAGCTCCTAAAATAGTAGAGCTTGTCCATCTTCGAAATAAAGCAGCTAAAAGCCTTGGGTATGAAAACTATTTTGATATGATGCTAGATTTATCTGACATTAATAAAACAAAACTTTTAAAAACTTTTGATGATCTAAGAATTAAAACAGATGATTCATTTAAAAAAGTACTTTTGCATGTAAATGAAACACTTTCAAATGAATTTGATGTATCTTTAGAAGAGATAGGTCCTTGGGCTTATAAAGATCCTTTTTGTCAAATGGACCCAATTGAGACTTCAAAATTAAATGAACTTTTTCAAGATAAAGATCTTTTAAAAATCTCTAAATCATTTTATGAGCAGATGGGTTTTTCTGTAGATGATTTAATAGATAGCAGCGATCTCTATGAAAGGGATGGTAAAAATCAGCATGCATTTTGCATAAGTGTAAACAGAAAAAATGATGTTAGAACCTTAAATAACATAAAACCTAATGTTCAGTGGATGGAAACTCTTTTACATGAATTTGGTCACGGAGTTTATTATTTAGAAACAGATGAAAAACTACCTTGGCTCTTAAGAGATTCTCCTCATGTGTTAACGACAGAAGCTATAGCTCTTTTGATGGGTAGACAAGTATATACCAAAGAATTTTTAAGGGATTTTTTAGATGTAAAAGATGAAAAAATCTTTAATGAAGTAGAAAAGGGTTTAAAAAGAAGACAACTATTTTTTTCAAGATCAGCTTTTATGATTACAGAGTTTGAAGCAAAAATGTATGATGATCCAAATCAAGATTTAAATACTCTTTGGTGGGATCTTTATGAAAAATACTACAATAGCCCAAGACCTGAAAATAGAGATGGCAAAGCTGATTGGGCTGCAAAATATCATGTAGGCTTAGCTCCAGTATACTATTATAGTTATCTACTAGGAGAGGTTTTTGCGTCAACTCTGCAAAAACAACTACTTAAGATAGCCAAAGATGATAATATTTGGAAAAAAGAAGCTGCTATCTTTTTAAAAGATAAGATGTTTTCTCATGGAAGCAGATATAGATGGGATAGGTTAATTGAAAATGTTTTAGATAGTCCTTTTTCAATAGATGCTTGGATTGAAGAGTGCTCAAAGTAACTTAATATTTAATATTTTTTTGAATAAACTTTAAATATTATCCATCTTGTGACAAAAATCTTATTTTTTGTCACAAGATATAAAACCCCTCTAGTAGAAAATTTGTCATAAGATGTCATTAGATTTTTTAAATCCATAATTTTCTAAAGTTTAAGTTTTCTAATGTCTTGTGAAATTTTTATCTTTTCTATATATTTTTTATATCTTTAGCGGAAGTGGTGGAATTGGTAGACACGCTACCTTGAGGTGGTAGTGGGAGTAATCCTTTGGGGGTTCGAGTCCCCTCTTTCGCAGATTTTTTTCTCATCTGGATAATTTCCTTATTTTTTTTTGATTATAAGTAGCTTTAGATTAAGTGAATATGAAAAATATTTCAATGTTAGCTCTATTTTAGAGCTAATTTGATAACATATTAGACTTGTTTTAGAGCTAATTTTTGAAATAAATTGTTCTGCATATGCTATTTTCAACAAGAAAAAGAGACAAAAATTTAAACCTACACTAGATCTTGAAATAAGATATTTACTTTTTCTTTTAAGCTTTTAGGTATTTCAATATCTTTTAATAGAGCAAAAGATTTAGAAAAACAAAGAACGAAGATCTTTTTAAAACTCTCTATATCAAATTTTATAGCAAAATTATTGGAATGATCTAAACACAGACTCTCTCCATTTAATAAAGAGAGAGCATCTTTTTCACAATTAGAGCATTTTGTTTTTAGATGTAAAAAGCCTTCATTTGACAAAAGTTTTAATAGGAAACTAAGATGCATTGCATCTGGATTTATACTAATTTTTTTTAAATAACTTTTCAAAAGTAAAAAAAGATTAAAATCTTTTTTTTGAAAAATATGACTATCTAAAATAGCTTTTATCATGAAAGATGCAGCATTTAAATATTTTAGATTTTTTCTAAGATAGATATTTGCATCGATTAAACTCAAGTCTCTTAATGAATAAATATCTGATCTGTTTTTTTTTAAAACAAGCTCTGAGATAGTAAAAGGTGAGCAAAAAGAGATCATATTTAAATTTTTCTTTGAAAGAGATTTAACTATAATAGAGATTATTCCTAAGTCATCTGTCAAAACCTGCAAGATTTTAGATCTATCTTTGAAAGGGGTAGATTTTAAAGTTATTGCTTTTGTTTTTATTAGCATAAAATTTTATAGATAAATAATTTCTCTTTTATATAAATGTAGCTAATTTAATAAAAAAATCAAAGTAGACTTTATCGAAAAAATCAGGTATTTTCAATAGCATTAGCACCGGTAGCTCAATGGATAGAGCACTTGGCTTCGGACCAAGGGGTTAGGGGTTCGAGTCCCTTCCGGTGCGAATTTTTTATCTATAATTCTTGTGATACCCAAAGTACTAAAAATTGATACTGAGAATAGAAAGCAGCAGCTCCTAAAGCAGATGTTGTTAAAAATACTGCATTGGTTGCAAAGCTACCTGTTCTATTTAAGTACATTCCAAATAATCCACCTACAGCAGCAATTGCAGATGTAGCTAGAGTCGCTGTTAAAAGGGTTCTCTGATGGTCATCAAAAAAGTTTCCACCAAGACCGCAAAATCCTGAAAACTTCTCACAGATAACAGGATATTTATTCAATAAACCCAGAGTGCTATTAGAGATAGCGTGAGATACATTATCTAAAAAATTCATAAAAAACTCCTAATGTTAGAATTTAGAAACTAAATCGGATACCTTAAAGAATTTTATATTTAAATTTAAGATATTTTTTAAAATTTTTATTTTAAAATTTTTTTTATAACTTTTTATTTTTTTATTTTTAATTGCGTTTTTTTATTTTTATATGTAAAATTATTCGCTTTAATTATTGATATTTCATTAAATTTTCATGAAAAAACAATTAATCTTATTATTTATTTTTTTATTTTCAAGCTTGCAAGCTGAAGAAAAAATTGAAAAATCTTCTGAGAACAAAAACTCTGAAAATAAAAAACCTCAAAAAATACAAGAGAGTTATCAAATAATGGGGGATATAGATTTTTCTCCATACTCTGGAGCTCAAAATCTTTTAACTGTTCATGAGTCTTTAGAAAAAGCTTTTAGCTATGTAATTCCTAATAAACAAGAGAAAAAAGCTATCTATGCAATTTTAAGAATTTTAGAGCTTGGGTTTATTTGGGGGCCGCTAGCTAGAGCGGAATTGGTTGTTCAGCACGAGGTTTTTGGACATGGATATAGGATAAGAGACATTGGATCTAATAGAGCTAAAGTAAGTGGTTATCAAATAGATATGCCTCCTCCATATGGAGAGGGAGGAGGAGTTACAAGATACAGTTTTAGTTCAGATTTAACATCCTTTCAAGACATAGCAATTAGCTCAGGTGGAGTCGAAGCGAGTGCGATCTTAGCAAACAGATTAAAAATGAAATGGATGGAGTCTTTAAGATTGGATCCAAAAAAGGCTTCTTTATATCTACAAGCGCATTTGGATTTAGTAAACTACGTTTTATCGATGGAAGATTCTTTTTGGTTTTCAGATACTGGCCATGATATTAAAAGCTACATTTTTTGGTTAAATAATACTTACTTTGAAGATGAGCTAACTAGCTCAGATTTAAAAGATGCTGCCATCGTTAATTTATTAGATCCTATGATGTATTATTCAATAGGATCGTATTTTTATTATATTTTTACTGGCAAAGATATAAAAGTTCCTATGATAGATATAAAAGGCGTGAAATTTTTACCAAACTTTAGATTAGGTTTAGCTCCTTATGGCCCAGAATATTTTTTAGAAAATTTTCTCTCATATAAAAATAGAGCTATCTATTCATATTTAAGAGTAGGAAATCATAACAATAATACTTTTTGGGGTGTTGGAATAGAGTATCCAAAACTCTACGAGTTTAATTTAAATACTATAGGGTTTAGATTTGATCTATTTCATCAACCAAAGATTTATTCTAAAGAGGCTATGACTATTTTTGAAGAAATTCAAGTGGGATATACGCCCCAAGAGTTAAATAAAATGATCTATGGTATATCTGCAAATATTGTATATGATAGAAAATTCTCAAAAAAATCTAATATTTCAATATTTACAGAAATCGGTTATAAAACTGATGGATATATTCCAGGATTTTCTTTAGAAAAAGGACTTATTTTTAGATTGGGAATAGGGCTTTGTTCGTTTTAATCAATTGAAAATTAGCCATCGAATGGTCAAAAATCAACCATCGAGTGGTCGAAAATCAACCATCTGGTGGTCAATTTTACAAACTAAAAAAAAAATTATGTACTGTAGCTTTAAATGCTCTTTGGGAAAGTTGATTACATTTGAAATTTTTAACTATTCTCAACAATTTTTTTGAGAAATCTATCTAATTGTAGCCAAAAAATGATCTTTAATAATGCTATTATCTCTTAAAAAAAGTTTTGCTTTTACTTCTGTGGGCTTTAAATACTCACGCATAGTTTTATCAAATTCTTCGGGTAAACACTCTGTTCCACAAGTAAAAAAATCTACAAAACATGAGTTAAACTCAGGATACGTATGAATAGAGGCGTGAGACTCTGATAGAATTAAAACCATTGACATTCCAATAATATCAGAATTCTTTACAGGAAAAAGATGTTTTATTGCATTTAAGACGGTTGCTTTTGAAGCTGTGCATGCTTTTTTCATAATTTCTTCTATCTCTTTGAAATTATTCAGTGCTTGTTTATCACAGTTCATATAATTTACCATAAGGTGTTTACCTGTAAACTCATGAATTTTTTCTTTCATTTCCACTTCATCTTTTTAAAGTTTGTTGTTTTTTATGTTTAAAACTTGTAAGTTTTTCTTACATGTAATGTTTATATTTATATAAAATAATGAGAATTTTGTCAATTTTTTAAAGGAGATAGTATGGTAGACAAATCAAAATTTGAAACAGAAGGCTATAGTTTAGAGATTACAGGCAAACATCTTCAGATAACGGATCCAATCCAGACATATGTTTTAGAAAAAATTTCTAAATTAGAGCGTTTTACAAATAATATTTTAGAAATCGTGGTAACTCTAGAGGTTCAAAAGCTTGCGCATACAACTTCGATAGTAATAAAATTTTTACATTATAGAATTCAGGTTCACTCAACTACAGTAGATCTATATGCAGCGATAGATGGGGCCTTTAACAAATTATATAAATTAATTAGAAAATACAAAGGAAAACTCCAATCTCATAGAAACAAAGATTTAGCATCGATTGATATGAAAGTACATGTTTTAGCTGAAATAGATGAGCTGGAAGATATAAATGATGAAATCGAACAAGAGACCTTAAATCAAGAGCTAGAAAAATACAAAATCCCAAAAGTTGTATCTAAAGATATAATGGCTATGAAGATGCTAACTCAAGAAGAGGCCATTATGAAATTAGAACTCGCGGGCGAGCATTTTCTGATATATAAAGGCGAAGAAGATCAAAAATTAAAAGTGATCTATAAAAGAGATGACAATAATTTAGGTATTGTAGAAGTTGAGTAACGATCGAATTTACGATCCTGTAAGAAAAACGTATGTATTAGCTTTGCCAGAAGAAAAAGTTCGGCAAAAACTAATACATAATATGATAAATGGGCTTGGTTTTCCAAAAAGCTATATTGCAATTGAAAAAGATCTTTTATCATTAGAGCATATTAAACAAAAAGAATTTGCATCAAAAAAAAGAAGAGCAGATATAATTTGTTTTGCTAAAGATATCCATCCAAATTATTCAATGTATCCACTTTTGATGATCGAGTGTAAAGCTTTTAAACTTAATTCAAAAACAATCGATCAAGTTTTAGGTTACAATCATTATATCAAAGCTTTTTTTGTAGCTATAGCAAATGAATATGAAATTATTACTTATTGGTATAATATAAAAGAAAAAAAGTATAAATCTGTTAATTTTCTACCAAGCTTTAATGAGCTGACTCAAATGGCAAAGTATGCAAGATATTGATGATATATTTTTTGAAGATTTTCATGAAACAGATGTTATATGCGTTTATGGAAAAAGCAATCTAGATCATTTATCATTTTTAAAAAACTGGCTCAAAGATTTAGATAATAGAAAAATTATTTTTTTAGAAGACGATCTAAAAAAATATGGGGATTTAATTAGTTTTGTTGATAAAAATTTTGAAAAAAATAAAAAAGCTCAAACTTTTTTGATAAAAAATTTTGAAAATGATTTGAAGAAAATTGCATGGAAAAATGTTTATTTAGATATAAAAATTATTAAATCTTCTAATGAAAAAAGAGATGCTAGCTTTGATAAAATATCTAAAACTTTAACGGAGCTTCATCTAGGGGCTAATTTAACATCGTATTTATATAGTGATTTTGGGATAAAAACTTTTGAAAATTTATATAATAATCTTATAAAAACTGATGAATTTATATTATTTGAGAGTTTAAAAAATGAATTTAAAAATATTCCAGCGATAATTGCAGGTGCGGGACCTTCTTTAGATAAGAACCTATATCAATTAAAAGATTTAAAAGATAAAGCTTTAATCTTTACAGGGGGATCAGCGCTCAATATCTTTGCAAAAAAAAATATTAAATATCATTTTGGAGCATCTATAGATCCAAATCCCTATTTTAAAAGATTCAAAAAAAATGAGATTTTTGAAAAACCATTTTTTTATCAAAATCAGATAAATGATAACAATTTATCTTTAGTGCACTCAAAAAAATTTTTAGTATCCGATTTTGGGGCGCATCCTTTAGAGAAATGGATTTATAAGATGTTAAATATAGAGCAAAAAACATTTGAAGCGGGATGGACTGTAACTACATTTTTAATAAAAATAGCTAAAATGCTAGGTTGCAATCCAATTATTACAATAGGGCTTGATCTTTCATTTAAAAAAAATAAATATTCAAAAGGGGTCATTAAAGAAAAAAGCACCTATACGCTCATTAAAGCAAAAGATATCAATGAAAATGAGGTTTTGACTCAAAAAGATTGGCTTCTTGCAAAAAGCTGGATTGAGGAATATGCATCTTTAAATAGAGATAAAACATTTATTAATGCAACAGAAGGTGGCCTTAAAATTGAAAATTTTAAAAATTTAAAACTTTTAGATGTTTTAAATAATTTAAAAGAAAGCCAAATAGATCTAGATGGGTATATTCACACAAAAATTTCAAATGAAAATTTTATAAAGTTAGATAATAAAAAAGTAATAGAAGTTTTATCAAAAATTTTAAATAGCCTGAAAAAATCAGATGAGCTTTGTGATGAATACATATCAGATATTGAAAAAAATATTATAGATTTCAATCTTTTAAAACTTCAAAGAGAGATTGCTTATACACATCTTTTAGATCCTTATTGGCAAATTTGGAAGCATACTCTACTTAGAAATATTGAAGAAAATGAAATCCATATTTTACTAAACAAGCTTTTGTTTTTTAAAAATGTGATATCCCAGCATTTAAATCTTTTAAGGAAATTTTTATGAGCAAATTAAAAGAAATATATAAATTAGAAAACAGCAATCTTATCATTTTTGATGGAGATATAGGTATTGATCTTAAATCAGATTTAAAAATCCAAAAAAAATCTCTTTTTTATGAAGATAAAAATCTTTTAGCTGAAATTTTTTATCATAAAAATCTTTTGCATGGCCCAGTAATTTATTACTCTAAAGCCAAAGATATTTTATCAAAGAGCTGGTTTTTTTTAGGTAAAAAACAGGGGAAATCCTATAAATACTACATATCTAAAAAACTCTATTCGATTGAGCAATATAAAGATGATTTAATGCAAAAAGAGCAAAGATACTATTTTGAAGATGGCTCTATAAAAACTTCTATGAATTATTTGGCTGGATGTTTACATGGAGAGGTAAAACTTTTTTATGAAAAAAACAAACTAAAAAGATTTTTAATTTTTGAAAAAGGAAAAAAAGTTCAAGACACTATTTTTGATACAAAAGAAAATCCAATAGATGAGTCTAAATTTCTAGTATGATAATCTATCAAAAAAATTTAAAAATCTTATCAGAGAAATTTCCTTTAATTTATATGTTACTTTTAACAAAAAGTAAAAATCCTAAAAATTCATTATTAAATCAAAAAACATCAAAACAAAATAAATTTGAAACCTCGAAAGACTCAAAAAATTTTAATTTTTTAAAAAATCCATTAAACGAGTTAGATACGATTTATATCTATAAATGTAAAAACCACTCATTTCTTTTAGAATTAAAAAAATGGCTTAAAAAAAAAGATAAAAAACTCATTTTTATTGAAGATAGCTTACAAAACTTACAAAACTTTTTTACTTTTGATATTGCAAACACATTTCTAAATAGTGAAAATGTAGATTTTCATTTTGTAAAAGATATAAAAAAAGATCTACAAGATATTATAACAAAAAACCTCTCTACGAATATAGAAGTGATAACTTTTGAAAATTTTTCTAAAAAATTTCGAAATCTTAAAGAAAATATCTTAAAAAATTCACTCATTAATTTTTTTTCTACTCACGATAGTTTTTATTCTCACAGGCTTTTTAAAAATTTCATAAAAAATTTGGGAGTACTAAAAACATCATTTTTAGTAAATAAGTTTAAAGATAAATTCAAAAACAAACCTGCAATTATTTTAGGGGCAGGTCCTTCTTTAAACTACTCTTATGAAAAGTTAAAAACTCTTTCAAATAAAGCTCTAATTATAGCAGGAGGATCTGCCATAACCTCTTTAACAAATCAAAATATTTTGCCACATTTAGCAGTAGCTATAGATCCGAACTTGGAGGAGTTTAAAAGACTCAAAAACTCTAATGCTTTTGAAATTCCAATGTTATACTCAACTAGGGTAAACTTTGGCATTTTCAACACCTTTAACGGTGATTTGGGCTATATTAAAGCTGGCATTAACTCTTTTTTTGAAGTCTGGTTAGAGTATGAGTTAAAAATTTTAGGAAAGTATCTAAAAACTAAACCAGATAATATGGCGATGACGGTCACTACTATTTGTCTTAGTTTAGCAAAACTATTCGGCTGCAACCCAATTATCATAGATGGTGTGGATCTTGCTTTTTCTGAAAATAAACTCTACGCTTCTTCAATAACTAAAGATAATAAATTAGATAAAAATCAAAATGATATTGGAGATGAACCAATAATTTTAAAAGATAAGAATAATCAAGATATATACTCTAATCTTAAATGGAAAATAGAAAGAGATTGGCTCTCTATTTTTGCTAAAAAATCTAAAAATATTGAATTTTTCAACGTTACAAAATCTGGTCTAAAAATAGATAATTTTGAAGATGCAACACTAGATATTATAGAAAAAAAATATTTTTTTAATGATTTTGATTTTAAAGGATATATACACACACTATCACAAAATTATATGCTCACTCAAACAAAACAAGTAGATTTTAAAGCTCTAAGAGTAAAGCTAAAGAATAGCTTCTTAAGATGTCAAAGCTATCTAAAAGATATCATAAAAAATGATCCTGAGTATAAAGCTATATTAGCTGAGGAAGAGCTAAAAGATGAAATTGCATATAAGTATTTTTTGTTAGAAATAGATTATACTTTGAATAATTTTTTCGATGATGCAAATAAAACTCAAAAATTACTAGATGCATCTTATATCTTTTTAAATGAATTAAAAATGTAAATATTTTATAATAATTAATTTTTTAAGTTATAAAGATTGAGTTTATTTCTAAGTGTTCTTGTAGAAATTCCTAAAATTTTAGCTGCTTTAGAGCGATTAAATTTTAGATTTTCTAAGGTTTTTAAGATAAGTATTTTTTCAACATCTGATATTTTTTTACCAATATAGCTATCCTCTATATGTTCTTGAGGGTTTTTTAGGTTAGCGTTAGATGGTGTATCTAAGAGGATATGATCTTTTTCGATAATTTTAGATTTTTCCATAACAATTGTTCGCTCTATAGTATTTGCAAGCTCTCTAACATTTCCTGGCCAGGAGTAATTTAAGAGTTTTTCTTGAGCTTTTTTAGATAGCATTTTTATAGGTTTATTATTTTCCTCTGAGAATTTTAAAAGAAAATAGTTAGCAAGAACTAAGATATCTTCTTTTCGCTCTCTTAAAGGAATAATTTTTATTGGTATGACATTTAGCCTGTAGAAGAGATCTTCTCTAAAAGTTCCATTTTTTATAGCAGTTTCTATATTTTGGTTTGTAATAGAGATCATTCTTATATCTACTTTTATTGGGGTTGTAGATCCTACTCTTTCAAACTCTTTTTCTTGCAGAACTCTAAGTAGTTTAGCTTGCAAGTTTATGGGAATTTCAGTGATTTCATCTAAAAGAAGAGTTCCTGTATTTGCTAGCTCAAACCTTCCTTTTTTTTGAGTATCAGCGCCTGTGAATGCTCCTTTTTCATGACCGAAAAATTCTGATTCTAATAAAGTGGGAGATATTGCAGCTAGATTGACTTTTATAAAGGGGTTTTTATCACGATTGGATCTTTGGTGGATTAACTTAGCTATAACTTCTTTTCCAACTCCAGATTCGCCAGATATAAATACAGAAGATCTGCTTGTAGCTATTTTTTCTATACTATTTACTAAGTCTTGCATATAAAAAGATTTTGCAATGATATCGAATGAAGAGTCTGAGATCTCTTTTTTTAATAAAGTATTTTCTAAGATTAAATCTTGTTGTTCCTCGGCTTTCTTGATAATTGTTTTTAGAGTATCGAATGAAAAGGGCTTTACTAAATAGTTAAAAGCTCCAAGATTTAAAGCCTCGATTGCAGTATCTATTTTTGCAAAAGCAGAAATAACAATGACAATAGTGTTTTTATTTTTATCTTTTACAAATTTCAAAACATCGATGCCAGATTTTTTCGGCATTTTAACATCGGTGATTATAAGATCAAAATCTTGATTTTCTATTTGTTTTATTGCGTCCCAGCCATTTTGAGCTGTAAAAACTTTTTTATTTAATCTTGTAAGAGACTCTTTTAAAAAATCTACAATTAAAGGTTCATCATCTACTATTAAGATTTTATTTATCATTTTATTTCCTCTTATGGGGCAAGGTGATTGTAAAAGTAGTGCCTTTATTTATTATTGATCTTACATCTATTGTGCCAAGGTGCGCTGAGATAATTTTGTATGCCTGGGGAAGCCCAAGACCATTTCCAGATTGCTTTGTTGTAAAAAATGGGGTAAAAATGTTTTCCAAATCCTTTTTTTCTATTCCTATTCCTGTATCTGAGATATTTATGGATATTGAGCTGATATTTTTTATAATACTAATACTTAAATAGCCTCGATCATCCATAGCGTGATATGCATTTTGGATAATATTTAAAATAGCCGATTTTAAAAGATCCCTATCTGCGGGAATAAAATGAGATGAGTCTATTAGATTTAAATTGATTTTCACATTTTCAGAAAAAGTTTCATCGATTTTAATAGATTTTACAATCTCTTTTATCAATGATGAGATGTCTATAGATTCAATATCTATTACAACTTCTCTTGTATATGCTAAGACATTATTTGTAACTCTCTCTAAAGATTTTGTTGCGTCTAATATATATGAAACTAAATCTTGAAGGGGTTTTGTGTGTTCTAAATCTTTATATAAAAGAGATGCAAAGCCTCTAATTGAGCTTAAGGGATTTTTTATCTCATGGGCGATACTATTTGTTATTTGACCTATTTGATTTAATCTATCATTTCTGTTTGCTCTTATTTGAAGTTTTTGAAGATCTGTTAAATCTTTTAAAAGCAAAATTATACCTCGATGATTTTTTGGCGAGTCCCATACTATAGATGTGTTTATCTCTATTAGCTTTTGAGCATTTTTAGTATTTATTGTGATATAAGATGTTTTTGGAAACATCGAAAAATTTAGAGCATTTTTTATTGAAAACCCAAAAAAATCATCTTTAAAATTATCTAAATATTTATTAAATAAGACTTTTTTCTCATCAATTTCTAAGATATTTTGAGCTTTTGTAGTATAGGTCGTTACAATCCCTGTAAGATCGATATACAAAATACCTTGGCTTATATTTTTTAAGATATTATTGAGATATAAACTTGCAGCATCTAAATCTGAGACTTTTGATCTCAGATCATTTTCTACTCTTTCAAGCTGATCCTTGATTTTATTAAATCTATTTAGTAGTCTTACATTCGCATTTTCTAAACGGGTGGACTCATTAGAAAATAGAGCAAAAGCTTTAGCTAGATGTTTCATCGACTCTTGAGTCGATTTAGCTCTTAGAGCTAAATTAGCTGATTCATTTAGCTGATTTAAAATATCTGACATAAAAAATAGCCACCCTATAGTATTATGTACTTAATCGCTACTATATGAATTTTTTATGAAGTGTCAAAGACTTTTTCTCTTTTTTTTAATATTTTCGCTAATTAGCTGCAAAGATAGCAAAAAAACATCTAGATTAGTAAATCTTGAAAAGATCTCTAGATTAAAAGAGGATATTTACTATAAACATCAAGATCCCACAAAAAATTTAATGGATCTATATCCCTTTGAAGAAGAGACAGCAGGTTTTTTTAAGATCACAAAAGAGTTTTTGAGATGCAAAGGTAACCCATTAAATCCAGAGAGGGTAGATACCTCAAATCTTGATAATGTGAAAGTATATTTAGATTGTGTGGGCCCTAATAAACACTCACTGCCTCTCATCAATGAAAAAGAGGGGATATATCCTGTTTTACTCGATATTTTGAACTATATTCAGCGGAAGACAAAAAAAAGAGTTGTTATCACCTGTGGGCATCGCTGTCCAAAGCATAACTCATATGCCGACACTTCAAATGTAGCCAAAACCTCAAAACATATGATTGGAGCAGAAGTAGATTTTTATGTTCAAGGCTTAGAGAATTCTCCTTTAAAAATTATGGATCTTATCTTTGATTTTTATAAAGAGGACTCTAGATATAGAGGAGTGGAAGAGTATGAAAGATTTCAGCAGTACCAAAAAGATACAGATGTATCGACCCCTCCATGGCATAACAAAGAGATTTTTGTGAAACTCAATCAATATAATGAAGGTAGAGATTTTAATAATCGTCATCCATATCCATATATCTGCATTCAAGTGTTATATGATAGATCTACAAAACAAAAGGTGAACTACACTTGGGAAAAAGCTCATAGAGGGTATCTACAGCATTAATGATCTACTAGAGATTCTTTGGTTTGTAAAAAAAGTAATTTTAAGGCAAAATATTTAACTTTGCCGATGTGGCGGAATTGGTAGACGCGATAGATTCAAAATCTATTTTTGCTTGCAAAGTGCTGGTTCGATTCCAGTCATCGGCAACTTTTTTAAGATATTCATCTGGAATTTTATATGCCTAAAATTTTTAAGTATTTTAAATATATCTTTTTTATTTTTTTTATATTATTTTTTTTAAATAGTGCATTTGCGATCCCAAAAATTGATATGAAAAAAAATGCTTTTCAAGAAAGCTCTCAAAGAGGTGATAAAAAAAAGATAAGATTTATTGTAAATCCAATATCTGGCACAAACAACAAAAAATTCATACTTAAGATAATTCATAAATATTTAGATAAGAATAAATATGATTATGAGATTGTCTATACAAAAGCTAGAAAGCATGCAACTAAGCTCAGTCTAGATGCTGCTAACTTAAAATATGCGGCAGTTATTGCAATAGGCGGTGATGGCACAGTAAATGAAGTTGCAAAAGGCCTCATTGGCTCAAAAACCAAAATGGGGATAATTCCAACAGGATCTGGAAATGGACTCGCTCGACATTTGTATATCTCTAAAAATCCTCTAAAAGCAGTAAATATCATCAATAACTTTAGATCTACAAAAATGGATAGCATAAAGATAAATAATGAGATTTTTGTATCTGTTGCTGGCATTGGATTTGATGCTCATATAGCTGAAAAATTTTCAAAAGCTAAAAAAAGAGGTTTTTTTTCATATGCTAACTTAATCTTAAAAGAATATTTTAGCTATAAGCCAAAGACTTTTGAAATGATAGTAGATGGCAAAAAAGTTGAAAGAAAAGCACTATTGATAAGTTTTGCAAATGGTTCGCAATATGGAAATAATATTCAAATAGCGCCTAATGCTAGAATTGGTGATGGAAACTTTGAGGTAGCTATTTTAAAAAACCCATCTTTTTTTGATAGATTCTCAACACTTTTGAGACTAAAAAATGGTACTATTGATAAATCTAAATATTTTGAGTCTTTCAAGTGTAGATCTTTAAAAATTGATCAAAAGAACCTGCTTGCTCATATAGATGGAGAGCCTGTTGTTTTTGAGAATGGAATTGAGATCAAACCATTTAAAAAGATAAGCGTTTTAGTTCCTTGATAACCTGAGTTTTGGGTTTAAAAACCTGATCTTCAAATACTTCAAATAAATTTTTTACTAAAAAAACCTCTTTTGTTTAATTTTTTTTTACAAAGAAAAAATACAACAAAAGAGGTCAAATCATGTTTGATGATTTAGTTAAATTATATTGTTCTATAGAGATGATTTTTGGAAAACTTTTAAAATTGAGTGGGACAAGCATCTAATCGAGTATAACAAACCGAAAAGAGGTTCTGACCCTGAACTATCTGCTCCAGAAATGATGACTATTATCATTTTATTTCACCAATCTCATCTTAGAAATTTCAAACATTTTTATATTGATTATGTTCAAAAATATTTAAAACAAGCGTTCCCAAAGTTAATTAGCTATCCCCGATTTATTTATCATATGAAAAATCTTTTTGTTCCCATGTTTTGTTATTTACATAGTATGAGAGGTTCAGTTACAGGTATTGCCTTTATCGATTCAACTAAAATTCAAGTTTGCCATAACAAGCGAATTTCAAGAAATAAAGTTTTTAAAGGTTTGGCAAAAAGAGGCAAACTACAGCTGGCTGGTTTTATGGTTTTAAATTACATCTAATTGTCAATGAAATAGGAGAAATTTTAGCTTTTCATTTTACTCCAGGAAATATTTCTGATGTTTCAACTACAGATATTCTTTCGAAAAATATCTTCGGAAAGCTTTTTGGAGATAAAGGTTATATTTCTTCAAAACTTTTTGAGAACCTTTTGAAAAGAGGTTTGAAGCTAGTTACAAGTTTTAAATCAAACATGAAAAATAAACTTATGGATTTGAAAGATAAAATTTTATTACGAAAACGGGCTTTGATTGAGACAATTAATGACCAATTGAAAAATATTTCTCATCTTGAACATTCTCGTCATCGGGGAATAGGGATTTTTTTTATTAATGCTTTAGCTGCTATGATTGCTTATATGCATCAACCTAAAAAACCTAAATTACGAATGGATAACGATGAAAGTAAATTAGTGGAATATATATGTTAAAAACCCGAAACTCAGGTTTTTACTGTTTTGGTATCTTTTAATTTAATATTTATACTACCTTCTGTTTGAGTTTCTATTTCTATTAAAGGATCATTATTTGAAATCCATTCCAATACAAGAACCCGCATCATATTATTATCAGCCATGTTGTGAGATGCTCTTCCACAAATAATTTGAAGGGATTCCAACTCATATAATTTATGAATAATATACTCATTTAAAAAACATCTAGCTGCTCCATGAGATAATCCATGTAAATCAAATTGATATTTATTTTTTTGTGTCATTAAAAGGTAATTTAATAAATAATTTGTAAAAATTTCTTTTGATAGATCTAGATTCTCTCTTATTTTTTTACCAGAGATATATAAAACATTTATATAGATATTATAAGTGACGAAATCTGCAAGTCTATTACTTTTAGCCTCTTCAAAAGCAACTTTAGCCTCTAAAAACTTACCATTTTTACCGGCAGCATCGATAAAGCTTGAATAAGTGACGAAATCTGCAAGTCTATTACTTTTAGCCTCTTCAAAAGCATCTTTAGCCTCTCGAAACTCACCATTTTTACCGGCAGCATCGATAAAGCTTGAATAAGTGACGAAATCTGCAAGTCTATTACTTTTAGCCTCTTCAAAAGCAACTTTAGCCTCTCGAAACTCACCATTTTTACCGGCAGCATTGATAAAGCTTGAATAAGTGACGACATTAGCAAGTCTATT
>JAAKFV010000012.1 GCA_011064875.1 Candidatus Anoxychlamydiales bacterium | reverse complement strand
AAAAGGTAAAACTATAAATGCTATTAGAACTCTACTTATGTCTGTTGCATCTAGAAACGGCATTAGAGTAAATCTTGAAATAATCGAAGAAGGAAAAGGCTCTAGAACTGAAGGAACTCCTGTTGAAGCTTAAAAAGACTGAAAAAAGGAGCTTTTAGCTCCTTTTTTTATTTTCATTATTTTTGCTTTTAATTAGCTAACTTTCAATCTTGAAGATCTTGTTAAATTAAATACTCTTAAATTGAAAATATTTAAAAATCTGTTTCTCTCTTTGATCAATTTTTCTCTTGTATCGTTCTAATCACTCTATTCTTCTAAAACGTTTATAAATGAAAGAGATCTTAATTCTTCTTTTGATTCAGATGAATCTTCTCTACTATTTAATTTATGATGTTCTTCTTTACTACCCTCTAATTCTTTTTCTAATCTAGAAACCTCCTCTCGCAAATCTTCTAGTTCTCTTTCTTTCTCAGAAACTGTCATTCGTAAAACATTTACTTCTTTTGCTAGTTCTGCATTTTGTTCTACAAGGCCAGATATATATTCCTGTTTTGTAAATCTTCCTACTCCCGACAATCCTGGCAATGAACTCTCACTTAGTGTTGTTGGACTTTGAGATCTTCCTGCAACAGAAACTGGACTACTTGAAGCTTCAGTAGTTATCTCTTTCAACTGCATTAATTGCGGTAAAATAATTCTAAAAATTTGAGCTATTTGTGTGGGATTTATCTTATTTTTTATAGCTGTAGCTTTATCATCAAAGATTTCTTTTCCTAAATCCTGAAAACTTATTTTTATAAAAGAAATGCTCTCAACATTAATAGAAACTTGACCATTTGAAGAATCAAGCTTTCCAATCTGTTCTAAGTATTTCAATTGATCCATAATAGTTGTAAAAATTTCAACTATATGATCAGAATGTAGACTTTTTTTTATATACCACGTTTTTTTAAACTTATCCACAAAAAACATTTCTTCTACTAATGATTTAAAATTTGATAGGAGATCACGAACCGCTCCATTAACAGGGCTACTAGCCATAAAAAACTCCTTTTGCTGGAATTCAAAAAAAAGATTATATAATTTTAAAAATAATTCAAAGAAAAATCATCTAAAAGTTTTGAAAAATTTATAAAGACAATATTGATCTACGATCTTTTACAAATTAGAATCTCTACAATAAATTCAATTAACATTTTATTCTTCATTTGGTAGTTCAATTTCCTCAAATTTGTGAGGAGGAGGAGACTCACCTGTTAGCAGGGTTAGGACATATTTATGAGTTGGCTCAGGTTGTAGTTTCTGTTTAAAAGCTGCAGCCTCTCTTTCGACTTTTTCGGCTCTTAGAATAGCCTCTTTTTTTTCTTTTTTTGCGCTTCTGATAGTTCCAAAATACTTTCTAATCTTCTTTTCAACTCTTCAAAATTTGTAAAAAGACTATCAAAACTAGAAAAACTAACCCAATTGCTTGCCATAGTATATCTCTAAATTTAAAATTAAAAAAAGAATACACTTATTAAAAAAAAAATTTAAGAAAAAAATATGAAAGTATTATTTAAAAAGCTTTGGAACAAATAAAAATATCATAGCTATTATTGAAATGATTAAATAGATGATCTAGAAATAAAAAAAATGGACTGAGCAGGACTCGAACCTGCAACCGCCCGCTTAGAAGGCGGGTGCTCTATCCAATTGAGCTATCAATCCATTGAACTTCATATTAATAATTTAAACTTGTATTTTTCAAGGATCTTATATAGTTTTTTCGCTATATCTAAAAGTTTTTGCCTCGTATACTTAAGTTTGGTAAAATATTAACAAAAAAAGAGATTAAAGTTCATGAAAATTTTTGCTAGTATCATTGGAATATCTGGAAAAATGGGGAAAGAGATAAAAAAAAGTACTCTAAATAGCTCAATTGAGATTATCGGAGGAGTTGGAAGAAAAGATTTCCAAAATTTAAAAAAGCTTTTGAAAAAATCAAAAGTAGCAATAGATTTTTCAACGCCGAGTATTTTAGATGAGATTTTAAATATTGCTATAAAAACCACAACGCCTCTAGTTTTAGGAACAACAGGTTATAGCGAAAATGACTTTGAAAAAATAACAAAAACAAGTAAAAAAATTCCAATTTTTTATAGCTCAAATTTTTCTATAGGAATAGCATTAATTAGAGAGTTTTCAAAATTAGCATCTAAGATGCTAAAAAATAGCGAAATCGATATCATAGAAAAACATCATATCTCAAAAAAAGATAAGCAATCTGGTACCGCAATAACTTTAGCTAATGATATAAAAAAATCGATAAATAAAGCTGTAAAAATTCATTCAATTAGAACTGCAAATATTGCATTTGAGCACTCAATTTTTTTTACAAATGAAAATGAATCTATTGAGATAAAACACTCAGTGCATCTAAGATCAGTTTTTGCAAATGGCGCTATTCAAGCAGCAAAATTTATCTATAATAAAAAACCTGGTTTATATGCTATGAAGGATCTAATAGGAGGGGTTTATGTCAAAAATTAAAATAAATGATAAATTAATCATTGGAGGCGAAAAATTAACTTTTATATGCGGTCCTTGCGTGATAGAGAGTTTAGATCACACTCTTTATACCGCAGAAAAGCTAAAAGATATTTTTTCTAAATTTGATTTTAATTTTATTTTTAAAGCGAGCTTTGATAAAGCGAATAGATCGTCTATTGATTCATTTAGAGGGCCTGGTTTAGAGAAAGGTCTTGAAATTTTACAAAAAGTAAAAGATGAATTTGATCTAGTAGTTACTAGTGATATCCACCTACCTTCTCAAGCAAATGTTGTAAAAGATGTTTTAGATATTATTCAGATCCCAGCATTTTTATGCAGACAAACAGATCTATTAGAGGAAGCTGCTAAAACAAAAAAAACTATAAATGTAAAAAAAGGACAGTTCATGTCCCCTTTTGAAATGAAAAATGTTATCGATAAAATACTCTCTTCTGGCAATAAAAATATCATCCTAACAGATCGAGGAACATTTTTTGGATATAACAATCTAGTCACTGATTTTAGAGCTCTTTTAATAATGAAAAGCTTTGGATACCCTGTTTGTTTTGATGCGTCTCACTCAACTCAATTGCCAGGTGGTAATAAAACAACTTCAGCTGGAGAATCAAAATTTATTCCATATCTTGCAAAAGCCTCTGTTGTAATGAATACCGATGTTATCTTCATAGAATGTCATCCAAATCCTAAAAAAGCTCTAAGTGACAGCGCAACTGTTATGGCTTTAGATGTTTTAGGAAATCTTTTAAGAGATATTGAAAAAATAAAAAATGCTATTACAGAGCCAGTTTTATGTTAAAAAAAACTTTTGTTCTCTCTCTTCTAGGCCTCGTTATATTTATAACTCTTTTTTTATTAAATTTTTTATATATCAATGAAAAAGATATCGTAGCATATAATAACTTAGCGCAAAAAAATTTAGAGTTTGATTCTACAAAAGCATATCAAAAAAGAGAAAATGTTCAAAAAGATCTCTATGTTATCGATAAAAATACTAGAAAACACTATCTGATATCATCAAAGCTCTCTGAGATATTTTTGGATCGTAAAAATCAAAAATATGAGCTAATCGAAAATCTAAACTCAATTACTCTAATATGTTATGAAGATATTTTAGATACTCAAATGATGCAACATATTAAATATATAACAGCAAAAAGCGGTAGTTATATATTTCCCTCTCATAAATTTAATCTATTCGATGTAAACTTATCATTTATCAATACACTTAATTTCAACCAGATCAGTTTGGGTCAAGCCAGTGATCAAACAATTTTCAGCAGAGCCTACTTTAAAGGAAAAGCAAAAGAACTTGATTTTTCTATACATAAGAAAAAACCTGAAATTAAAGCTATCTCTTTTGTTGGTTCATTTAACCCTAAAAAGAGCGTGAAATGCGAAAAATAATAATTTTATTAATTCCTTTTTTTTTATTTGCTCAAGACGAGAGCTATAAAATTTCTGCAGAAATTTTAAATTTTGAAAAAAATAATTTGCACTTTGAAAATGGGTTTTATCTAGAACATAGCTTTGGAAAAATCTTTGCAAATAGCGCTAGATTTTCTAACTTAAAAAAAACAAATAGACTAGTAGATTTTAGTTTAAAAAATGGAGTTAAATTAATCACAAATACAAATGGAACCATCATTAGTGAAAATGCTGATTTTGACGCTTTAAGTTCTAAAATTAGATTCTACTCAAAAGATTTTGTTACGTATGTAGATAAAATCAAAAGTAGAGATCTGAAAATCGTATCAAATGAAGTCAAATGTATTTTAGATACAAAAAATGCTATAAAAAAACTAAATATTGAAGATATTTACTCTATTAGTTTTTTAGATAAAGTCATTTTAACACTTGATAATCAAATAAATATTTACTGCCAAGAAGCGCTTTTTGAAAAAAAAGAAAATGAATCAAAAGTTTTTTTATATCCAAAAGATAATGATTTTTGTCATTTTACATATGAAAATAGTGAAATCTTTGCAAAAAAAGCTTGCCTAGATGTTGATAATTTAGATTTAGAGCTTGAAAATACTAGAGGTCAAATAAATAATCTTTTAAAAAATCAATCTATTTCTTTTGTAGCAGATTTTTTAAATTGGCATAATTTTGAAAATTCCTTTTCTTTAAATGATAATGTTAAAGTTATAGATCCTGAATTTGGGGAAATTTTATCAAATCAAATCGAAATCTTAAAAAATATTGATCAAAAATCTATTAGAAAAATTATTTCTAGAAATAATACAACGATCAATTTCTTTTCAAAAAATAGATCATATCTTTTTACTCAAGGACTAATAGAGTTAGATCATGAAAAAAAGAAAATTTCAGCTTTTAGTTTAAAAAATCAAAATCACTATTTAGTTTATGTTGATGAAAATGTCTCTATTTCTGCTAAAAAAGCTACGCTTTTATATGATGAAAATGAAAACATTAAAAATATTGTTTTAGAAAATAATGTTAGATTCAAATATACAGATGATAAAAATTTTATCGGCTATGGAATAGCTGATAAAATTGAATATCTCCCCCAAGAGACAAAAGTTTTGCTTAGCTCAGAGAAAGATAAAAAAGTGCTGTTTTGGCAAGAAGATAAATCTTTGAAGCTTAGCGCTAATGAAATCCATATAAATCCTAAAGAAAAAAATGACATTAAAGGTCTCGGAGATGTAAGATTTACATTTAATTTAGAAGAACAAAATTTAATCCACGAAATTTTTTCAAAGTACACAAATTATGAATAAAAAAAAGACTCTTTTAAAAGTTGAAAACCTATATAAAACATATAACTCCAAACCTGTTGTAAATGGACTCTCTTTTGAAGTTAAAGAAAAAGAAGTAATAGGTCTTTTAGGGCCAAACGGCGCCGGAAAAACTACAGCTTTTTATATGGCAATCGGTCTTATTAAAGCAGACAAAGGGAAAGTCTTTTTTAAAGATAAAGATATCTCAAATCTATCTATCCATAAAAGAGCAAGACTTGGTATGGGATATTTAGCGCAAGAGCCCTCTGTGTTTCGCCAATTAACTGTTGAAGAGAATATCTTATGTATTTTAGAGACTTTAAATCTTTCAAAAACCGAAAAACAAAATAGACTAAAACATCTTCTAGAAGAGCTACATCTAACTCATTTAAAAAAGAAAAAAGCTATTTCCCTCTCTGGAGGAGAGAGAAGAAGACTAGAAATTACAAGATCCCTAGTTAGAGAGCCTTCTTTATTACTTTTAGATGAACCTTTTGCAAATATCGATCCACTAGCTATCGCTGATGTGAAAAAGCTCATTAAAATCCTTAAGAAAAAAGCTATTGGTATTTTAATTACAGATCACAACGCTAGAGAGATTTTTTCTATCGTTGATAGAAGCTACATCATGCAAGATGGAAAAGTGATGCTCTCTGGAACAGTTAATGAACTAATAAAAAATGAAGATGCTAGAAAATATTATCTAGGTGAAGATTTTTCTTTATGATAAGTTTGTGAAAAAAGCCCCGATAAATTAGAGAGAGCTCTGGCCATATAATACAATTATTTTGGCCAATTAGCTCCATTCTACCACCTAATTGGCCTTTTAAAAAATATATTTACGGCCAACGAGGTCTTAATTTAACTCTAATTGGCCTTTTAACCTGAGGAATTAATTAAAAAAAGAATTTGATTTATTTTCTACATCTTTATTACCAGCAACTTACGACAAGCATCTTAAAATCAATCGTTTAGATTGATATCTCCCATGGTTATAGATGTCAGACACTCGCTAACTTTGCTGCCACCGCAACCATCTAAAGAACATGGTCTACAAGAAAAATTAGATTTTATAATTTTCGCATTTTCATTTTGCCAAGGTCCAAAACCTATCTCACACGTAGGGCCAAAAAACGCTCTAACATTAGATTTTAAAGCACTTGATAAATGAAAAGAAAAAGAATCTACACAATAAAAATTTTTAGAAAAGAGTATCAGAGCAGCTAGCTCATCGATATTTACTTTTCCTGCTAAATTTAAAATTGGTAAATCATTAATGATCTTTTTAACCATGTCGATTTCATAATCTTGTTTGCCTGCGACTACAATTATTTTTTCATTTTTTTTATGTAAAAGCCTAGCAAGTTCATCAAACTTATCAAAACATTTGAATCGCCAACGTGTCGATGGATGAATCAAAATATAATCATTTGTAGTTATATTATTTTCATCCAAAATTTTTTGTATTTTTTCTTTAGCTGCATCTGATACATCAAAATGAAGTTTTTTATCTTCATCTTTAGCGAAAACACCAATTTTTCGGAGCGCATCTAAATTTTTCTCAACTATATGTCTTTTGGTTTTTGGATTTTTTACAATATGTGTATAAATTTTCTCTTTTTTAAAAAATCCTGTTTTTTCAGGATCAACTCCAACTCTATATTTAGCTTTTGAAAAATAAGCTGCAATAGCGCCTCTGTCTCCCTCTGTTAGATTTATTACAAGATCATATTTTTTCTTTCTTATATTTTTTAAAATTTTCAATTCTTTTATTAATCTCTTAAAAAAACCTAGCTTTTTTATACCTCTATCGTAAGTTAAAATCTCATCTACATATGGATTATTTTTTAAAATATATTTTGAATCTTCATATATAAAAGCATCTACCTTTACATCTCTATAATTATTTTTTAGGTTATAAAAAACAGGAGTTGTTAATAAAACATCTCCTAAATGTCTTAGTTTTATAACTAAAATTTTTTTTACATCCTTAAAGTCGATATAATTGGTATAACCCATAGATAATAAATAGCCTTTTATATATAATTTTAAAATTACAAATCTTTTAAATATATTAATACGGAGTAAGATATGGAGCAAACATTATCTATAATAAAACCAGATGCTATAGAGAAAAATGTTATAGGAAAAATTTTTGAGCATTTTGAAAAAAATAATTTAAAAATTATTGCAGCTAAAATGCTGCATCTTACAAAAGATCAAGCTCAAAAATTTTATTTAGTTCATAAAGACAAACCTTTTTATAACGATCTAGTAAATTTTATGACATCAGGTCCTATTTTAGTTTCAGTTCTAGATGGAGAAAATGCAGTTTTGAAAAATAGAGATATTATGGGAGCTACGAATTTTATAAATGCAAAAGAGGGTACTATTAGAAAAGAATTTGCCTCATCAATTGAAAGAAATGCTGTTCATGGATCTGATAGTTTGGAAAATGCTAAAATAGAGATTCCATTTTTCTTTAAAGAAAATGAGATTTTTCCAAGATAATCACTTTTAATTATAATTTTTAAAAATAAAGGAGTTTTTTTATGAGCACAAATTATCCAGTAAGTAATAGATTTGAACAAAATGTATTAACTTTAGCAAGCAACTATACTAATGTTTATGACTATTATATTACAGCAAATGGAGATATAGCTAGAGTAGACTCTATAGAAGCTATAGCTGTAGAAACATTTTCCAATTTAACTAATTGTTTAAATATAACTACCCAAAGTAGTAATTTACAAAATTTATTGAATAGAGTTAAATCATTAACTGTAGATAATGCACGATTTGATCAAGACACAAGAGAGCGTATGTGCAATTGGGTATGGAGAAAATTTCAATTAGCAATAGATATACATAAAGATTTCCTTGAGAAAAAAGAACATGAAATTGCTCTTCTAAGAGCTGAAGTCTCAGATTTGTTAGACAGAATTCTACCACCAAATGGATCAAATATTTCCTCTGCAAATAACTCAAGAGATCCAAGTTCTACAAGCAGACAATTTGATGCCGCATTTGATATTCTTGCAAAAACTGAAAGAAGACATTTAGAAAATAATGCGAGTTGTTCAGCGGAGGCAGGTAGACGATATTATCATTAACCCTTTGGTGATATCACAGATCTAAAATAAAAGTTACAGGACCATCATTAATTAGAAAAATTTGCATTTTAGCACCAAAAATTCCAGTCTGAACTTTTTTGATATTCTCTTTTAGCTTTGAAATGAATTTTTCATAAAATTCATTTGCCTTTTTTGGCTCCATTGAATTTATAAAAGATGGTCTTCTGCCTTTTTTTGTATCGGCAAGAAGTGTAAATTGAGAGACAACTAAAATATCTCCACTTATATCTTTTATTGAGAGATTCATTTTATCATCTTCATCTGAAAAAATTCTCATATTTACGATCTTATCAACTAAATAATCAATTTGATTATCAATATCATCTTTATGACAGCCAAACAAAACCAAAATACCTTGATTTATTTGCCCGACTATCTTTTGATCAACCTCAACTTTAGCTTCCTTAACTCTTTGGATAACAGCTCTCATATTATCTTCTTTTTTTGAATAAATTTAACCTGATATAAAAGTATTACATGATCTTTTTTTGAAATCCAGATTTAACATGCTACTAATAAAAAAAATAAAAATTTTAATATAATTATTTTTTTAATCTATCTCATTCATTTTAAAATTTTTACAGTAACTTATGCAAGCCGAGAGAAGTGATAGTAAATTTTAAAATTTTCTCTATTGAAAAATAAGTAGATTTTTGCTATACTATTTGTAAAAAAACAGAGGATTAAAAAAATGGGAAAACTACCATCAATATCATTTGCGAAGCAAGCAGGGATAAAACACAGAATTTTTGATTTTGTTGAAGATTACTTCTATATAGGAGGAAAAAAGGCTTTTGTTATTTCAAAAAATAAATTGAATGGTAACTATTTAATTGAAATTAAAGACAATCCTCAAAACAGATTTAAAAAAATTATTTTAACTGCGCTAAAAATTGCTTCATGGGTAACAGTTATTATCCCTCTTCTCATGTATGTAACTAGATTTATCTTAAGAAAGACTAACCATTTTCAATTAAAAAACTCTTCAATAATTGAATTTATCCCTCCTATAAGACCGGGCATAGTTCGAGACAAAGAAATTTTTGTTTTTGGAGATATTCATGGAGAGTTAGATGGTTTTAAAGAGAATCTATCTCATGCTAAAGTTATCGATGGAAGAGGAAATTTCAATAAAAATTTCAAAGATATAGTAATTCAAATGGGAGACGTTGTAGATAGAGGCCCAAAATCAAAAGAAGCTTGGGCTTTTTTACAAAAGCTTCAAGCATCTGCTAGATCTGGCCAAATTATTCGTCTGCTTGGAAATCATGAACTAATGTTACTTCAGAAAGATTATGGATTTGCAAATTATCCAGAGCCTGCAAAATTAGCATCTGAGATAAAAAAAGATATTTTAGCTGGAAAAGTTCAATTATCTTACTTTGATGGCATGCGGCTTTTTACTCATGCAGGACTTCGCTCTTCTATTAGAAATTATCTAATCGCAGAAATTAAAGAGAAGAAAAAAACCGATAGTGTATCTGTGCAAGATATCACAAATTACATGAATGAAATTTTAAAAGAAGCTGTTAAAAAAGATAAATATGATCATCCTATTTTTCGCGTATCAGAAAGAAGAGGAGGTCCATATCAAATAGGAGGCCCTCTTTGGGATGATGTCTCTGATCTCATGCAATCAGCCCATGCAAGAGATATCCCGCAAGTTATCGCACACAATCCTCCACGTTATAGAGGTGATGCTCCAATTAGAATTACAGACTCTTTAAGACTCATCAATGTCGATGCAGGACTGTGTAATGACTATGGCGGACATAAAGCATATGTTAAAATTGGTAAAAACTCTGAGTTAGAAGTTTATGAAAAGATCAAAGAAATCTGGAAAAAAAGAGTTTTAGAAGATTGTATTTTAGCATCTTAACAAACTTAACAAAAAGAAAAGAAAAATTTATAAATTTATTTACTATTTTTTTCTTTTAAATCTATCTAGATAATCTAAAGCTTTACCAGTACCAATACAAACTGCTAAAAGTGGATTTGGAGCAACAAATACAGGAAGCCCTGTCTCTTTAATTAAAGCTTTATCTAAACCTTTAATTAATGCGCCACCACCTGCTAATACCATACCTCTTTCAACGAGATCAGCTGCTAGCTCTGGTGGACATTTCTCAAGAGTTAATTTAACGTTTTCAATAATTTGTTGATTTGGCTCTGCTAAACATTCTCTTATTTCAACAGAATTAATTCTTTTGGTTATTGGAAGACCAGCAACTTGGTCTCTTCCTCTAACTTCCATCTCTAACTCGTTATTACCGAGTGGATATGCTGATCCTATCGTCATTTTGATGTCTTCTGCAGTTCTAGGACCAATCATTAAATTATAAGTTCTTCTCATGTAGTTCATAATACAATCATCGAATTCATCGCCTGCAACTCTAAGTGATCTAGACTCAACAATTCCACCGAGAGATATAATTGCGATCTCTGTGGTACCACCGCCGATATCTATTATCATATTAGCAGAGGGCTCATGCACTGGTAGATCAACTCCTATTGCAGCTGCCATTGGCTCATCTATTAAAACTACTTCTTGAGCGCCTGCGTGAAGAGCTGAATCTTCAACAGCTCTTTTTTCAACACCTGTAATTCCAGATGGAACGGCTATTAATATTTTTGGACGGAAAAGTGTTCGAGATGGTGTTACTCTTTTAATTAAAGCTTTTAACATACCCTCTGCTATTTCAAAGTCTGCAATAACACCATCTTTCATAGGTCTTACTGCATGGATTCTTCTAGGAGTTTTTCCAAGCATCGATTTAGCTTTATGCCCTACTGCTAAAACTTCATTTGTAGTAGAATCTACAGCAACAACAGATGGCTCTGCTAAAACTATACCTTTGCCTTTTACATAAACTAAGGTATTGGCTGTTCCTAAATCTATTCCAATGTCGGATGAAAAAATTCCTTGAACTTTGTTAATACGATTTACAAAAGTATTTTTTGCCCTTGTAAGAAAGTCTTTTAAGTTTAATGCATTTTTAGTAAGCATAATTTTTCCTTTTAAGTCTGTAGAAGTTCTAAAACTTCTTCCCAAGTTAATTTTGATATCGCCTCATCATCTGAGCTAACAATCTTTTTGACGAGACCTCTTTTTCTATTTTGCATTTCTACTATTTTCTCTTCAATTGTATTTACTGTCACTAATTTATATGATGAAACACTATTTTTTTGTCCAATTCTATGTACCCTATCCGTCGCTTGAGACTCAACAGCTGGGTTCCACCACATATCGTAATGTATAACACTATCAGCTCCGGTTATATTAAGTCCAGTACCTCCAGCTTTAAGCGATACTAAAAATATTGTTTTTTCTTTGTTTTCATTAAATTCTTTTACTATTTGCAGACGGTTTTTTGTCGTTCCATCAAGATATGAAAATTTTATTCCTTTTTGCTCAAAATCATCTCTCATTATTGCAAGCATTTTTGTATATTGAGAAAATATTACAGTTTTATGATTCGCATCTATTAAGTTTTGAACAAGCTCTAAGAGCATCTCATATTTTGCTGAATCCCCAACTTCTTTTGTCTCTTTTGCAAAAATAGCTGGATGGCAACAGATCTGTTTTAATCTTGTTAGAGTTGCGAGTACATGGATTTGAACTTTTGCAAATCCATCTCTTCTAACAAGTTTTGTAAGTTCATCTTTTGCAGACTGTGCATAAGATTTATATAGTTCTAATTGAGAGTTTGTAAGTTTACAATGATATAAGATATTAGTAACAGGTGGCAATTCTTTTAAAACATCTTCTTTCATTCTTCTTAAGATAAATGGAGATACCTTTCTTTTTAAATACTCGATATTCTTTGTGTGGGTCTGACCTGTTGTTCTGAGATATTTTTCTGTGAATCTGTCATATGTTGATAAAAATCCTGGCATTAGAAAATCAAAGAGTGACCATAGTTCATCTAAAGAGTTTTCAATTGGAGTTCCAGTTAATATCATTTTATGAGTTGCATTTAATAGTTTTACAGATTTTGCATTTCTGGTTTGTCTATTTTTTATGTGCTGAGCTTCATCTAAAATCGTGTATGAAAAAGTTATTTCTTTATAAAGATCGATATCTTTTTGAATTAATGTATACGATGTAATGATAACATCATTTTCTTCTATTGAAGATATTGTTTTTTTTCTCTGATTTGGAGTTCCATCAACTACTATGACATTAGTTTTTGGACTAAATTTATTTACCTCTTCTTGCCAATTATATAAAAGAGTAGTCGGACAAACAACGATAGATGGAGCTTTTTTTGTAGATTGATTTTGAACAATTGCAACGATTGCTTGAAGGGTTTTTCCAAGACCCATATCATCAGCTAGTATTCCATTTAGATACATACGTCTTGTTTTTTCTAGCCAATGAATACCCTCTGTTTGATACTTTCTGAGCGTAGCTTTAATAGTAGATGGTATATCAGATGGTTTAGAAATATTTTCAGATAGCATCTGATCTCTTATTTTTTTTAATTTATCTGACATTTTAAATTTTATCGGAAGGTTGTCAAAAGAGGAATTCTCTATTCCAACTAAGCTCCAAAGAGGTCTATCTTCTTTATGGTTAGTTAGTTTTTTCAAACCAACTTCATCAAAGATTTGTACAATTTTAGATAACTTTTCTAAATCTAAAACTAAAATTTTTGAAAATCGAGAGCTCGAAATTGTATGTTTTTTTAGTTCGATAAAAGCTCTACCAACAGCTGCACATTCCCAAAGAAGATCAAATTTTACACCGTTTAGATCTCCATCTACTTTTAGATCTGCTGTATAAAATCCAGTATTTTTAGAGATGTCTAATTCTAAAATAAATTTAGTTTGATCATAGATGAATTGGTCTAAAAGATTTTGAGGACATTCAAATTCAACTACTTTTTGATTATTTGGAATGATCTCTGTCATAAATTCTACGATTTTCTTTTCAGATTTCGAAATGTATGTGCCTGTCTCTGGATTAAATAAAAAATCTGTGAAAAGCTCATTTATAATCTCTCTTTCTTTTACTAAGTCTCTCGCTAAAATCCCCTCCTCAGTAATAAATTTAGAAATGCTATCGTAGTCTAATTGATTAGAACTTGCTTTTACTTCTATTCCATCATAAATAAAATGAAGTGTTGCTTCTAGCTCTCCATCTAAATATGAAAGTTCACATCTAGCTTTTATATTGGAAGCAAAAGGAAGTGTCACAAATTTTTCAATAACATCTAAACTTGAAACTTCAGCAAATCTTTTAAGTTCAGGAAGAGAATTTTCTACAAAAGTTCCAAAAAGTGGTTCTGGAATCGCCATATTTCTAATAAATTCTAAACTTTTTAGATGCTCTCTTTTAATATGCTGAGGAAATTTATAATAAATTCCCTCATGTAATAGAGCAGGTTTTGCACAATCGAAAATACTCACATTTTTTATATCAACAACATTTTGATCTACTACAAAATTTGTATCCAATAAAATTTTTGAAGTTGGAGGCTCTAAATATTTCAGATCGAAGAGAACGATGGCACATGAAAAAGAGTAGCTAAGGGGATTTTCTAAATTCAAACAAAAAATGGATGGTAAAACCGGTAGATCTTCAGATAGATCATTTAAGCTTCTAGAAGTATTATTTTTCATTTCTATAGCATGAATTTTAGAAAGCAAATCTCCAAATGTTGGCATATCAATTTTTGCAATTCTTTGGGCTCTTTCATTATTCAAGTTTTCGTTAAATCTAGCTGATGCTATTAAAGTTTTTATAATCTCTTTTTCAACTTCATTAAAAGCAGAAAATTTAAAATAATAATATTTTGAATTTATTTTAATTTTCTCTTCAAAACGAACTGCTTCTAAAAAGTTTTTAATATTTGGAATGTTTAGTGGTTTTGATCTCGATGGAATTCTAAGCGCTAAAGTAAAATCTACAAATTTGTGTTTTTTTTCAATAGACTCTGGATTAAATATTAATGCAATCTCAGATTTTGTAACTTTATTTTCTTCTTCAGGTAGAAAAAATAAAGACGTAGATAAAACATCTGATGAATTTATATATTCATGTGTTATCTGCTTTTGTTGATTTACGTCTTTTCTCTTTTCTTCTTTAGTTTTAGCTGCGTCTATCGTAGCTAAAAGTGCTTTATCAAAACCTTTTATTTTGTCTAAATCTTTTTCTTTCGAAAAACTTACTAAAATTGAATCTAAATTCTCTTCTAAATAAAAAACAAGCGCAGCGATATGCTGGCAATCGAAACGATATCTACAATCGCAATTAGAATGAACTGTATCTGATTCAAACCTATCGATTTCAATTTCGCTCTCATACGTATTTTCATAACCGCCCATAACTTTGGCATGAAATTTAATCGTATCTTCATCGAGTCTTATAATTTTTGCACTTAAAACTTTTTTTTGATCATGTAAGGCTTTCCCCTCTTGCAGTAGCATCGAAGAGAAATCTTGTTTTAACTTTCGAAAATTCAACATAATTTATTTTTTGTGTGTTTAAATTAATATAAAAGTACCTTTTTTAGTTTTACTCTTTTTTTTAAACCATATCAATCAAAAAATTTTTATGGATTTAAAAAAAACTATAAAAAAATCCTTCTCAGATATATTTAAGCAAGATTTGTGTTAATATTTTGTTAAAAAAAAACAATCACTTTCATCAAACTTGCTCAAAATCTTAGAAATCCTTATATTTATATATACTTTTTTGCGGGTGTAGCTCAGTGGTAGAGCATCACGTTGCCAACGTGAGGGTCGTGAGTTCGAACCTCATCACCCGCTTTTAATTTTAAGTAAAAGGAATATTTTAAGTGGAACCTGATATCAAAGTAAAAATCGAAAAAAAACCTAAGTGTAAAATTGAAGTAGACATTGAAGTCTCTTCAGAAATTGTAAAAGAAGCTAGCAAACAAGCTCTAAAAGATTTAAAAAAAGAGATAACCTTGCCAGGTTTTAGAAAAGGAAAAGCACCAGATAGCGCAGTTTTAAAAAAATACCCAGATGCATATAAAGAAAGATTAGAGAAAAAAATTGCTGATATTTCTTTTATAAAAGCACATGAAAAAGAAAAACTCCCCGCTCTCACGCAAGAATCTAAAATAGTTTTTAAAATTAAAGAATATTCTTTAGAAAAAGGAGCTAAGCTTCACTACTCATATGAAACAGAGCCTGACGTTCCAAAAATAGATCCAAAAGCTTTTAAAATTTCTAAAGATAAAAAAATAGAAGTTACAAAAAAAGAAATAGATGAAGCTATTCGTCAAATCAGATTTTTTCATGCTGAGTGGAAAGCTGTAGATCGTCCAATCAAAGAAAATGATTATATAATCATTGATTTAGATTCTATTGAATCGGATGCTCCTCAAAGAGTTTTTTCTGATACTAGATTTGAAGTATCTGATAAGGGTATGGCAGCTTGGATGAAAGAGCTAGTAATAGGAAAAAAATTAAACGAATCTTTAAAAGGAACATCTGCCCCAGATGAAAAAGCCACAGCTGATGAAAAGAAAAATTTTGAACCAAAAAAAGTGCTCGTTACAATCAAAAAAATAGAAGAAGCAAAACTACCTAAAGTTGATGATGAATTTGCAAAAAAAGTTGGCGCAAAAAGTGAAAAAGAAATGTATGAATCTATAACAAAAATGTTAACAGAGCAAAAACAAACAAAACATAACCAAGAAAACAGAAAAAAGGTCCATGAATTTTTATTAAAAACCTATAAATTCGACGTTCCTGATTCTTTAATTCAAAACGAGCTAAATTATAGAAAAGATTCCTATTTTAAAAATCCTGAGTTCAAGAAAAAATATGATAAAATGACTAAAGAAGAGATAAAAGAATTTGAAAAAGATCTTTTAACATATTCAGAAGATGCGATAAGAATATTTTATCTTTCTAAAAAAATAGTCGCTGATTTTGATATAAAAATATCAGATGATGAAATCAAACAAAGAGCGCTTGTTATATTATATAGAGAAACTGGTCAAAAACCAGATCCTAAAAATATTCCAAGAAATGTCTACGCTCTTGCAATATCTCAGCTAGTTTTAAATAAAGCTGAAGATTATATACTTGATCATTCTTCAAAAACCTGATAAAAATATAGAAAAAAAGTAAGAGGAAAAAAATGGCAAAGTCACCGTACGATATAGAAGATTCTTTAACTCCATATGTAATAGAAGATACAGGAAGAGGAGAGAGATCAATGGATATCTTCTCTCGCCTTTTAAAAGATCGAATTATTTTTATTGGCACAGAAATCAACGATCAAGTTGCAAACGTTGTAATAGCTCAGCTTTTATTTTTAAAAATGGAAGATCCTAAAAAAGATATCTCACTCTACATCAACTCACCTGGAGGTCAGATAACATCTGGCTTAGCAATTTATGATACCATGCACTTTTTAGGATGTGATATTAACACATATTGCATAGGCCTCGCCGCTTCCATGGGAGCACTATTGCTAACAGCCGGCTCTAAAGGTAAAAGATATGCCCTTCCAAACGCTAGAATTATGCTGCATCAACCATACGGTGGTATAGGTGGAGCTGCTGAAGATATCAAACTTCAAGCAAATGAAATCTTATACTTAAAAAAAGTTTTAGCTAGAATTTTAAGTGAAAAAACAGGCCAAAAAATAGAAAAAATCTTAGAAGAGTGTGAAAGAGATTTTTATATGAGCCCTAAAGAAGCCCTAGATTATGGACTTATTGATAAAATAGCCGAACCCCAAAGATAATATAAATGAAAAAAAATAATGCTCAATGCTCTTTTTGTGGAAGAGAAGAAGATCAAGTTGAAAAATTAGTATCTGGACCAAATGCCTACATTTGCGATAAATGTATAGGTCTTTGTTTAAATATAATAGAGAAAAAAGCAACTCAACATGAACTAAAAATTTTAAAACCAAAAGAGATTAAAGGAAAATTAGATGATTATATAATCGGTCAAGAAAATGCAAAAAAAACAATTTCTGTAGCTGTATATAATCACTATAAAAGAATAATGTCTCTTCATAAAGAAAAAGAGATTGAATACATTAAATCTAATCTCCTTTTAATCGGTCCAACTGGCTCTGGAAAAACTCTAATGGCAAGAACGCTCGCTGAAGTCTTAGATGTTCCTTTTGCAATCTCTGATGCTACTACTCTAACAGAAGCTGGCTACGTAGGAGAAGACGTTGAAAACATCATCTTAAGACTACTTCAAGCAGCAGATTACGATGTTGAAAGAGCAGAGCATGGCATCATCTACATAGATGAGATAGATAAGATCAGAAAGACCTCTCAAAACGTCTCTATCACAAGAGATGTATCAGGAGAAGGTGTTCAACAAGCTCTTTTAAAAATAGTAGAAGGCACTGTTGCAAACGTTCCTCCAAAAGGCGGTAGAAAGCATCCCCATCAAGAATACATTAAAGTTAATACTGAAAATATCCTATTCATCGCAGGTGGAGCCTTTGTTTATTTAGATAAAATGATAGCCAAAAGACTCGGAAAAGAAACAATTGGTTTTAAAGCTGGTGAAGTAAAAACATTTGATAGACAAGAACTGAACTATCTACTCTCTCAAGTAGAACCAGCAGATCTAATAGAGTTTGGTTTAATTCCTGAATTTGTAGGTAGATTTAACTCAATAGCAAACTGCAATGAGCTTACAGATGATGATCTAGTAAATATTCTAACTGAGCCTAAAAACGCTATAATCAAGCAATACATTCAACTATTCAAAGAAGAAGGGGTAGATCTTCAATTTACAAAAGAAGCTCTTATATCCATCGCTAAAAAAGCTAAAACATCAAAAACTGGTGCTAGAGCTCTTCGTATGATTGTAGAAAATCTACTCAGAGATCTCATGTTTGAAACCCCATCTGATCCTTCAATAAAAGAAATATTAATAGAAAAAGAGACAATCGATAATAAAAAAGAGCCGATCATTAAAAGATCAGCTTAAAAAAAAAGACCCCCAGCCTTTTAGAGCTGAGGATCCAATTACGAGGAATTTTTTCTATTTATTATCTAAGTTGAATTTGTCCAAGTGCAACCAAACCACCTAAATAATCTATATCAAAAAAACTTTTTAGTGTTTCGTTAGATTTTTGATATGTAGAATTTAACATACCTACTAGCGTCTGTAATACCTCAGTAATAGCTCTTCCTTTAGTATTTTGAGCATCAGCTAGCGATTTTGGTAGAATCGCTGCAGCTTGAGAATATGCTTGAATCATTTGCGCTTTCGTATTTGCTTTTTGAGTTTTATTTGATACTGCTGTATTTTGTTTCTCTACTACTTTTTTCTGCTTCTCTTTTTCAGTTTTAAGTTCATCTAATCTATCTTTATTTTTTGCAGGATCACTTTGTAATGTTTTTTCTTCTTCGCCTAATTTCTTAAATCCTTGATTAGCTTCATCTAGTTTTTTTTCTGCAGGATTTATTTCATTTAAAGCTTCACCCGCCCCATAAGCTCCAGCTAATTGAGTTGCAGCTTCAACTAAAGAAGAAATTAGCATTGCTGATGCAATCGCAAATGATGCTTTTATTCCAGCTGTAATCGATGCAATTGTGTTTTGTCTTAACTTATCTAATGAATCTCCCACATCTTTCGTGACCTTATTATAATAAGAATCAGCCACGTTAATCGCATTTGCTCCGCAATATTTTAATATTGCTTCCCAAAGCGGGTTTTGTTGTGTTTGTGTATTTGTTGACATATTTTTTCCCCTTTTTATTAATTATTATTATAATACATTTGTTGAGTCTTACTATTATAATCATTTTGAATAGCTTGTTGATCTGATTTCGCAATCGATTGTATAGTTTGAGAAGCTCTATTTTCACTATTATTAACGAGTTTAACGTCTTCTTGCTCTCCATCAGAATATGCTTTAAGATTCTGAATTTGTGAATTATCAATACCTGTATTCGCTGAAAAGTATGCTTGTAGACAACTAATAATAATACCAGCTCCCATAGCACCTTCAATACCTCTAAGCCATATTTTTGCTGAACTTTTACCTACTAAAAAATATGGAATTTTACTAGAACCACTTAATGCCTTTTGTAAAGTTGAAGCTTCTGCTTCTTCAGGCTCTAATGCCATTGATGATAATGCTCCCAATCCAAAAGTACTAAGCAAGAACATAACTCCTATTTTAGTTGCAGCCAAATCTAAAAAATTTAGCATATTTAGATTATCAGTAGTCTTTTTTAAATCCAAAGAATCAGCTGAAATAGCATCATTGATTCCCTTCATTAATTGCCCCAAAGTAATCATCAAGTTACCTTCTTCCAACATCACTTTATTTTGCGCTTGCATGATCTTATAAAAGCCAACTCCTTTATCGCCTAAGCCCCAATAAATTTCTTTTGTCGTCATAATTTACCTCCTTAAACTTTGAAGGACATTGCATTTCCAAGCATATTTATAGCTTGTGATACATATCCTGAGGCTTGTGAAATTCTTTGAGAATCATCACTTACACGTTTAGAAACTTGTTGCTCATTATTGTTTAATATATCAGATGCATTTGTTCCTGAACTTATTTCACTTTGACAATCAGTTATCTGATTTTGCTCATTTTGTTGACCGTTTGGACTCGCTAAACTATAAATAGAAGTTCCTGCATAATAAGCTCCAACACCATACATTCCAGCTTTTCCAAGGCCTTTCGCTACATTCCAAGTACCTGCCGCCTTGCCATTTTCAAATAGCTTACCTGTTCGTTGATTAATTCCTTCCCATATTCTTTTTCTACCCCTTGGTTTATCAGCCTTATCTATTCCTGACTTACTATCCTTTCCTTCAGCTTTACTTATTCCATTAGTTTCTTTAGTTACTTCACCAGATGATTGTCCTCCTGCAGGGCTTTCTTCGAGTTCGGGTGGTTGCATATCGGCATTAGGCTGAGACACTGGGCTTTTTTCAGACATTTCAGAAAGTTCAACGCTTTTTGGATCTTTAGAAAGATCAGAAAGCCCTTCATCTTCTCCTTGTTCCATTCCAAGTCCATCCATCATTCCTTCATCAGCAACAGTATCGGTAGTTGCACCAACATCCATTAGTGCTTCACCAACACCACCAATGAATTCTGCTGGTGGGATAAACATTCCAACTACTGCTAAGACACCAACTACAACACCAATTACTTCCATCGCCGTTTTACCAGCAGACCCTGATCCTTTTGACATTTCAGCTGCTAACTTTTCTTGCTGAGCAATCTGAGTTTTCATTTGATTTTGAATATTTTGTAAGAATTGATTTATTAAATTTGCTTCAAAAGTTTTTTGTAGCTCATCTAAAGCATCTGTATTCATATTATTAACAAAGGCTTTTACTAGAATCATCATGATATTAGTAATACCACTATCAGAGTCATCTTGAGAGCCAGAAGGATTTGTTGAACCACCACTTTGAGCTACTGCTGAATTTATTTTTGATAAAAACGCTGCTTTTTGCTCATCAGATAGCGAATTTACATATCTTAGAGTATTTTTATAACTTTGATTCAATAAATTTAATTTATCTTTATTTGAAAGAGATTGAAATAAAGCTATTTTCTCACTTGTTGTCATTTCATTGAAAGACTTCTCTAATTTTGGAGAAGATCTTTGCATTTTATTAAACAATGCTTTTCTTGATTTTTTACTATTATTTGATGAATCATCATCATCATTATACATATTTACAGGCATTGATACAGGGATTTGAGATTTCATCATATGTGCATTTTGTATATCACTGTTTGTATTAACTGTATTTAATTGTATATTTGGCATTTTTTGCCTCCTATTATTTTAATTTTTTTATTATCTAGCTTGTTGGTTATTAACCATTGTAGTATTAGATTTATCGTTTTGTTGTAACATCTGTTGTACTATGTTAATTAAAGATGTAAGCTGCTGAGCAAACATCGACAAGTCAGCAGATTCAGTTGAGTTCATCGCAGTACCAGATTGAACTACAGAGTCCATTCCAGAAGTCATATTACCTATATCGTCTTTAGATTCATTACCTTTTGGAGGAGTTACGTTATTATTTTTATACCAAGAATTTGTAACAGCTTTCTCTAACATAGCGGTCATATTAGCATAACTCATATGCGCCCCTCTTAAGAAATCTAAAAATGTCGTTCCACCAGAATCTGTCCAATCACCTTTATCAGATCCAAAAATACTATTTGAATTCAAAGCTTTAAGAGTTTTAGCAGCTCCATTATCAGTTTGTTGATACCATGGATTGTTTAAAGCCGCTTTTAATTGCGTTATAAGTCCACCTTTATTATCACATTTAGGACCGTAAAGCTCTTTCCAAATATATCGCATTGCTTGTTCATTATTAAGAGTTTTTCCATCAACTGTAATACCAAGATCGTTATCTTTTGCTAACCAAGCTTTAATTGAGTATGACATTTGTTGTGCTGAAGTTGCCCATCCACCAAAATTTGCTGGGTGGTGTGAAGGAATTTTTCCCTGAGGACTAAATGGTTCGTTAGATAATTCCCATTTTTTATCTTTCGTATTATAGTAATACCATTTACATTTTGGGAAACCAAGTCCTTGCAGCTCTTCTAAAAGTTTTTTCAATTCATTTAAATCGCCATTAACTTTATCTAAAATACTTTGAACTTTAGCAATCGCTTTCATGGCCTCAGACGTTCTTTGAATACCTAAAGCATTAGTTGCATATTCACAAATAATTACGAATGAATATCCTGCTTTCCACATCGCTTTAATTTTTTCTTTAATTTTATCTTCCCATGATTGCAGCATATTTAATTCAAGCATTTTATTTGTAGACTCTGGTTTAGAACTTTGTTCTACAACTGTATTCATTTATTTTCTCCTTAACTTTGTATCCATTTAGTTTTGGATTTTTTTCTTTTAATTTTTTTAGGAGCAACTGGCATTGTAGTTTCTTTTAAATACGTTTTCATTTCTTGCATTGCTGCCCAATCTTCTTCAGAAAAGTTGTTTTTATCGTTTAAAAATTCTTTAAATTGATCTTCTGAAATCCCTACTTTTTCAAAGACTTTTGCTTTTTCATTTTCAACTTTTTCTTGCATATCTTTTAAAAAGTCTTGAAGCTCTTTATTGTCTTCTTCTGATCCATGTAAAATTCTGTCTTGTATCTTTTCTGAAAATCTAGCTATTTGAGATAGTATTTCATGAAATTTTTCTACTCTAGCTTGATCATCTAGTTCGAAAAAATCAAATATCTCAGGAAATTCTTGTTTTAATTTTAACATCTTTTTTTTCCTCGTTATTTTTTTATTAAACTTTACTACTAAAATTTATACTTGAGATCAGCTTTGAATCACCCGTAAGTGATTTTTCTAATAAATTATTATATTTATTTAGAGCCTCAGTTCCTTTTTGAATTCTAGCACCAACTGTTTGAGAATCAATTACATATTGTCCGTTCATTATTGAGTTTGCACTCTCAGCTGATTGAAGATCTATTAAACCTTGTGTTGCTAAAGCTGAAGTATCTTTTATAATTGTTTTTTGAAATCCTCCTATTATATCAGAAGGAATTCCCAAAATTGATTGATCTACTCTTAAATATAACCCATCAGCAATACCCATGCCTACCATTTCGAGACCTGCCCACCAATGCTGATTTTTCCCTTGAGCTATACCACTAATAGTCGTTTCCAATTTTGATGCTTGTTTACCAACCCACTTAGCTGGTATTGCAAGATCATTAGGTATTTTCTGCTCTTTTTGAACAATAGTTTGAAGACCTTGAAAATCACTTGCTAATTGAGTAAAATTACTAGCTGCTTCATCAGGGTTTTGCATAAGCTGTTTGATATTCTCTATTAGTGCAAGTCTTTGTTTTGATAATTGTGGATTCAATTCAGCATCTCCCAAAAATAGAGCATAACCTTTTTTTGCTCTTTCATCATCTTTGTCTATTTGAGAGAAAAGTGGGCTTCCTCCATCAGTTACAGTGCTGCCCGTTGCACTTTGATAATATCCATAAAGCATTTTCCAGATCTTATCTATTGTATCTTGATTTTGATCTTTTAATCCTGTTAACCACGCCTTTATAGAACTATCACTTGATCCTAAAGTCTTTAAAAGAAACGCAATTACACTCTTCTTTTGTTCTAAATCAGTAATACCTTGAAGTTCTTGCAAAATAGCTTGTTTTTCTTTTTGTTCTAATGTTTGAGAGTCAAGAGATTTACCCGCATTATCTATAGACTTACTCATTGCTTCTGCTAAAATTAAAAAAGCAGAAACGTTAGTATCTGAATTACTATTAATAGCTGGATTCGATGAATATTGGCTATTTGAACTTGAATTTACATTTGGTACGTTACTCATTGCTACCTCTTTTTATTAGCTAATTGTTATTAAATCTACCTCTCCAGTTCTTATTATATCCCAAACAGGCTTCATTGTCAATAACTTTCTTTAAACTAACTTAACAATTCTTGAATATAATCTCCTTAATATTAGATGTTTAGGTATAAGAAAATTATTTTTATTTATTTTAAAGATTTTATTAAGAAATTACGAAGTTTTCATAAATCCTTATTTTTAAGGTCTTTATAAAAATAGCATAAATCTCTGATTTCAAAAACCTTATAATTCCATAAGTATTTGATTATTAAATAATTATGAAAAATCATTGAATCTTAAAAATTGAGCAATAAATATGATTTATATAGATCTAATAACGAATATATTCGATTAAAGCCTAAGTTAAAAAGGCAAATTTTAGCAAAGTCAAATTTACTCTGGAAGCATTCCTTATAAGTTGCAAGTATTTTATAATTAAGAATTTAAACTATTGAAATTTTCTTCTTTACAAATACCAACTAAATTTGGTAATATTAATTGTAAAAGGAAATGAGATCTGATGCCGTTGAGTGGGAAAAAGATGGCCAAGCTTTTTAAAAAAAATGGCTATGTAAAAATAAAAGGTGGAAAAGGAAGTCATATGAAATATAGAAAAGGAAATAAAACAGCAATTATACCTAATCATAAAGAATTAAAAAAAGGATTAGAAAAAACATTGTTTAAGTTTTTAAAGGAGAATAAATAATGCGTTATCATTTTAAAATGCATAAAGAAGGAAAAGGTTTTTGGGCTGAATGTTTAGAACTTAAAGGCTGTATTACCCAAGGAAATTCTAAAGAAGAATTATTAGAAAATATGCAAGATGCTCTAAATTTATACTTAGAAGAACCAGAAGATTCTTCATATTTAGCTCCTTTACCAAAAAAAATAAAAAAATCTTCTTCTTCAATAATTGAAGTACATGTAGATCCTGAAATTGCCTTTGCTTTTATGGTTAGATATTACAGAATTAAAAATAATATGACCCAAGCTGAATTAGCTAAAGAATTGGGCTTTAAAAAAATTTATAGTTATCAACGCCTTGAGAAAAAATGTAATCCTACTCTTGAGACTATTTTCATGATTAAAAATGTTTTTCCTGAATTTTCTATTGATTATACTCTTTCATAATGGATTTTCATAAAAATAAATTAAAGAAAAATGCAAATTAAGCTTTTAGATAAATCTTGCAGGAGAATTTATCAAATCTCAAAAAAAACTCTCAAATAAAAAAGTTTTCTGATCAAAATTAATGTTCTTTTCTTTAAAAAATAAAAAACCTTAAAAGATTTAACACAAATAACTTAAACAAAAGAAATATAAGGATTTTATAAAATTTATATTTTTTTTCTTTTAAACAATAAAAAAAAGTCTCAAAATGAAATATAAGATTGGGGGATTTCATGCATGAGCATGTAAAAAAGATTGTTAAAGTTTTAGAAATTGAACTTCCAAAACAAGAAAAAGATAAAAGCTACATTATTGAAATCACAAAAGAACTAGAAGTAAAAAATTTTGATTTAGATCCAGGTTTTTATTTCTTAGCAAATATAGCTTCTTGCCCAAATGAAAAAAAAGAAGATCTTTTTATTTATTTGATGAGAGCAAATCTTTTAGGTCAAGGAACTGGAAGATGCAGAATTGGAATGGATATGAAAGAAAAATTCTTGACTCTCTCTTATCTTATAGATTATGAAGTAAACTATATAGTGTTTAAAGAGAAGTTTGAGGATTTTGTAAATTATATTAACTTTTGGAAAAAAGAAATAATACTCCACAAAGAAAAAGCAGAGAGCTCAATTTTATAAAGGAATTTTTTTTAATGAAATTAATAGCAACTGAAGGTCCTTTAAAGGGACAAGTTTTAGATCTAGAAGAAAAAGATGAATGGATTTTAGGTAGAGATCCTACTCAGTGTAATTTTCTTTTAGAAGATACTACTGTCTCAAGAAAACATGCAAAGATTTATAAAACAGCTGAGGGTTATGTAATAAAAAATCTATCTACTACTAATCCAATCGAAGTGAACGACGAAAGAGTTGATGAATACCTTTTAGAAGAAAGTGATAAATTAAAAATCGGCGATACTATATTTGTGTATACAGCCCTAGAAGAAGAAGATCTCAAAGAAGAGCCTAAGAAAGTTGAAGAAGAAAAAGAAGCAAAAACACCTAAAGAAGAAAAGCCCGAGGAAAATGAAGAAGAAAAGGAAAAGATAATTGAGGCTGCTGATGAGACAATTTTTGAAGAAGAAGAAGAAGAGACGCCACTATCGCTACTAATCGATGCTCCTTTTATCTTGAAGGTAATATCTGGATCTAATGCTGGCTCTGAATTTGGAATGGAAAAATCGAAGAGCTTTATCATTGGAAAAGATGTAGCAGTTGCTGATATCATTTTTTCAGATCTGAGTGTTTCTAAACAAAACACAAAAATTACAATCGATGAAAATTCAGAGATTTTTGTTGAGGATCTAGGATCCAAAAATGGTACTTATGTAAATAATAAAAAAATAGAAGAAAAAACAAAAATCACATCTCAAGATTTAATAACTGTGGGAACAACAACATTTTTAGTTATTGAAAAAGAAGCGGCTCAAGAGACTATCTACTCTCCTGCTCCCACTTTTGAAATGGACGAGGAAAAGAAAGAAGAAAAAGAACTTTTAACAAAAAAGACTGTTTGGAAAAAACAGTTTATTCCAACTAGGCACCTACTATTTGCTGGCACCTTTATAATAATCTTTTTTATAATATTTTTAAGTTTTTTTGGACTTTTTAGAGCAAAAGATATCGAAGTTGTAAAAAAAGCGCCGATAGAGAAAATTGAAAATATTATAAAAGAGTATGAAACAATAGAATTTTCATTTAACCCTACTAGCGCAAATTTATTTTTAGCAGGTCATGTACTTACAAGTATCGATAAACAAGAGTTAATGTATGATCTAAATCAGCTTAGTTTTATTCAAAATACCGAAGATAATATTGTTGTAGATGAGCTAACTGTAAAAAATTTTAATGACTCTTTAAATGAAGAAGAAACTTTTAGATCTGTATTTGTATTAGCGAATAAACCCGGAAATTACATTTTAGATGGGTATGTAAAAACAGCTACTAATTTTAGTACGCTAAATAGCTTTGTAAATTCAAATTTCCCATACCTTAATAAATTAGACAATAAAGTTGTAATAGATCAAGTACTTCAGATTCAAATAGCGTCTCTTCTTACAAAAAAAGGATTTACTACTCTTAGTTTTGAGATGATCTCTGGCAAACTAGTTTTAGCTGGTAGATACAACAAAAAACAAGAAAGTAACTATAAGGCTCTGATGCAAGAGTTTTTAAAAACACCAGGGATTCATTCGATAAAAAATCTAGCAATTCCATCGGATGCTATGACTGCAAGAATAGATTTAACTAGTAAATATAAAATAACCGGCTGGGCAAAATATGATGGTCATAACTCAGTTGTGGCTAATGGTAAAATCATAATTTCAGGTGATGTTTTAGATGGCATGGAAGTTACTAATGTTTCTGAGAATGCAATTTTACTTGAAAAAGATGATATAAAGTATAAAATAAACTATAGCCCGTAAAAAAAAAGGAGCCATCTCATGTTTGGTTTAGAAAAATCTCCAAGAGAGAAATTCGATTTCGATTTAGAAGTTGATTTAAAAGATAACCCTAAAAAAGCTAAAGAGCTTTTAAGCAAAATTGAGGGTAATATAAACAAAATAAAGAAAAAATTAAAAAGCGGCGGATCTAAAGAAGAGTTAAATAAATTAGGAACTCTTTTACAAGGATATACTGCGCTTTTAAAAGTATTAAAACAATCACAAAAAACTTAAAAAAATAAGAGGTAAAAGATGTCAAACGGTGATCTTCAAGGTGGACAAGGTAAAATATCTTGGAAGTGTACGCTGTCTTTTTCTGGATTAATATCAAAATATAGAGATCTTCAAAGTAAAGTTGTAAAACAAGTGCAAGCATTAGCTAGCTCTATTTGTAAAGCAACTCCAGGGAAGTTCTTACTTGTTCAGTTTTCAATGAGCCAAGTAACTCAAATTGGAGAGTCTATATCAAATTTGATAGCCCAGGTAAATTCGCTCGTAAATGCGGCTGTGCGTAACCAAAAACCACAATAGATTAAATTAACTTAAAAGGAAAAAAAATGAGTGTTTTAGATGAATATAAAAATGATTTTCTTCTTCTTGTAGAAGCTGGTTTCATTGCGATAAATCAAACTGATGAAGACTCAACAATGAAGCTATTTAAAGCTGCTGAAATGCTGGATAAAACGAATCCACTTACAAAAATTGGATTTGGTTATTTAGCGCTTCATAAATTAGAGTTAAAAAAAGCAATTACTGCTTTTGAAGAAGTTTTGAAAAAAAATCCAAAAAATGATATGGCAAAAGCATTTTTAGGTATCGCAATTTCTATGACTCCAAAAAATATGGTTAAAGGAGAAAAGCTTCTTGAAGAAACTCTAAAATCTGATGATAAAGAGGTCAAAAAACTAGCTGGTATTGCGCTTGATTTTGTTGATAAATTCATAAAAAAAGAACCAACGCCTGTTGAACCTAAAAAGAAAAAAGGTAAATAATTATGCCTAAACCTCCAGTTGATCCCACAGGAGCATCTGATCCATCAAAAATAACTCCTGACAAAACTACTCAAAAGGGAATGACACCGCCCGATACTTCTTCTTTTCAAGCATATAAAGAAGAAGCGCCCGCGGCTCCCCCAACTACAAAAGCAACTGAAATGACACCTATGGATCTAGCAACAAAAGCTGGGATATCAACAACTCCAACCTACCAGTCACTTTTATCTCAAACAGCAAATACTCAAGATACTCTAGGAAATGTTCAAAGTAATTTGCAAACCCCTAATTTAAAACTTAAAAAATCTCAAACCGATCTTTTAAATACTAAATTAAATAGCGCTAATAAAAATTTACAAAGTGCAAATGAAAAAATGGGAGCTAACATTCCCGATCAAACACAGGTTCCTAAAAATGCTAGTCCTGTAGCTAAATTTGTTGGACTTCTTACAGATGGACAAAATAAATTAAATGAAGCAAAAACAACTCTTCAAAATTTAAAATCTGGTCAAGGCGCTTTGCAACCCGGACAAATGTTACTTATTCAAGTAAAACTCTCTCAAGCCCAGCAAGAAATTGAGTATTCTTCAGTTTTATTAAGTTCGGTAGTATCTTCTTTAAAAACAATCTTAGGCATTCAGATATAATATGGATGAAGAACCAATTGACAAAATTATTTCTCACTTAGAAGATATCGAGATCACAACAGTTCATGGTAGAATCACAGAAGTTGTGGGAATGCTTATAAAAGCTGTTATCCCTCAAGTAAAAATGGGAGAGGTCT
>JAAKFV010000011.1 GCA_011064875.1 Candidatus Anoxychlamydiales bacterium | reverse complement strand
TAATAGAATTTTTAATTCTTTGTTTTCTTTGGTAAATCTTTTTTTTACAAAAAGTTTTTTCAATTTAATATTCCATAAAGTTTTTATACATAAGATCATGATATCACAATCGGTATATTTTTAGCAATCAGAGCGTTAGATTGCTTAAAAATATTTATAAGTATTTTAAAATCAGTGTTTTATGAGGCGAAGGCAATTAAGCCCTACGAGAACAGAGCTACCTTCATGAAGCGTTACAGCAAGCCAAAGAGGTATTAATCCGAGCAGGGAGGGAATAGATGCCAAAACGATAATAAACAAGGCAAAAATCAGATTTTGCTTAGCTATTTTTGAGGTAAAGCTAGCTTTTTTTAGAAGATAGTTTATCAGCAAAATATCATCGTTTAGTAAAATTACATCAGATGCATCGATAGCGGTAGCTGAGCCTACTTTTCCAAGGGATATTCCAACAGTTGCTCTAGATAGCGATGGAGCGTCATTTATTCCATCTCCAATCATAACAAGACCATTTTTAGCGTACTCAGATGCATACTTTAATTTATCTTCAACTTTGAGGTTCGCAAAAACATTTTCAATGCCTAATTTTTGAGCAACGAAATTAGCATTAAAACTATTATCGCCAGTTAGCATTATTAAATTTTTTGATTTTTTTAAAGTTTCGATTAAACCAAAAGAGTTTTCTCTAATCTCATCTGAAAAAGTTAAAATAAATAAAAAGCTATCGAGAAGCATAAAACTTAGAGTTTTAGCCTTTTTTGCAATTTTTTCATTTAAATATTTCTTTTTTTCCTCTGTTAAAAATTTATCAATATATTCGAGTTTGCCAATATAAACTTTATATTTTTTATCCTCTATTTCACATATGCCTTGAATACCAAATCCTGCATCTGATTTAAATTCGAGTATTTTTACATCATATTTTATATCTTTTGCAGCTGTGTGTATTGCCTGAGCTATTGGGTGGGTTGATTTTCTCTCTAAGCTATCTGCTATTGCTAAGGCTTTTTCTCTATTGAACTCTTGTAGTTTTTTTTCAGATTTATCTGATTTTTGATCAAATTGAATCTGCTCAAATGAGGATAAAACAAAATCGCCAGTTGTCAATGTTCCTGTTTTATCAAATGCTATATTTTTACATTTTCTAATAGCATCTAAAATAAAACCGCCTTTTAGCAGGATCCCTTTCTTAGCTAAAGAAGAGATCGCTGTTAAATAAGCAAGTGGCGCACCTATTATCAAAGCGCAGGGAGATGAGGCAATTAAAAAGGCAATAGCTCGATAAATACCACCTTCTTTCCCTAGATAAGTTATATTAAAAATAAAGGGTAGAATTATTGCAAAAGTAAAGCTAAGTAATATCACTATAGTTGAATAAATTTTCCCAAATTTATCTAACCATCTTTGGATTTTTGGTTTTGCATCTGTTGCTTCATTTATCAGTTTTATTATTCTAGATATTGTCGACTCAGCTGATGTTTTGGTAACTTCAATTATTAAACTTCCATCAATATTTATTGCTCCAGCATAAACCATGTCATCTACTTTTTTTTCAACTGGCATACTCTCGCCTGTAAGATGTACTTGATTGACCTCTGAGTATCCTTCTATTATTTTTCCATCTAAAGGAACTGTCTCTCCCGCTTTTATTAGAATTTTCATTTTTATTTTTATATCTTTAATAGAGCGTACGGTGATTGACTTATCATCATTTACTACAAAAGCTTTAGTTGGAGCTATTTTATTTAAATTATATATAGCGCTTTTAGTTCTATAGGAGATGCTTTTCTCTAAACTATCTGAGATGTTAAATAAAATTAATAAAAGAGCTCCCTCTAAGGGAGAGTTTAATAAAATTGCTAAAAAACCAGCGAGCGTCATCAAAATACTAATGTTTATCTCAAAATTTTTAAGATCCTCTAGAGCATCTAAAAGTGCTGGGACACCAACGAATAAATAAATAAAACTAAGAAGTAAATAAGCTATGTTTACATTGAGATTTGTGTATACAATTACATAGCTAATAATAAGTAAAAAGAGACAGAAAAAAGCAGTTTTTAATGGTAAGTTTTTAGACCATTTTTTAGATTTTTTTTCTAAAAATGGAGAAATACTCTCCTCGAGGCCGGATTCAAAAAACTCATCGAATGTGTAAACTTTATTATTTCCCATAAATGTTAGAGTACTATTTACTGAGAAAAATTTAAAAAGAAAAATCTTTTTTTTAGGTTTTAAAAAAAGGAGCTATGCTCATAGTTAAAAAATAACAAATTCCTAAAACAACAATTGCTATCGCTAAATCCCAAACAATTTCTCTAGACATTTTAGTTTTTTCGAATTTACTTGCAATAATCGAGCTTGCAATAATATTTATAGCGCCTGATACAAAAAAGCAGTAAGTGATTGGAAGAGTAAAAAAAGTAATTGTAAAAACTACGGATGCTAAAAACATGCCTAGAAAAGCGCCAAATGCTTGTTTTATCGGGTGAATAAAATAGCCAAGCGATAGACCCATCTCTTCTTCTAACATTGTTTGAAGTAGTCTATTGTCATCAGATGTTAGAGTATCTACTATATCTGTTAAGAGTTTATCTGAAAAACCTTTAGCTTTATAAATTTCTTCAAGCTGGATTTTTTCTTCTTCTCTTTTGTGTTCGATATGCCACTTTTTATCTTCGATAATTTTATGAAGTCTTTCTAGTTTGGTCCAAGCAGAAAAGGCAACTAAAAAAAGCTTTAAAATAAAAAAACTAAAAGAAAAAATTAAAATAAATGGCAGGACAGGTAGAGCTAAATTTCTAAGAGCTATAAAAACTATTAAAAATAAAATAGTAAATTCTTTTGCGCTTATAGCAAAATTAATAAAATGAGCGGGAATCTCTTCTAATTTAAAATCTGAAAAACAGATCAGATGCTTTTTTGAAAATGTTGGTTTTGCTTTTTCGTGCATTATTTTTTGGGGGTTAAATATTTTTGATCATCTAGATATTTTCTTAAAACTATTGGGATTAAAACACTACCATCTTCTTGTTGAAAATTTTCTAGAATTGCAACCATTAAACGAGATGTTGCAACGCCAGAAGCATTTAAAGTATGTACAAACTCAGGCTTTTCATCTTTTTTTCTATATCTAATTTTTGATCTTCTCGCTTGAAAGTCAGTGCAATTTGATACCGATGAGACCTCGTAGTAGCGATCTTGTCCTGGTAAAAATACCTCAATATCTATTGTTTTAGCAGAAGCAAAAGACATATCTCCTGTGCAAAGAAGCATATTTCTATAGTGTAGATCCAATCCCTTTAAAACCTCTTCAGCAGAAGCTAGCATCTCATTAAAAACTTTTTCACTATTTTCTGGTTTTGTTAAAGAAAAAAGCTCAACTTTATTAAACTGATGCGTTCTAATAAGACCTCTTTCGTTTTTACCGGCAGCTCCTGCTTCTCTTCTAAAACATGGAGTATATGCTACATATTTTAGGGGAAGTTCATCTTCTGTTAATATTTCATCTAAATGAATACCGTTTAATGGCACTTCAGCTGTTGGTATCAAATAAAGATCGTAATCTTTATCCTCTAAACGAAAAAGCTGATCTGCAAATTTAGGAAGCTGCGCTGCACCAAACATTGTTTCTTGTTTCACTAAAAGAGGAGGTATTATTTGCATAAAACCATTTTGAAGATGGATATCTAACATGTAATTAATAAGAGCCCATTCGAGTCTGGCTCCCATACCTCTGTACATTGAAAAACGATTTTTAGAGATTTTTGAAGCTCTTTGAAAATCAAAAAGTTTTAAATTTTCATTTAGCTCTACATGATTTTTTATAGGAAAATCAAATGTTTTTTTATCCTTGTGAGTTTTTATGCATTTATTGTCTTCAACATTTAAAGATACAGGTGCATCATCTCCTGGGATATTTGGCAGAGTCGATAATAAAAAATCTTTTTTCTGAGAAAGCTTTTTGAATTTTTTATCTAATAAAGAGATCTCTTCAGATATTTTTGACATCTCATTTAAAATATTTGTTACATCTTTTTTCTCTTTTTTAAGAAGAGGGATTTCTTTGGATGTTGAGTTTTTTTTAGCTTTTAAATCATCAGTTTTTTTTTGAATTTTCCTGACTTCTTCATCTAAAGATAAAATTTTAAATATATCTATATCTGGAATTTTAGATTTTAATTTTTTTTCTATTTCTTTTGGAGTTTCCCTAAGAAGCTTAATATCAAGCATTTTTTTATCCTAATTTTTCTAAATTATTATAAATTTATTTACTCTTATTTTCAATAGCTGCTTGTCAAAGCCTTTTTTTTATGTTATAATATTTGCAATATTGAAGACAAAAGGTAATCTTTATGGTTAAGAAATTAGAAGCTAAAATACCATTAATTCTACGATTTCACAGGTTAATGGACGCATTTGCAAAATCTGATGATGAAAGAGACTTTTATTTAGATAATTTAGAAGGTTTTTTGGTTTATGTAGATTTAGATAGAGATGAAGAAGAACTATTTTCACTAGAAAAAGAGATAAAAGATAACTCAAAAAGATACTCTTTAGTTCCTAAAATGGCTTTTTATGAAGTTAAAAAATTCATGGAAGGATTTGTCGCTGAAAAGGTATACGATGTCGATACTAAAGAAAAACTCCTAGATCTAATCAGTGGAAAAGAGGCTAGAGAAAACTTTTTGGAGTATATCTACGATAATTTAACTGAACTTGAAAAATGGCAGCAATATTATCAAGAAAGATTTAGAGTAAGAATAATTGAATGGCTCAGATCTTTAGATTTCAGATTTGTTTTTGAAGAGGATTTAGATATCTCCAAAACTATTATCGAGAAATTAAAACAAACTCTTTTTGATGATAAAGTATCAAAAGAACTAATAACCGCTAGAGATGTAGTTCATAATAAATCTAAAATTTACTATTCATCAGAAGCTTTAAATCCAAGACCAAAAAGAGGAAGGCCACCAAAACAGATTGCTAAAGTAGAAATCGAGCTTCAAGTTTCTATGGATATATATACTCAAGTTCCTAAAGTAATAAGACCATTTTTATATATCCCAGATATAACAAGCGCATCTGCTGTAACATTTTCTGCTAAGTTTGAAACAGAGGAGCAACTTCTCGCATCACTAAGAGGTTCCCCTAGAATAAAAGTAGATGAAAAATTAGAAGCTCTATCTCAAAGATTAGAATCACTTCAACAGTTGCAGACTCGTCTATCTGCTTCAGAAGTAGATCTAGGAATTGAAAAACTTACAAAACCATTTACGCCTTTTACAAAACCAAAACTTTCTGAAACCAAAAAAATTGAAATAACCCCAAAAGGAAAAGAGATAAAAATTGGAGAAGCTATTCAAGAAGTTTTACCATCGGCTGGCAAGAAAAAAGAAAAAGCGCCTAGAAGAGCTATTAGAATCAAAAAAGTTTCCGCTATAAAAAGTGCTAAAAAAAAGAAAAAATAATATTTTAAATAATTTTAGTTATTAAATTAGTTATTAAATTAAGTATTAAATTTTATGAAAATTATAGATCTAAAATCTAAAGATAGATTAAAAGATGTTCTTCAGATGCTATATGTCTGTAGGTTTACAGATGAGAAGATGAACAAGCTTGTAAAACAAAATAAAGGTACTGCCTTTTTTTTATCACACTCAGGTCATGAACTAATAGGTGTTTTATCAGCTTTTCACTTGCAAGCTAAAAAAGACTATTTTTTGCCGTATTATCGAGATAGAGCTGTAGTTATTGGTCTCGGCTCAGATTTAAAAGATATTTTTGCTGCGTTTTTAGCAAGAGACTCAATCCATCACTCATCTGGTAGAATGATGCCAGATCATTTTTGTGACAATACCTTAAATATTCCTTGTCAATCAAGCTGTGTCGGCTCTCAATTTCTACAAGCTGTAGGAGTCGCAAGAGCATTAGATAATGATGAAATTGTTTATGTATCAGCTGGAGATGGAGCTACATCTCAGGGTGATTTTCATGAAGCTCTGAATTTTTCATCTATTTATAAGCTTCCCGTTTTATTTAGTATCCAAGATAACGAATACGCTATCTCCACAACTAAAAAAGAGCAAACAGCAGGCTCTATTGAAAATGTATTCAAAAATTATGAAAATTTAAAAGTTATTTCTGTAGATGGATCAAACTATTTAGAGACCTCAAATGCTTTAATAGAAGCCGTAAAATATTTAAGAGAGAAAAAAGGGCCTGTTTTATTCGTCTCAAAAGTGCCAAGACTTGGAGCTCATAGTATCTCTGATGATCCTAAAAAATATAAAACAGATGAAATTTTACAAAAAGAGCTAAAAAAGGATCCAATACCTCTTTTTGAAAATTTTTTATTAGATGAAAAAATTCTCACTCAAAATGAAATCGATTCTATAAAAAAAGAGTCTTTTGATTTTGTAGAAAAACAAGCAGAAGATGCCCAAAAAGTAGATTTTCCAAAAGTTGAGAGTGTTGATAAAAAACTCTTCAAACCAATAGAGATAAAAGAAAAAATAGATTTTATTAAAGATCAAGAGCCAATAACTATTATGGACGCTCTAAATCACGCTTTAAAAGAAGAAATGGAAATAAATCCAAATATTTTAGTCTTTGGTCAAGATGTTGCTGATAAAAAAGGGGGAGTTTTTGGAATAACAAGAGGGATCTCTGATAAATTTTCAAAAAAAAGATGTTTTAATACACCTCTTGCTGAATCTACAATAATAGGGCTCGCAATAGGTCTTTCAATGACTGGTAAAATTCCTGTTTGTGAAATTCAATTCTCAGATTATATCTGGACTGGTATGAATCAACTAGTAAATGAGCTTGCATCTATTTATTATCGCTCTAATGGGGAATATAACTGCCCTGTAGTTATCAGAATACCAACAGGAGGATATATTCAAGGGGGGCCTTATCACTCTCAAAGTATAGAAGCTTTTTTAGCGCACGTACCAGGTCTTAAAATAGTAGCACCATCTAATGCAAAAGATGCTAAAATGCTTTTAAAAGCATCGATAAAAGATCCAAATCCAGTTGTTTTTTTAGAACACAAGGCCATCTATAGACAAAGAAATTTTGCAGCGACTCTAGAGCCAACAAAAGATTCAATAATCCCTCTTGGTAAAGCCGAGATAGTTCATGAGGGAGAAGATGTTACAATAGTATGCTATTCTATGATGGTTATGTATGCTGTAGAGATAGCTAAAAAACTAAAAAAAGAAAAAATATCTGTAGAGGTTATTGATCTTAGAACTATAGTTCCTCTAGATATCGATACGATTGTAAATTCCATTAAAAAAACATCAAAACTTTTAATTCTACATGAAGATAAAAAATTCGGGGGATTTGGAGCAGAGATAGCATCTTTAGTCTCAGAAAAAGCTTATGATTATCTAGATGCTCCAATTAAAAGAATTGGCGCTTTAGATATTCCTGTTCCCTTTTCAAAAGTTTTAGAAGATGCTTATTTTCCAAGTAAAGAAAAAATAGAAAAAGAGATCAGAAAATTAGTTAGTTTTTAATTTTTTTGAGATTAATTTTCAAAAAAATATCAAATATAAACTGAATTTTATATAAATTTATCCTATCTTAATTCTTATATGTTTTTCAGAAGGTTTTAAATAGTGATAGGATATTGCCCTCTCGCATCAGGTTCAAAAGGAAACTCAATTTATTTTGGCTCTAAAGATGCTAAAATCCTAATAGACGCTGGAATTTCCCATCTTCAACTAAACTCTAGACTAAACGAAATAGGTGTCAAAATAGAAGATATAGACGCTATTTTAATCACTCATGAACACTTTGATCATATAGCTGGTTTAAAAGTAATATCAGAGAAAGAAAATATCCCTATTTTTACAAATTCAGATACTGCAAAAAGCATCTATAATAATTTACATGTTTTGCCTAAATTTAAAATCTTTACAACTTCAGAAGAGTTCGAATATAAAGATTTAAAAATTTTGCCCTTTTCTGTTCCACACGATACCTTAGATCCAGTTGGCTTTGTTATAAAAAATCAAAACTTGAGATTTGGATTTTGTACAGATTTAGGATTTATATCATCTTTAGTGAAAGAGAGTCTAAAGGATCTAGATTATTTATATATCGAATCAAATCACCATATTCCATATGTTCATGCATCGAAGAGATCTTTTGTCTATAAACAAAGAGTTCTATCAAGACTCGGGCATTTATCAAATGCAGATTGTTTAAAGCTTTTAAATGAGATTGTACACCCAAATTTAAAGCATATTCATATAGCGCATATATCTGGTGAGTGTAACTCTAAAGAGCTCATTTTAGATATTTTTTTAAAGCTTTTATATGAAAAAAAATCTAAAGCTAAACTTACATTAGCTCATCAAGATAAAATATCTGATAAAATAATTCTTTGATTATACTGTAGTTAAAAGAGTGTCATTTGCCAAAGCTTGAATTTCTTTCTCTCTTTTATCCATATGTTCCAGAATAGTTTTTCGCTTTTTAAGATCTTTTTTATCATCAGCAGGAACGTTTCTCCAACTAGGAACATAGTTTTGCCAAAAGCCTGATAATTTAGATACCATCATAGTAGAATAATAGATCAAGTTTTGAACATTGAGATTCTCAATTTTTGAAAGAGTATTAAATCCAAAAGCTCCTATAGATAAAGATGTCGCAACTATTCTTAGAGCATCTGCTATATTTCTATGGTTTAACTCTTTTTTGATATCAGCTAAAAGATCTTTATCTTCAACTCCCTTTATATAGTCTATAGCTCTTTTTGTTATCTTACTTCTCAGAATTTTTTCCACATTAGCTATTTTTTTTCTTTGAAGAGCTTGAAGTTCTAGATCTAAAAGTAGGTCTTTTTGGAACTTTTTATCTTTTGATATAGCCTCTAAATACTCTTTAGTAGATAAGTGATTTTTAAGAAGTTTTTCAATCTCTTCTTTATTATTTAAAGCTTTTATTTTTCTATCTATTATTTCATATTCTTTGTTGCTAATTTCAAGCTGCTCTTTTAAAAATTCTTTTAATTTTTTTGCATTTAATTTTTTTCTAAATAATTGAGTTTTTGTAGTGTTATATACACCAACTCCAAATGAAAAACTAGCGCATATAGTAAATAGCGATTTTAACAAGATGTCATTTGAAGAGTTAGCAATAGCTGTTGCTCCAGTTGCCATTATAGCAAATGAAAATAGCATACTAACGATAGCTAAAATCATTTCTTCTTTGTTTTCATTTTTCTTAGCTTTCATAAAATTTTTATAAGCTTGGACGAAAATAGCCATACCTACAGTGATATTTAAAACTCCAAAGGCTGGATGAGAAGCTGAAGCTGCTGTATTTGCAAAATGAAGAATTGATAGATGGGGAGCAAAAATTGTTAGAGCCGTAGCTAGTATAGTAAATGCAAATAAAGAAAGAACAACTATATCTGCTCCTTTGGCATGCCATAATTTTTGTACAAAAATAAAATCTAATCCGTTTAAAAAGCTTTTAAAAGCGTTTTTTAAGATATTTTTAGAGCTCTCATTTGATGTAATCAAACTTGGATTTTTATCAATTTTACCTACATTGCCTTTTAAAGGTTTTTCTATTGTTTTATTGAAAATCCACTGAGTACGCAATTGTCTTTTAAATGCGTCAGTTATTTTTTCTATTGTAGGAGAGTCGTTTTTATAAGAGACTATCGTTAAGGGTTTTACACCTAAAGGATTGTAATACTGAGTTATTCGGTCTTTAAAGACTTCAAATGTATAATTTCCCTCTTTTAAGTTTAAAGATTTAAGCGTATCTGCCACAATGTTAGAGGCTTGCAGCTTTTTGCTAGAGCTAGAAATTTTCTCGACAGAAATATCACTATTCTGATCAACTGAAAATGTAACTGTAGAAATTGCTTTAACGCTCATTTTTTCTTCTCCTTTGCATCCTCTTCTTACTACAATTATATTATAGACGATTGTTAAGTTTTTGTAAAGAAAAATCTTTATTTCTGATCTTTTTGATTCATTATGTATGTATCTGATATTTAGTTATTTACATCTTTATTTTAGCTGTTTTAGTAACTTTAGAAAAATTGCTAAAAAAAAGTAAAAAAATATCTTGAATAATATTTGATCTTGAGTAAAATTAACGTCTTTATTTTATACAAAACACCTTGATGAAAAGAATCACTAAACTCGAAGAACTAGCAGGCGCTATCGAAAGAATTAAAAATCAAAAAAAAGTTGATTCAAAAGCTATAAACAATCTAAAACATGAGCTTGACGAAGAGGAGAAAATCTCTAGAAATTATCTTCAAATTACCCAAAATGGCATCTTTGCAAAAAACATAAAAAAAGCTCTTAGATGGAATAAAAAAGTAATAGATCTAAAGCATGAATTGTATGCTTTTTTAAAATGACTTTTTCAAGATTTTAAGACTTATTGATCTTCCATTAAGAGTATCTTTCTAGGTTTAGATCCAATTTGAGGTCCAATTATTCTATTAGCTTCTAAGCTCATCCATGATAGAAGCGGCTCTAGCATAGCCAATTTTTAGCTTTCTTTGCAAAAAAGTTGTCGATGCATTTCTAGTTGACATTACTATGTTTAAAGCTTGATCATATAATGGTATTTTTGCAAAAAACATAAAAAAAGCGATTCGTTGGAATAGAAAGGTTATAGATCTAAAGCATGAATTAAATTCTCTTTTAAAATAATTTTTAACAGTCCATAACTAGTCTATATACAATGGCTTGCGTTTTTATATGCAATATTCACACATTATTAGAGGTTTATTTTGACTTTAAAGATATTTTTATAATATAATAATAATAATTAATATAAATTTAAATGATTAGGAGGAAGTTATTATGACAGCAGCGAGAGTAGTATGTAATACAGTATCTGTTGATCGCTTGTATAATGAAAAAAAATACGATAAAATTATCAACTCTAAGGGGTTGTTTTGGAAGGCATTTTGTCTTGCCACAAGTAAAGCCGAGTTCCCGCGAAAAGATTTTATTAGCGAACCTTTTTTTGAACCTTTTATTATCGAAGCTGAAGATTGCTTGTATTTTGGTGTAGAGTTAAAGACAAATATAAGAGTTGATACATTACGTGAATTGAAACAAATTGTTGAAAAAATTAGAGTAATTTGTGAAAAAAAATTAAAGATAAAGCAATCTTTTTCAATCTTCCCAATTGACCTATCTAAAAGAAGAAGTGATTTTAAAGATCGTTTTTTGGTTGGGTCTTCTTCTGAGTTTTTAGCCTTAGAGCATTATCTGTTTAATTATGTTGTACCAAATCTGGAATATTTTTTTAATGCCATAGGAGTTGAGTGTAAAAAGACGGTTATTCAAGCAAAGCCAGATTCAAAAATTATGTCAAAACAAATGGAAGGTTTCCAAATAAACTTTGTTTTGGGAGTGCATGGTGGGTATTCTATTTCTTATGAGCCAATTCCTCTAAGAGAAGATCTTTCAAAACTTATGTATTCTCAATATGAAAAAAATGAGTGTTGCGATTTAGTATTGAAAGCTAAAGATGGAGAAGTTCAAATGCATTCTGCTATTTTGAGTGCATATGGTTCAGGGGCTTTTCGCAAAATGATTAATGTCGGTATGAAAGAATCTAAAGAGAAGACGATTCACTTGGCAGATTTTTCAGTAAATTCTGTAAAGGTTCTAGTTAAGTTTATGTACTTGGGAGAAGATGCAATAAAACCTGAAGATTTCGAAGAAGAAGTTGATTTAAGAGAATTGTTCGTTTTAGCACATACGTATGGAATTGAATCTCTCATTACAGGTGTCACAAACTTGTTTAGTTACTTTGCTACTGCTTCATCAGACTATGTGAGAGTAATAGATGAGCTGGCAGATACTTATGAAAATGAGCGTTTAAAAATGCTATCTGAAGTCTTAAAGAGTTAAAAAAGAAACTACTTTTAAACGCAAAAAAAATTAAAAAATAATTTTTTCAAAATTTTTTGATCTTATTGATCTTCCATTAAAAGTATCTTTCTAGGTTTAGAACCGATTTGAGGGCCAATTATTCTATTAGCTTCTAACTCATCCATGATAGAAGCTGCCCTAGCGTAACCAATTTTTAACTTTCTTTGTAAAAAAGTTGTCGATGCATTTCTAGTGGACATTACTATGTTTAAAGCTTGATCGTATAATTGATCTTTTGCATTTGTAGATTTTAACTCTTCTTGTCTAGCCATTGCATCGAATGAAGGAATTAAATAGTTTGGTGGGTATTTAGCGCAGATGAAATCTATAACTTTATTTATGTCTTCATCTCGAATAAAAGCGCCTTGCGCACGAAGCAACTGAGAAGAGCCTGGAGGTGAAAATAAAAGATCTCCATTTCCGAGAAGAGATTCTGCTCCAACTTCATCTAAAATTATTTGAGAATTTATTCTCGATGATACCTTAAAAGCTATACGAGAAGGGAAGTTAGCTTTAATAATACCTGTTATTACCTCTCTAGACGGCCTTTGAGTCGCTAATATCAAATGAATCCCTACAGCTCTTGCCATTTGAGCTATTCTAGCAATTGGAGTCTCTAAATCAGCAGATGATACCATCATGAGATCGGCAAACTCATCAAATATAGCTACAATTAAGGGCATTTTTTGAGGCACTTCAATATCTAGCTCTTTTTCTTTTTTTGTCATTTTTCTCATGTTGAAAGCTGTAACATTTCTAAGGCCTAAATGTTTTAAGATATCATATCGAGAGTTCATCTCTTTTACTAGCCATTGAAGAGCTGCATAGGCTCCATGCGCTTCTGTTATTACTGGAGCTAACATATGAGGCAAGTTAGAGTATTGAGTCAGCTCAACCTTTTTAGGGTCTACCATAAGTAGTTTTACATCTTCTGGAGAGGAGTTCATTAAAATGGACATAACGAGCGTATTTATACATACTGATTTTCCAGAGCCGGTAGCACCAGCTATTAAAAGGTGGGGCATTTTTGTTAAATCTGCATTGACACACTCGCCAGTTACAGTTTTACCTAAAAGGATAGGGATAGATTTGTGTGTAGATTCATTTTGATAGTTAATTATCATCTCTTTTAAAGAGACTTCTTGAGGATATAAAGAAGGTACTTCTATGCCAACTGCGGCTTTTCCAGGGATTGGAGCTATTATTCTAATGGATTTTGCTTGAAGATTTAGAGCAATATCTTTTTCTAAAGATTTGATTTTTTGTACTTTTACACCAATAGATGGATGAACTTCAAAAGAGGTGATAGTAGGACCACAATTTATCTCACCAACCCTCGCTATTATACCAAAGTTTTTTAGAGTCTCTTCTAAAACTTCAGCTTGCTTTTTTAACTCTTTTTTAATAGTTGGATGATCTATTTTAGCGGGGTCTGTTAAAAGATCAAAAGATGGCAAATTATATGGGCTTTTTAGTTTGTCTAAGAAAGTTGGTTTTTTATACTCTAAATCATTTATTTTTGTGTTTATATTAACGTTTTTCTCTTTTATATTTTTGTCATCTGATTTTGGTATTATTTTATCTGAATGAATAATAGGGGTTGGCTCTTTTATTTTTACTTGAGCTAAAGGAATTTTTTTCTTTAATTTTTTTCTTTCTCTCATTTGAGAGATTTTATCGAAGATAAAAATAATGAATTTTTTTAATAATTTTCTTTTTTTGAATTTTTTGGCTTTAGATTTTGGTTTCTTTAGAAATACTTTTTTTGTATTTGAAATAACATTAATGCCTGTAAAGAGTAAAAATGAGATTAAAGATGAAGTTGAAAAAATTAGCATACAGCCACTAGAGCTAAGTATTTTTTGCAAATTAAAAAATGGGATATCTTTATAGATATAATGAAATACTAGCCCACCTAAAAAATGTCTGTTTTCTACATGAGGACGTGGCAAGTATTTATAGACTTGAGTTGTAAATATTTTTGAATCATAGGCGCTCATTAAATGAGGGTATTTATCTGCGTAAATACTAAGTAAAAAACAAACAGATACTAAAAATGTAAAGAAACTAATCGTTTTGAAAATAAAATTATCTAGTTTTTTATCCACGATATATTTAATTCCAATCCAGCCTAAATATATGGGAAGTAAAAATGAAGCAAATCCAAAGAGATAATTAGAAAAATAAGCAGCCCAATATCCTAAAAATCCTAGCCAATTTAAATTTGGTGAATCTTTTACAAAGCTTAGAAGGGATAAAAATAATAAAAGGGTTAGAGATAATATTAAAAGGCCTCGAGCTTCAAAGTTTTTTTTTCTTTGTTTAGAGGAGGCTTTTGGTTTTGTTTTTCTCTTTTTTTTAACTGGCTTTCTCATATTTTTAGTTTATAGCATTTAAGAAAATAAAACTAAAGATTGCTAAGCAAAATAAATAAATTGCAAAAGGTCTTAATTTTTTATGAGTGTCTATAGAAAAAATGTATCTAATTGCAAAAATACCTACTAAAAAAGATGCTAAAAATCCTATGACATAAGAAGATATAGGTAAATTATAAGTTATTTCTTTTTTAAAAAAATGTTTAAAACTCTCTAAAAATGAACCTCCCAAAATTGTGGGAATAGCAAGCAAAAATGAAAATCTAATAGCCTCTTTAATTTTCCAACCTCTAAAGTATGCAGAAGATATTGTAAAAGCGCTTCTAGATATCCCTGGGATTAAAGCAAAAGCTTGCATGAGACCTACTAAAAGAACATCTTTAATTTTTCTTTTGTGAGTATGGGGATCTATCTCTTTTATTTTTATTTTAGAAGAGATAAATAAAACAACACTTGTAAAAAGTAAAAAAAAGGGTAGAAAATAGGTTTGAGAGAAAAATTCTCTAATGGGTTTTAAAAGAAAATAAAATGGAAAAAGAGGAAGCAAAGCAAAGACAAATAAAGATGCCTTTTTTTTGTCTTTTAATATAGAAAAAATCTCTTTTCTTAAAAATATAATACTCGCTATTAGGGTGCCTAGATGACATATCAAATCAAATAAATATAGATCATTTAAAGCATCTGTTTTAAAAAAAAGTTTTGCAAGTTTTAGATGAGCAGAAGATGAAACAGGAAAAAACTCAGAGATTCCCTGGACTATACCGAGGAACAAAGATTCAAAAAAATTCAAAAGACTTTACTTATAGCTAAATATTTCTAAAACAGGGCGAACGACGGGACTCGAACCCGCGACATCCGGAATCACAATCCGACGCTCTAACCAACTGAGCTACGATCGCCATAAAAATTTAATATATTTTGGGCTAATTTAGCATTAAAAGTCAAATATGTTGGAAATTTCTCCAGAGCCGCAAATTTTTTATCTTAAAATCTCGATTTATTAAATCACGATTTATTAAATCTTGAAAAGAGAAATAAATAATGTTAATACAAATTTTAAAAAGAAAGTAAATTTAAGGCAGAAAAAAATATGAAAGATTTAGAAATAAAAAAAGTAAATAAAATTAATTTTATTAATCTTGTTTTTTTAATGAGAAAATTAGCAAATTATCTAAATTTAGCCCCTCCAAATATTATAGCTATAAGAAGATTAAAAAAAGATCTTTTAGCCCATATTCCTAGATATGAAGCCTACATACAGTATTATAAAAATGAACCAGTAGGGTATGTGATTCTTTATATGGCCTATGCAAGTTTTTTAGCAAAACCTACTCTACATCTTGAAGATTTATTTGTTTTAAGAGACAAAAGAGTGCAGGGATTTGGTAAAAATTTATTCTTGTTCTCTGTTGAAAAAGCAAAAGAAAAAAAATGTGCAAGAATGGAATGGTGTGTCTTAAATCGAGATAGAAATGCAAGAAATTTTTATGAAAAATTTGGAGCAAGGCACTTAAAAGAATGGGCTTATTATAGATTAGAGGAAAAAGAAATTAAAAAAATAACAAAAAAATAAAATTCATAAAAGCTCTTTGATAAAGAATTATTTTCTTGGATATTTTTCTACAAATTTTGCAATAGCTAGAGGTAAATTATCTAAAATTGAATTTTCATCAATAAATTCATCTATAGGGTTATCTTTGATGTCTTGTTCAGTATAATTAGGTAAAAGATCTTTTAAGTATATCATGCAAATCAGATCTACTAATCTTTCTTTTTCTAAATGATTAAGATTATATTTACCAACGATTATTTGATCTATTCCAATATGAACCATTTCATGAATAATTGTTTCATAACAAGGAATAGTTTTTTTAAGATCTTTAGGAGTTGCTAAATAAAAGATCTGTTTTTTTTCTATATTGTAGCGTACATCTGAACCACTCAAAGATAAAACAATTTCATATTTCTCAAATATCTTAAAACCCCAGTTTTTGTTTAAAATTTGTAGTTTTTCTGCAGCTTTTTCTAAAATATTTTGAGCTAGAAAAATTTCTTTAAAATCCTTTAGATACAAACTTAAGTCATATATTTTTTTGTAAAAAATGGATCTATATAGTTGTTCATTTTTTGAAAGAAGATTAGGATTATTATAAAGGTTTTTTAAGCTAATAGAGTTTGGTAGAGTTATTTTATATCCATTTTTTTTGTAGGATTTAAGATTATTAATAAAATACTTTAAATCATTAAAACCTTCTTCTTTAGATTCAGGTCTAATAATAATTTTAGTATTTTCATTTTGCTTTTTTTCGATAGGGTTTGTCCAGTGACCAGATACAACTATTGGAGTATTGGGGAATTTTAATTTAGCCTGTAGTAATTGTTGTAATTTTAATAGTGCTAAAAATATTTCTCTTGCGTTTTTGTCTGTATTACCCAGTTCTTGTTTTGTGAGCGAAGGAAACATTCGACCGAAAGTTTCTCGATACATTCTAGGTAGAGGAGGAGTAGCCATTTTTTTTACTTAAATTAATTTTTTGAAGTTTTTAATTACTAAATTATAAAGAAATTAGGCTTTAATTAACATATTTTATTAAAGATAATTACAATATTCTGGGGTGCTTTTCGGGGATAAAATTTTTACTCTGCACATTTTTGTAAAAGAGAAGTTTAAAAAAAAGTTTTTAAATTAAATAAAAAAAACATAATATTTTAGCCTTTTAAATTTAAAGAGGTGATACATGACATTAGCTATAAAGATTGATCAAAATCCAAGTAATTCAACATTTTTTTTTGAAAAATTAAAAGAAGGACCCTCTATCGAATTTGAAATTGTAAAAAAAGCGTTTGAAAGTCAAATCGCTCCACTATATGGTTCTCAGGAACAAGCTTTATCGAAAATTCAAACTGCTAAAGATAGAAACTCAGAAATTCTTTTTGATGGAGCAAAAGCGGTTGGCTTACTAGTTTATAAAAATGAATTGCAAGATGAGTTCAAAAAACTTGGCGTTGAAGATAGTTTAGAGATAAAAACGTTAATCGTAATTGACCCTAAAATAAACTCTAATAAAGGTTATGGATCGTTATTAATCAATCGAATTATTGAAGTTGCAAAAGAGAAATTAGCTAAAAATATTCACGTTACAGTCTCTGCAAACGCTCAAACTTCATTAGAATTTTTTAAGAAGAAAAAGTTTGAAATTATTGAAAAATGGGAAGATAAATATATAAAAGGATGCACAGAATGTTTATTAAAACTTAGTCTTGAAAAGTTCAATAATAGTGTTGAGAATAACGGATCTCCAAAAATTTAGTTGCTGAAATAGAGATTTAATAATTTTTTAAATAAATAGTTTCTCTTTTATTTTTATTTAAAACCTATTATTATTTAGCCCTTTTTAAAAAAGGAGAATATTATGTCAATATCATCATCTGTATCTCAAAAACGAAAATCTGCAAGTTATCCGCCTCAACAATCAATTTATAAATATGTTGTTGTTTCAAAAGGCTCTCCTCATTTAACTTTTGCAAAAGAAGTTTTATCAAAAGAAATAAAAGAATTCTATAATTATAAAAAAAATGCTCTTGAAAAAATTGAAGTAGCGAGAGATCGAAAATGTGAAATGCTACTATATAAAAATCTTCCTGTAGGTGTAATTGTTTATAAAAGACAAAATGAAAATGAAAGATTTGTTATTAAGCATTTAACTGTGATAGATAAAGACAATATAGGTAGAGGTTATAGATCAATGTTATTTAGAAGAATATTAAAAATTGCTCAAGGCCAAAGTGCTAAAAATATTTTTGTTAAATTAAATCTTTCAGATAAATATAGTATCGATTTCTTCACACATAAAGGTTTCAGTGCCATGAGTGAAAAAGTTAACGAGATATATCAAAATTTTACTCTTAATATACAAGAAAATGAACATAGACAAGCTGAAAGAGAAGCCAGTTCTTCTAGAGGCTCTAAAAGATCTCGTGAAGAAGAACCCTCTACTCGTGAAGAAGAAGCATTAACCAAAGAGTTTTCTAGAGAAGAAAAAAAAACAAGACAAGCGCATTTAGACACGTCTATTCCTAGATTTGTTCCTAATGCACATTTGAGAGGTTTTATGGGTTATAGAAGAGATGAATATCCAATCCAAGGGGCATCATTTCAACAAAGTTATTCTGTAAACCGAGCTTCGAAACAACATTCCATGACTCTTAGAAGAGAGTACATTCACCAAATCAGAGATGGAAGAAAAACTATAGAAGGCAGAATCAGAAGTGGTATATTTTTAAGTTACAGAGTTGGAGATAAAATAAGATTCTATTATCAGCAAAATCCTCAAGATGATGTTGTTTGTGAAATTTTAGATATAAAAAATTTTAAAAGTTTTGATGAGATGTTATTTCATTATGGATATAAAAATTGTTTAGCCGAAGTTAACTCTTTAGAGCAAGCCGTGAGTGTTTATAATAGGATTTCAGGATACCGTGAAAGGGCTCAAAACAATGGTGTTTTAGCTATTCAAATGAAATCTCTTGGAATCTCATCGGAAATTAGATAAATATAAAAAAAATTAGATGATTTTTAATCCTGAATTAAACATATTTTAAAATTCAAAAAAAGAAAATAGTATGGCAAGCGTAGCTAGCTCAGTCAAGATTTCAAGCATTCCCCCGGCTTTTATATGTTCGAATAGCAAAAAAATAATGATTGATCCTGTTTTATCACTATGTGGTCATATATTTGATCGAGTTGTAATTCAATCTTTAGTTAATTGTCCATTAGATAATTATCCTATTAATCAAGAAGAATGCATTTATTTAGAAGAGTTGAAGCAAAAAAATCAAAATTATACAAAGGGTCGTATTTATGATTGCGATGGACCGTTTTTTTCTTTATTTTCTCTAGACAGCCTAAAAGGGTGGATCTAAAAATGGAGTTCGAGAAGATATGTCTATAAGGCCTTACAGAAGAATTGAGAAGGCTCATTGGGATGACATCCATGGTTTCATTTATAATCGAGGACGTATTATTAGCGGTTCCAAAGATGGATCTTTAAAATTTTGGAATGCGAATGGTGAATTATTAAATAGTTTTGAATCTTCAAATAAAGGATATAAATTTTGGGTAACAGCTCTTGAAAATTTTGATGATGGGCATTTTGCTGTTGGGACTAGAGATGGAACAATAACAGTTTTTGATATGAAAGATGAAGTTGTTTTTAATGCTAACAATGTGAGTGATCAAACTTTCCCAAAACCTATTAGTAAAAAAAGGAATCAACAAAGAATAGATTGTATAAAACAATTAAATGAAAGAGGAAAACCCCATTTTTTTTATGTTGGAGTTGCAAGAAATTTGCAGCTTTGGAATTTGAGAGATAAAAAATTTATTAGATCTTTTAAAGCTAGTGACAATGATTGGGTATATTGTATTGAACCTTTTCGAAATGGTGATTTAATAGTTGTTATAGGTTCCACTCTGGAATATTGGAAAAAGATAAATAATTCTTATTTTCAAAAGACATCTATTATTCAAGAAACTCTAGAAGAGAGGAAATCCAAGCAAAGACCTCATATTTCTTCTATCGTAAGATTGCAAAAGGATCAAAATATATTAGCTGCTTCGCTATTTACTGGTCATGTGAAATTGATAGATATTGACACACAAAGAGTTATAAAAACATTTTCTGAGCATGAAGGAAGGGTTTGGTCTGTAAGTAATGTTAATAGCTATAATTTTGCAAGTTCTGCAGATGATAGAACTATAAAAATTTGGGATGTTAGACAAAATTCATCAGTTCTGACACTTAGTGGTAATCCAGGAAGGGTGTCTTCTCTAATGAAGCTCGATGAGGGAATTTTTATTTCAGGATCTTGTCCGGATAAAGTATTTAACTCCGAAGAGAAGGCAAGCATTTCATTTTGGGATATTAGAAAAGCATTATAATCATTATATTTAAGCATCTTTGTTACATCAGTTCGGTTTGTGCGCTTAGATTGCTAGAGATAATTGCAATATTCAGGAGTGTTTTCAGGGGAATGAAAAACTTTCAAATAATATCTTAACATCAAAAAAGAAATTGTAATTATTCCAAGATAGATAATTACAAACTCAAATGAAAGATTTTTATATCTTAGATAAAACTCTATTTTAGCAGGTGGATATGTGATTAATTTAAGAATAAATTTTGTGAAATATGTATTTATATAATTTATACAAAAACCAAGTGGAGGAAGTATAAAATGAAAAATAAATCCAAAAATAACTAAAACCATTGAGATGCCAACTAAAAAGGGGATAAATAAATTATAAATAAAACTAAGGCAAGAGAGTTTATGAAAATGATATAAAATAACTGGTAATATAAAAATATTTACAGCTACTAAAAGAGAGATGCCATCTCTTATATATGTAAGAAGTCTATAACCAATTTTAGATTGTATGTTCAAATCGTTGATCTCTTCTATATCTCTTTTTTTTAATACTTTAGAGATAGCTTTAGATATTGTTGGAAATGCTAAAAGTATTGCAAATGTGCTTAAATAGCTTAGCTGAAAGCCAAGTTTAATAATGTTTATAGGATCTATTAGAAGTATCACGATTAAGCTTATTCCTAGTGCATTTAAGGCAAAATATCTTCTATTCATGATCATTGCAAAAAGAGCCATCTGAATCATCATAAAAGCTCTTTGAACAGAGATTATTGGTCCTATGAATAAAAAATATAAGCTAACTAAAAATATTAAAATGTAAATAACGAGTTTTTTGGAAAAAAAAAGATTTAAAAAATATGAAAAAAATAGAGTGAATATCCCAAAATGAAATCCTGAAATTGCTAAAACATGTTGCAAGCCTATTTTTGAAAAACTAAAAGATAAAAAATTTGATCTGTTTTCACCTGTTATTAAAGTGTGTAAAAAATTAGCTGATGCTTTATCAAAAATAGATTTTTTCAGAAAACTTTCAAAGCTTTTTTTAAGGTAAAATCTTTGATGAGCAAAATTTTTAATTGGCTTAACTTTTTTTAAATTATTTGTGCGAAATTGAAATTGAAAATTCTCTGTAGGGATTAGTGTTCCCTTTGCTTTATATAGGAAATTTGATTGGAATTTTTTTTTAGAAAAAATAGATGTTTTTATATTTTTTATCTGCCTTTTATTATCCGATTCAAACGTTTTTAAAATGCCAGAGTAGATGTAGTATCTTCTATTAAAACTATAGCTTTCTTTTATTGAAGAGATTTTAAAATAGCCAACTCCTTGAATTGGCTCTTTTATATTTTTGATATCGCTATAAAAAAATAATAAGTAAGCAAAAGCAAAAAAATAAAAAAAAGCTGCCAAAAAAAGTTTTACTTTATTTTTTAAGCTAAATATTAAAAGCAGAAAAATTAAGGCTGATATCAGATATAAAAAAAAGCTATCCAAAAGATAGTTTGAGATACCTAATAAAAAAAACAGAGCATATAAAAGCGATGGATAAAAATAAAAAAAATCAGCTATAAATTTTAAATTTTTCATTTTTTAAATAAATCTGAATTTTAAATTGCTCTTACATTTTGATCTGATCGAGCATTTTTGAAAAATAGAATTTTCTTTTTTTTAAAAAATTAATCAGCTAAGATGACAATCTAGCTAGAGATGGTTTAATGAATCGTTTGGCTTTTGAATACTTTAAGAAAGATCAAGATAGTGGGTTTGAAGATGTAATTGTAGTCGATCCAAAAACTCACGCGTTTGATGCTCTTCAAAAACTCACAAAAAACATTCCAAAAGCTTGGTATGAACTCTCTTCTTTAAGTCTTAAAGATCGCGTAGATTTCTCAACTGATTTTTGTTTAAAAACTCTTCCCTACACTCCGAATACCTATCAGTTAGTCTATGACTTTTTTTTAAAACTAGAAGATGTATCTATAGTTTTAACAAAGAAAAAAAATCATCCATATAAAGTCGAGCTTGTCTATAGCATGCAAAATGATACGACCTTTTTTAGAGGACAGCCATCCTTAAATGATGAAACTATTTCTCAAATTAATAGTAAATTTAAAAATGCTTTGCCAAGAGATTTCTTAAAGTTTTTAAAAATACACTCAGGTTTTGCTAAAAATTCAGATACAGGAATAATAGAAGCTGAAAATATTTTTGAAATTACAAATCACTTAAGAGAATTGATAAAATCTCAAAATAAAACGATAAAATCAGGCTCAAGCGTTATAGATCCTAAAGATCTCATCTTTTTTTATCAAAGCTATGATCAGATGGATTTTCAATGCTTTTTAGCTTCGTGGTATCCAATTTCAGAGATGGGAAATGTATATTTTTCTTATGTAGATAGTACGGTTTCTAACTATAAAAATAGTTCATTAGAAACTTTGAGTTTTCCAACTTTTTTAGATTGGCTGATGTTTTATTTAGAAATAATGGATTTCAATGATTTATAGAGTTAAAGATTTTTATAAAAAATACAAAAATAGTCTAAAGATAGAGCTATTTGCTGGCGAAACAGGCTTAAAAAAAAGAATAAAAAAACCAGAAGTTCACAGACCCGGTCTTAGCTTAACGGGATATATCAAAAATTATAAATCTTATAGAATTTTAGTTATCGGAAAAGGCGAGATTCAGTATCTAAAAGATCTAGATCCAGAAAAAAGACTAGTAAGACTAAGAGAAATTTTAACAAAAGAGACTCCAGCCGTTATCGTTTCTAGAAAAATAACTCCTTTAAAAGAATTAAAAATAGTTTGCGAAGAAAACTCTATTGCACTTTTTCGATCAGATGTTGAAACGATGGCACTCATTAGTAAAATTATTATAGCTTTGAGCTATGAGTTTTCTCCAACTATAACAATGCATGGCACTTTAGTTGAAGTTTTTGGAATGGGAGTTTTAATACAAGGAGAATCGTCTGTTGGAAAAAGTGAAGCTGCTTTAGGTCTTTTAGAAAAAGGACATAGATTAATCTCTGATGATGTTGTTAAAATTAGAAAAAAAGATGAAAACGCTCTTGTAGGATCTGGGCCTGAGCTTACTAGACATCTAATAGAAGTTAGAGGTATTGGTATTATAAATGTATCTCATCTATATGGCGCTCTGTGTGTCAGACCAGATATAGTTTTAGATATCGTTATCAAATTAGAAGCGTTCGATCCAAGTCATTTTTATGATAGAACAGGATTAAAAGATAATTACGTAGATATTTTAGGAGTAAACATTCCTTTTCATCTAGTTCCCGTAAATCCTGGTAGAGATGTAGTGCTATTAATAGAGACTTTAACGCTTAATCAAAGATTAAAAAGTAGTGGTTTTAATTCTGCTAAAGAATTTAATGTAAAATTGCTTGAGAAGCTTGCAAAAAGGAAAATAAGTACTAGTGAGATTAACTAAAACCTTAAAAGTTAAAAACGATTTAGGCTTGCATATCAGACCCGCAGCTAAAATTGTAAAGTTATTTCAAAACACTAAATGTGAAGTTAGTTTCTCCTACAAAAAAGAGACAATCAATGCAAAGAGTATTATGAGCATTTTAATGCTTGCTGCTAAAAAAAATGCTAAAATTCTTGTTACAATAGAGGGGGCAAATGCTAAAGAGCTTATGGAAAAACTAACAAAAAAATTTGAAAAAAGATTTGGAGAGGAAAATGCCAATAACTGATGAAATAGTATTGCCAGCTCAAATCTTATCTCAGGGGATTGGCTTTGGCAAACCAATCTTTTTAAACTCTCAAAATATTTTTGAAGAAAACACTTATCTTAAAAAAGATATAGATCAAGAAATTCTAAAATTTAAAAAAGCGATTAAAAAAAGTAAAAAAGAGATTTTAGAGATAAAAAAAAGCTTCGCAAATGATGAACTTAAAATTACTTTTGATATTTTAAATACTCACTTAGAAATTTTAAGTGATCCTGTTATCTTAAGTGAAGTTGTAAATAGAATAAAAAAAGAGAATAAAAGCATTCACAAAATTTTAAAAAATTTGCTAGATGAATATAAAAATAAGATTAAAGATCCCTTTTTTAAAGAAAAAGTAACCGACATCTCAGATGTGTTTAAAAGAGTCTTAAAAAATATAAAACCCTCAAATACTGATTTTTTAAAACGTGTGGAAAAAAAATCGATAATTATTTCAGATGAAATTATCCCATCAGATATTTTTGATAGAGATTCATCCAAAATCTCAGCATTTATTAGCGTTATGACTAGCTACGGCTCTCATGCAGCTATAATTGCTAGATCTAAAAACATTCCATTTGTATCCAATATTGATATTGAAAAAATAAAAAATATAAATATGCAAGATATGATAGTGGATGCTGAGAAAGGGAAAGTGATCATTAATCCAACAAAAAAAACCTATGAAAAATATAAAAGGGCTCCAGCTTTAATAGAATCATCTCAAACAAAAGAAAAAATTAAACTTCAAAAAGATGTAAATATTTTTGTAAACATTTCCTCTCTAAAAGAGTTAGATGACATAAATGATAAAAAAATATCCGGAATAGGCCTGCTTAGAACAGAGCTTTTATTTTTTAAAAAACAGATTCCTTCTCAAAAAGAGCAACTAGATGTTTATACAAAAATAGCTAAAAAATTAAAAAATCGTCCTTTTGTTATTCGTCTTTTTGATTTAGGTGCAGATAAGAATTTTTATAATATTATTCAAAGCAATAAAACTTGCTTTTTCTCTACTAGAGGAGCTGCTCTTCTTCTAAAAAATCAAAAGATTTTAAAAGATCAAGTTATAGCTATTTTAAAAGCTAGCCTTTTTGGAAATATCTATCTCCTCATTCCTTTCGTAAAAGATATTGATGAAATAATTGAGATTAAAAAAATCATAAAATCTTTGCAAGAAGATCTAAAAATACCAACATCTACTATAAAAATAGGATCTATGATAGAAACACCAGTTGCCGCTTTAATGGTAGATGAAATAGTAAAGGAAGTTGATTTTTTATCAATTGGAACTAACGATCTTTCAAGATACACTTTTGCATCTAATAAAATCTCTTTAAAAGATTTTCATCCAGCTTTGCAAAAACTATTTGTTATGATTTTAAAAGCTGCAAATGACTCTAAAAAACCTACATTTTTATGTGGCGAGATGATTGCTGATAAAAAAATTATGGAAAAATTATATAGTCTTGGTATGAAAAATTTTTCTGTAAGTCTAAAAAACGCTCAATTATTTTAATTATAAATTAAATTATTTTGTTTAAACATTCCTCTAGTTATGTCTTCGCTTTTTGTATATGAGAATTAAATTTCTAGAGTCCTAACATACCACTCATTGGAAAATCTAAATTACTATCTTCTTCATCTAGCTTTTTAAATGCATCTTTATGAGCTTGCAAGATTAGATCTTCTAAACCCTCTACGTCTGATGAATCTACACACTCTGGATCAATTTTTATTTTTTTTAATTCTTTTTCACCGCTGAGTGTTATTTTTACAAGACCATTTGCAGCTATCCCTTCAACCAATTTATTTTTTAGATCCTCTTTCATTTTTGCCATTTGCTCTTGCATCATTTTTGCTTGTTTTTTCATTTTAGAAAATCCGCCGCCCATAAAAATTTCTCCTTTTTAGTTTTTATTTATAGCATCTAATTCGACTTGAGTGAATTTTAAAAGCGTATCATAGTGAGACTGCTCTTTTGTATTTATAACTTTTACATCTTTTGATTTTGATAAACTAAAATTTACTTTTTCATATTGATGTTTGTTTTCTTGTGTTAGATCTTGGGTTTCATTCTTTAAAGATTCGTTTACAGAGATGCTGGTTGGAGAAGATTGATTTATAGATGGTTTTTCTTGAGAAGGTCTTTGTGAAGGGGATGCTTGAGGTGCTATATTTAAATTTTTCTCTAACTCGATTAGTCTTTTTACTAAAATGTCTACAGGAATGATATTTTTACTTTTAATAATCTTTAAAATTAAGGTCTCTAAATGAATTTTTTTAAATGTATTCTTATTTAAAGATATTGCATTTGTTAAAAGATCTAAAATGTAAAAAAGCTGCTGTTCAGAGTAGTATGTAGTAGACTCTAAATACTTTTTTTGAGAACTTTCAGATAAAAAATTTAAAGAGTTTTTATTCAGCATCAAAATTAAAAGATTTTTGAAATGAAATGTTAACTCTTCTACAAAATAAGATAGATCCTTTCCAGATGAATGCACTTGATCTACAAACTCAAATGCAAAATATGTATCTTTTTCAAAGATTTTTTTATCGAGTTCAAAAAAGTAATCGGGATTTATAAAACCAAGAGCTTGATTTATGTAGTTAAGGGTTATTTTTCCCTCGCTATAGCAAAAAATTTGATCTAATAAAGATTCTGCATCTCTTAGAGATCCTTCAGAAAAATTAGCGATTTGATATAGGGCATCTTTTTCAATCTCTCTTTTAAGATCGTTTGAGATACTTTCTAATTTTTTTATGATTTGATCTGTAGATATTCTTTTAAGCTCAAATCTTTGAGTGCGGCTTACAATAGTTGCAAGGACTTTATGAGGCTCTGTTGTTGCAAAAAAGAACTTAATGTTTTCAGGAGGCTCTTCTAACGTCTTTAAGAGGGCGTTAAAGGCCTCTTTAGTTAACATGTGAACTTCGTCTATGATATAAATTTTATAGTTGCCAGAGGGGCTGTATCCTATCGTGTCATTGATTTGACGAATATCATCGATCCCTCTGTTTGATGCTCCATCTATTTCAATAACATCTAATGATCTAGAAGCTGTAATCTCTTTGCAAGATTGACATGTGTTGCATGGCTCTAAGTTCTCATTTAAATTTTTGCAGTTTAGAGCTTTTGCAAAAAGCCTAGCAAGTGTGGTTTTTCCGGTTCCTCTTGTTCCTGAAAAAAGATAGGCGTGAGCTACTTTTTTGAAACGCAAGGCATTTTTTATTGTTTGTACAATAGATGATTGCGCTACAACCTCTTCAAATGTTTGAGGCCTATATCTTCTTGCTATAATTTGATATTTTTCATTCATAGTTCTATATTTTTGCTTTTATTTATTTATTTTTAGCAAAAAATCTTTATTCGTCCAGTAAAAATTATATTTATAGAAAACATGATTTGTTGTATCAATGATGCAAGATATTTTTTTATTATGAATGCCATTATCAAAAACATTTTAAGCAAGCTCAAAAAAAATGATCTTGGATTTAGATTAATTTTAGCGATAGTGTTTTGGATCTCTCTTACCTTATTTTTACATTTTAAACAGGTTAGATTAGATGTTTTAGATCTACATTCTATTTCTAATAAATATGTAGTTTCTCAAATAAATTTTGACTTTCCAGATGATGAAGCAACAATACTTTCTAAACAAAAAAAAATAGAAAATATTAATTCAATATATTTTATTGATGCAAAACAGATAAAACTAAAAAGAATAAATTTTGAAAATTATCTAATCGATAATCCAAAGTGGAAAAATCTTGCATCCATAAGTTATGAAAAAATAAATGATTTAGTCGATCGTTTCGAAAAAATGCTCATCGCATCTAGATTTAGTGATTCTAAAACTATCAAAAGAATGAAAAATCACAAAATTGATATTACAAATTATATAGCTCTAAATCATGAAAATAAAAAAGATTTTATTCTTCCAAAAGGCTACTTTTCTATTTTTGCTAAAAAATTAGAAAATGTTCCAGAAGAGACGCTCAATTTTATGTCAAACTACTTTGAGAAAAATGATTATAGATTAACTTTGGACTATTTAACTTTATCAAATGTAAAAAAACTAATAGAAAAAAATGTAGCTCAAAAATATTCCCATATAAGTGCAGGTGAGTTAATTATTGGCTCTAATGAAAAAGTGACATCAAAACATTTAGCGATTATACAGTCTATGAAAGCTGCTTTAGCCAAAAATAGAAATCTATTTGAGCCACTTACCATTCTTGGCAATATGTTGATGGCTTTTATTTTTATTTCTTTAGCTGTTTTTTATTTAAAATTAGAACAGCCAAGAATACTCAGATCTGTAAAACAGCTATCTTTAGTTTTTAGCATTTTGATTTTAACTCTTCTTAGCGCTAAAGTTATGGAACTTGTCATTTTAAGAAGCACAAGCTCACTCGTAGAAGTGATTCGTTATCCAATAGTTGTTCCTTTTGCTGCTCTGCTTTTTAGTATTTTATTTAATATGAGAATATCTCTATTTTTCTCAACAGTGCTTTGTATTATTATAGCTCTCTCTCTAGCTGTGGAGCACTCCTCTTTTTTAACGATAAATTTAGTTACATCTTTGATTGTAATTGTTTCGACTAAATGTATGCGAAAAAGAACTCAAGTATTTACTGTTTGTGCAAAATGTATGTTAGGTGTTGTCCCTATTATTTTAGCTTCTAGCTTTATTAAGAACAGATTTTTTCATTTAAATTTAGTTACCAATATCTCTAGCTCAATAATTTTTTTATTGATTATAGGTATTATGGTTGTAGGACTGCTTCCTGTCTTAGAAACTATTTTTGATGTTCTTACCGATATCACTTTAATGGAATATATGGATCCAAATAATGAGCTGCTCCGGCGTATTACCTTAGAAATACCAGGGTCATATCAACATTCTCTTGTACTTGGTAATCTCGCGGAAGCTGCAGCTCAAGAAATTCATGCGAATGCTCTTTTTTGTAGAGTGGCAACGCTATATCATGATATAGGCAAACTAACCAACCCCAATTACTTTATCGAAAATCAAGGCTCCGGTGTAAATATTCATCAGCTTTTAACTCCTCAAGAATCTGCGGAAGTTATTATCGCCCATGTCACAGGAGGCGAGATGTTAGCTAAAAAATATCGACTTCCTAAACAGATCATCGATATTATAAAACAACACCATGGCACAACTTTAGTTTATTATTTTTATAGAAAAGAGATGGAAA
>JAAKFV010000107.1 GCA_011064875.1 Candidatus Anoxychlamydiales bacterium | reverse complement strand
TGAGAGACATAAAATTAAAACTCCAACTTTAATCAAACATATGATCTTATCGTTGATTCATAATGTGAGCAATCCTTTTACAATAAATAAGTTTTATAATGAGTTAAAAAGTAAGGGATTTAAAACTGGCAAAGATATTCTATATGATTATGCAGATTATATAGAAGATGCATATCTTGCTTTTTCAGTGGCTATTTATGATAAATCTATTAGAAAAACACAAACAAACCCAAAAAAGATTTATGCTATAGATCCTGGCATTGTAAGAGCATTAACTTTAGATTATGATGGAGATCTAGGAAAACTTTTTGAAAATGTTATCTATCTAGATTTAAGGCGACTTGGTTGTAAAATAAATTATTATTTAACTTCAGAAAGATATGAAATTGATTTTGTTATAAAATCCCCACAAGGTCATAAAAAAATCTTTCAAGTTGTTTGGAATACAGATGATAAAAAAACTCTAGCTCGAGAAAATAGAGCTTTAAAAGCAGCTATAAAAGAATTAAAAATACAAGGAGAGATCATTACTCTAGAATCCTATTTGCGAGAGGGAATTAATCTATCTTAAATCAATTTTGTTTTTGGATTAAAAAAAATAAATGTGAAAAATTAAAAGATTTTTACAAGCTAAATTGCTTTAAAAATCTCATGTCATTTTCAGTAAACATTCTAATATCGTTAATTTGATGAATTAACATAGCGAGTCTCTCAACTCCAAGCCCTGCTGCATAGCCAGAATATTTTTCAGGATCTATACCACCAGCTTTTAAAACGTTTGGATGGATCATGCCAGCTCCAAAAACTTCAAGCCAGCCAGTATCTTTGCATAGCCTGCAGCCTTGCCCAGAACAGATAATACACTTGATATCACATTCCATACCGGGTTCAACGAATGGAAAATAACTTGGTCTAAACCTGGTCTCTATCTGTTTTTTAAAAAGTTTTGATAAAAACTCATTTAGGGTAGCAAAAAGATCAGCAAAGCTTACATTCTCATCTATGTAGAACATCTCTACTTGATGAAAAAACACATGAGATCTAGAAGATATAGTTTCATTTCTAAAGCATTTACCTGGAGCTATACATCTAATTGGAGGTTTAACTCGTTCCATAGTTCGAACTTGAACATTTGATGTATGAGTTCTAAGTAGTAGATCATCTGTTATAAAAAAGGTATCTTGCATATCTCTTGATGGATGATCTTTCGCAAAATTTAGACCTTCAAAATTATAAAAATCAGAATCTACATCAGGACCTGTTTCAACAGCGAATCCCATTGAAACAAAAACATCTATCATTTTATTCATAGTTAAAGTTACGGGATGATATCTTCCCCAAAAGTGTTTTCTTCCAGGAAGTGTTACATCGATATATTCATTTTCTAATTTTTTTGTCTCTTCTTCTAAAAGTAATCTTTTCAAGGTATTTTCTAGATGAGATGTAATCTCTAACTTTACATCATTTATTTGTTTACCAAATAAAGGTCTTTCTTCTTTGGTAGCATCTTTTAAATGCTGCATAAGAGCTTGAAGAGGGCCTTTTTTACCAAGGTAACTTATTTTTAGATTTTCTATTTGACGAGAAGTTTTTGCAAGTTTTAATTCTCGCAAAAACTTTTCTCTAATTTCTGTAATTTTCGAACTTAAAGTCATTTTATTAAGCTAATGCTTTTTTAGCCTTAAGAGCTATCTCAGAAAAAGCTTTAGGATCATTTAAAGCAAGATTTGCTAAAACCTTTCTATTAACAAGACACTGAGCTTTTTTAAGGCCATTCATTAACTTACTATAACTAATACCGTTTATTTTTGCAGCAATATTGATTCTTATAATCCAAAGTCTTCTAAAATCTGATTTTTTCTTTTTTCTGTGGATATAATTATAAGCTAAAGCTTTCATAACTGCATCTTTAGTTAGACGAATATGATTTTTTCTATCGCCATAAAAGCCTTTAGCTAATTTCAATACGCGCTTTCTTCTTTTTCTTGAAGAGACTGCACATGTAACTCTAGCCATTTTTTTTCTCCGAATTTATTATTTTTTAAACAAGTCCCATTAGTCTGGAGTAAGTTTTTAGCTGAGCTTTATCAACAAGAGTTTTTTTTCTTAAATTTCTTTTACGTTTTGTTGTTTTTTTTGTCAGCAAATGTCTACGACCGGGTTTTGTTCTCATTAATTTATTTTTTCCAGTTACTCTAAAACGTTTAGCAACCGCTTTCTTTGTTTTCATTTTTGGCACTTTTTTTTCTCCTTAACGTATTTTTCCTGTTGGAGCCAAAACAGTTGACATGTTTTTTCCCATTAACTTAACCGGAGCTTCTACAACTGCAATATCTTTTAAATCATCTACTAATCGTTTAATTACCTTTTCACCTCTTTCAACATGAAGCATCTCTCTTCCTCGAAAAGTGCAGGTAATTCTTACTTTATAACCTTTTTCGATAAACTCTTTTGCATGTTTCTCTTTAGTTAAAAAATCGTGAGTATCGATATTTGGTTTAAATTTTATCTCTTTAACTTTTACTTGATGTTGAGCTTTTCTACTCTCTTTTTCTTTTTTTATTTGTTGATATTTGTATTTACCATAATCAATTATCTTGCAAACTGGTGGACTTGCATTTGGAGCTATTTCCACTAAATCTAATTCATCTTCATCAGCAAGCTTT
>JAAKFV010000106.1 GCA_011064875.1 Candidatus Anoxychlamydiales bacterium | reverse complement strand
GTCATTTGCTGTAGGATCACCATCAAAGAATTTTCTAGCTTGGTTTTGATCCCACCAGTGATGGAATTCATAACCAACTTTTACAGATACTTGATATTGGTTTTGATGAAAATATCTGTTCCAAGCAACCCCAAGACCTAACTCTGCATTTGGCTGAACACTATAGAAGCTATCTTCTAATTTATATTCATATAGAAGATTATTTGGTGATATAACAGCTGTAGTTGGGTTTTCAGATTGTTGAGATATATCAAATTTTCCGAAAAGCAGAGCAAACGCCATTTTTCCATAGAATGAAAAGCCCGAGCCAAGAATGAATTGTCCTTCATAAGAACCTCTAAGACCTGCTCCCCAATAATCATTTTTTAGCCAAACATTTCTTTCAAATCTATCATTTTGAAAATATCTAACATGATAATCTTGATCAATAAAACCTACTCTAACACCAAACATTGGATTAGATACAAAATATCTAGATACATGATATGGTTTTCCCATCATGATATCCAATGTACTATAATCGCCGCTCCAACGAGATGAAGCATTGTGCAAATTTATGCCATCATCTGTAGAATTAGCTATTGGAGGATAAAACAATGGTAAAAGAAAGCCTGTACCGCCATTTGAAACCTCAGAATCAGACTTGATTTTTATATATGTCCAATCAGCTGAAAAATTCCAAGCATCATGTATATTATAAAACCCAAAACCTGCTCTGAAGCCATATCTCCAATCCCACTCATCAGAATTAGTTGAAAAGCCTTTAACTTTTCCATTTAGTAATGGAAAGGTATTAGCTGTAGTATAGTCTTGATCTATAGCATACTCAAGACCTTCTTCTGAAGGTTTCATAAGCAGAAATTCACCATGAACATAGAAGTCTCTAGGACATGCAAGTCCTATATCTTTTGGATAAGAAAATGCGAAAGGACCAGGCATTGGCTCTTCGCAGCAAACATCTGTAGGTGCACAAGGATCCTTTGGAATCGCAATAGCTGACGCACTAAATAATATTGCAGCTAAAGAGAAAAGAGCCTTGCTTAAAAATTTATTTTTCATTTATTTTGTCTCCGAAATTTTGTGTCATTCTAATTTTATTAATAACAAATTTTTGAAATAAAAAAAACAAGTTTTTTTAATTAAATACAAATGAGTATTTTTTTATATATTTTTTAGATAAATAAAAAAGGCCTTGGATTTTTCCAAGGCCCTTAAGAAATTTACAATCTATTAAATGATCAGATTAGAACTCAACATGAAGTCCGAACATGAATCCATTGAAAGATAGATCTCCACGAGATACAGTGTCATTTGCTGTAGGATCAGCATCGAAGAATCTTCTAGCTTGGTTTTGATCCCACCAGTGATGGAATTCATAACCAACTTTTACAGATACTTGATATTGATTTTTGTGGTAGAATTTACTCCAGCTAATGCCTAAGCCTAACTCAGCGTTTGGTTGAACATTATAGAAGCTATCTTCTAGTTTATATTCTAATATAGTTTCAGTATTTTCAGATTGTTGTGATACATCAAATTTACCGAAAAGCAAAGCAAAAGCAGCTTTTCCATAGATATACCATCCAGATCCTAATAAGAATTGACCTTCATAAGCGCCTCTAAGACCTACTCCCCAATAATCATTTTTAAGCCAAACATTTTGTTCAACATTTGTAAAATATCTGATATGATAGTCTTGATCTATCCATCCAGCTCTAACACCGAATGCTGGATTAGAGATGTAATATCTAGAAACATGATAAGGTTTTCCAATCATGATATCCATTGTACTATAGTCTCCAGACCATCTAGCAGAAGCATCATTTATAGGTGTTCTAGTGCCAGTTCGAGGTGGTTGCCATAAAGCTAAAAGGGTACCAGTTCCACCATTTGATAACTCTGAATCAGCTTTGATTCTGAAATATGTCCAGTCAGCTGAAATATTCCAAGCATCATGCATAGCATAGAATCCAAATCCTACTCTGAAACCAGGTCTCCAGTCCCACTCGTTAGAGTCAGCTGAAAATCCTTTAATCTTTCCATTTGTTAATGGAAAAATAGCTGTTGTTTGAGTTGTATCATCTTGATCCATTGCATACTCAAGACCTTCTTCTGTAGGTTTCATCCACATGAATTCACCATGAACATAGAAGTCTCTTGGGCAAGATAGACCAACATCTTTTGGGTAAGAAAATGCGAAAGGACCAGGAGCTGGTTCTTCGCAGCAAACATCTTTAGGAGCACATGGGTCTTTTGGAATCGCAAAAGCAGAAGTAGCAAAAAGCACAGCTGCTATTGAGATAAGAACCTTGCTCAAAAGGTTTTTTTTATTCATATATGTATTCTCCAAATTTATTTGGTTTTTTTGTTTAAAGTCTAAAATAACTTTTTATCAATCATTTGCATTTCTTAATCTTATATCATAACATTAAAGATATTTTTTCAAGTTTTTTATTAAAATTTTAGAAAAATATTAAAAAAATTTGAAAGTTTATCTCGAAAACTCTTAGAGTTTTAGAAAATTTTTAGCTAATTTTTTTAGAAAAAAATAATAACTAATAAAAAAAGTTGCTCTAAAAGTTCGTAGTTTGTTATATTTAAAGGACTTTTTGAAGAGATCTTCAATAAAATAGCCCTGAGCTATTTATTTGTTTTTTGACAGTGGAAATGAAAGGATGATGATATAGCTTTGCTTGTGCATATAGTTTTTTTTAAACTATTTGCTTTCAAGTTAATTTTTTTTTACTGAGAATTTGATCTTGGTTCAGATTGAATGCTGACGGCGTGGATGAGGCATGCAAGTCGAACGGATGTATAGATTTCGGTC
>JAAKFV010000105.1 GCA_011064875.1 Candidatus Anoxychlamydiales bacterium | reverse complement strand
GACTGTTAATCCATTGGTCGTAAGTTCGAATCTTACACCCGGAGTTTTGATCATAAGGTAGTAGTACAGAATTTCCTTAAATAACCTAAAGCATAATTTTATTTAGTTTTAAATTTTTATTTAAAACCTATTTGAAGTGTTTATTACGTATACACAACTGATGCATTTATAAAGCAAATGTGTTAAAATACTTCAAACTTTTTTAGTATCCTTAAATGATGATGCAGCAGAATGTTTGTTTTGATTTGAGAGGCATATCGATTTTATCTTTTAATTTTATAATTATTTATTTTAGTTTCTTACAAGTAATAGATTTTTTTAAGCATTTAACAGGTTTAGTGTTTGTACAGAGGTCTTGTTTTCTTAGAATATTTATTCTTCTAAAATCGGACTTGTAAGGTTCCTCTTCATTTAATTCATTGGAAATATTCAAAATAATTTGTTTGGTCCATTTTGTTAAATCATGACTTAAGCGATAGTAAACCCATTGTTCTTTTCGTTCATCTAAAACAAGACCTGACTTACGTAAATAAGCCAGGTGGCGTGATATTTTGGGCTGAATGCTTTTAAGTATCTGGCTAAACTCACAAACGCATATTTCTTTTTCTTTGCTAAGAAGAAGCATGCATCTTAGACGGGTTTGGTCGGATAATAAATTAAATAATTCAGTTGGTGATATCATTTTTTTAACTTTGGTTTAATTGCTTTTATTTTTGCAGAAACTACATAATTTTCTGAATCTGAACCTGGAACCCAATCTTTAATAAATTGACGGCTTTCTTTTTGTTGATCAATTACTATGTCTTCAAATCCGACTTTATATAGAATGTTTTTTAATTCGTTTATTGTAATAGCTCCGGAGATACAATTGCTATATAGTTCTTTGTTTTCGGTCATCTGTTTTGGCAGCGGTTTTAAAGCTACCATATCGGAAATGGCTATTCTACCGCTTTCTTTTAATACACGAAAGGCTTCATTAAAAACTCTTTTTTTGTTAGTTGATAGATTTACAACGCAATTAGAAATGATTACATTAACAGAATTGTTAGGAAGTGGCAAATGTTCTATTTCTCCTAATAAGAATTCAACATTTTTATAATTGCTTTTAGCTGCATTATCTCTTGCTTTACTTATCATCTCAGGTGTCATGTCTACTCCATAAACCCTGCCATTTGGGCCTACCCTTTTAGCTGCTAAAAAAACATCAAGACCTCCGCCAGCGCCTAGATCTAATACAAACTCACCTTCCTTAAGGGAAGCTATGTTTTGAGGATTTCCACATCCTAATCCCATATTACAACTTTGAGGAACACTTTCTAATTCTTCTCTAGTATAGCCTAATTCTTTCGCATATTCATCTGGATTGACTGAGCCACCGCAGCAATTATTACTTGAACATTTACTTTTATTCTTCCCTTTGGCTGCATTGCCATATGCAGATCTTACTTCTCTTTTTATGTCTTCTTCACTTTTCTTTTGGTTTTTTATTTTAGATGCATACCTAGTCTCTTTCTTCATGCCTTTCTCATATTTAGTTGATTTTTGGTTAATAGCAATATATTGAACTAATTCAACTTTTGGAGGTTGATAATAATAATCCATAAAAACTCCTTTATGTAGTTAACATATGGATATATGTATATTCGAATATAAAAATAAAGTCAAAAACTTTTTTACTATTAGTTTTTTAAAAATTATACATTCATTGTTTGTTATGATGATTATTTGTTGTGATAACATTTCTTATCATAACAGTAGATTAATTCTAGGTTATCTTTCAGACTAATCCAATCAAAAGTTCGTAACGTAACCAGTAACTGGAGTTTTTTAGCTTCTAAATTATTTGAGTTTTTTATAGCATATATTTCTTACAATCAAGTAATAAATATGGAAAATAGTTCACAGACAATAAATTATGATCGAGAGATAGACGCTTGTGGCAGGCAAATTGCTGAATGTCATAGCTGTTTAACCATTATTGAAGTTTTAAAGGCTAAATCAGAAGAAAATACAGAGACATTTAAACAATATGATGAGTTTTTTTATTTTGTATATCAGCAAGCTTTGAATGAATTGTACTTAGGGATTATTCGATTTCAGGATAAACCTAGAGATGCATTAAATTTTTATAAATTACTTGATAAACAGAATTTTGCATTAGAAGCAAAAGAAAAAGAACTAGTCCAAAAAGTAAAAGATCATCCTATTTATCAAAAAATAAATAATTATAAAAATAATTTTTTGAGCCATTCTAATAAAAAACTTGCTATGGAGGAAGATCTTAGAGAAAAGTTTTTAGAAAAAAATATAATTAAAATTCAGGAAATCAAGGAATATTTAAATTTATTAAGTAATATTGTAACAACATTTTCACAGAAAGGAAGTCGGATGATACTAACTCGTCCTTTATCAATGCTTAAAAGTCAAATTAATACAATGTTTAATGAATTATCTAAAAAAAAGAATTGTTCAGGGCTAGAAATGCAAGAAAAAAAAACAACCAGTAAGAAAGTTATAATCTTAAAGAATTTTCTAAGTCGAATATTTAAGATTAAGAAACAGAATTAATAGAAAAAGAATGAATTTTAAATTTATCTTTAAAATTTACCCATGAAAAAGTTCGTAACGTGACCAGTAACTGGAGTTTTGATCTAGAGGCAGTTAGGTGAAATAAACTAACTGCATTTTTTAGTTTTTTTCACAATTTTTACACAATACTTCACAACAAATAGCAAAAAACAATGCAAGAAAATACATAGGTAATTTAGTATCAATATACTGTTACATTTCAGAATTCATTATAAGTTTTTTTTCATCAGATCTAGGATTCAAGTTTATTTAAAAGCATAAGTTCCTATTAATTAAATATTTACGCAAGAGAAGTTATTCTGGTTTTCTATCATGGAATCAGCATTTGTTGATTCCATGATCGATTTTAATATAATAAAAAACAGATCATAGAATTGACATTTGTCGATTCTATGATTGATTTTAAATCTCAAAATTTATATCATTAAGTTATTAAATTAGAAGATATAAAATTATGACAGAAAAACGTCCCTTTTACGGGAGGAAAGAAGAGCTTTTTGTTTTACATCAAGAATATAAAAAATCAACTTCTAGCTTGATAGTGA
>JAAKFV010000104.1 GCA_011064875.1 Candidatus Anoxychlamydiales bacterium | reverse complement strand
TACAGCCCTTTCAAAACTTCCTGTTACTTTTTCTAAAGCAGATAGTAGTAGATTTCCAAGTGAGTGCCCTCCCAAATTACCATTTTCAAAACGATAGTTCATGACATTTCTCATAAGCCTTGATGAATTAGAGAGTGCTACTAAACATTGTCTAACATCGCCAGGAGGTAATACTCCTAGTTCATCTCTTAAAATCCCAGTGCTACCTCCGCTATCTGCCATTGAAACGATAGCGCTAAGATCCACATCGTATTTTTTAAGTCCACTAAGTATTACAAAATTGCCAGTTCCACCACCAATAACTACAATTTTTTTTCTCATAAACCTTTTAACAATTTTTAAGTTTTTTTACGCTCTCAATCATATCTTTTTGAGAAAAAAGATATGTTCCTGCGACTAAAAAATTAGCACCTTTATTTATACATCTCGATGCTGTAACAATATCTATTCCCCCATCTACTTGAATATCAAAGTCAAGTTTTAGATCCTTTTTTAAATTCTTAGCTAGTTCAATCTTTTCCAAAACAGATGGTATAAATTTTTGCCTTCCAAATCCTGGATGCACTGACATAAATAAAACAAGATCTAGTTTCTCCAAATACTTTGTAGCTAATGAAAAAGATGTCTCTGGATTAAATGCGAGTCCTACTTTTTTACCACATTTCTTAATATAATTTATAGTATCTTCTACATCTTCTGTAGCTTCAAAATGAAATGTTATTAAATCAGCTCCTACTTCAACAAACTTTTCTATATAATCAAATGGATTATAAATCATTAAATGCACATCTAAAAATAGATCTGTAGATCTATTTATAGCTGCAACCATTTGAGGGCCTATTGATATATTTGGAACAAAATGACCATCCATAATATCTATATGAATAGCATCAGCATTTGCTTTTTCAACCTTTTTTACTTCATCATAAATCTTAGAAAAATCTGCTGCTAAAATAGATGGGGCGACTTTAATTTTATTTTTCATAAAACTACTTTTTTATTCTCAAGAATAGTTCTAAAAAAAACAAAAGTCAAGGTTTTCAAAAATTTGACTTTGGTTGTTTTAGCCTTACATCCATATATTGTCCGAATTTTTTGATTCGGACATAATTCGGACAAAAATAATAAAAATTGTCCGAATTAGGATAAATGACATCAGAAAGCCAACCATTTGAATTAAAAGTATTTTTCAAAAATCAATCTATTTGAATACCCAATAACAAAAATCACTTATTCAATGATTTTTGAATGCTATCTAAAAACAATTTTTGTTGAGCTTTATCATCATTCATAAAAACATACCCAAGATATTCAATGTCGTGAGCAGTTAAACAAAATGATACAAGCTCTGATGATAAAATATTTAAATTATCTATTTTATCTTTTATTTTCTTTTTAACGTTTTGATCATAAATAGGAACCATAATATAGAGCCTATTTGTTTCTTGCTTGAATAAAAAATCTGATAGTTTTTTTATTCTAGTCTCTTCTCTTTTAATAGCATTTATAAGCATCAAAAATAGATTTTTTAAAATATCCGGTTTTACAATAGCTGTCATTTCACCTGGAGTTATAGAATAGAAAAATTTCTCTAATAAATTATCATAGTGTTTACCGATTTGTCCTAAAATAGCTTGAAGTGATTTATATGCTTCATTTTGTTTGTAGATCATTCCTCCCATGTAATCTCTAACTTCGCCAAATAGTCTATTTAGATCCTCTAAAACGCTTAATCTTGCTTTATTGATATCTAAGCTATGATCTGATCTTAAATAATCAGAGCTATCTAATAAAACTCGAAAGACATTTGCTTCTTTTAGGTATTTTCTTCTAATGATTCCAACTTTTTTTACTTTCTCTATAATAAATCTATTTTTTGATTTTATTTTTGAAATTAAATCTTTTATAGGAGGATCTTGAGGTCTCAATACTCTTAATAAAATAACATTAAAAGAGAGATCTGTATGAGTTTGTTTATCAAAAGAAATAATCACTTGAGGAATATCATGTACATATTTTAGCTGTTGAGATAAAACCAACATATTTTTTACGATCTCTTCTTCATTTCTTGGCATAAAAACAGGGTGGATCAGCTGCTCTACATTTCCTTTTAGATAGGTTGGAAGCTCATTTTTTAAAACAGATACTTCTTCATTTGTAAAATCAATACCATTTGGTTTTTGAACTTCTATATAACAAGTTTGAATTTCATTTTTAGATGCTTTATCTATAAAAAATGAATTTTCAACTATCTCTACATATGGGAGGAAATTTTTAATTGCATTGATTAGATGTTTTTCTTCAAAAACTTCATGCTCTTTTAAAAAGTTTATACCAACTAAAACCCCTAAAACCGATTTTTCTTGTGAGTTAGCTTTTAGTTTGGTTTTTAAAAATTTTAAAATTAGATATCTTTTATCTTGGTTCTCTTCGATATTTTTTTTCAGTAGTTTTCTGATCATATATAGAATCGATATGATGCGAGAGATATGGTGATAATCTCTTTGAGATTTAAACTCATCTCTCGACATTATCAAAAACTGCTGCATCTCAGAGAAAATATTTTTTCCAAACTGATTTGGTTTTTTCTGAATTAAAGAGCCTATTTTTTCTTGAACCATTGCTGTTTTTCTATCGTTAGAAAGACCTTTAAATTCTGTTATTCTATTTGCATGAAAATCTGACAAGATTCCAAGCCTTAGCTCCGTTTCAAATGTTTTTTTATTTTCCTCAATTGCATCGAAATCTTTTTGAGATTCAACAGTGATAACAGCTTGCATAAGAGTTAATTTATCGTTATGGATATTTGAAATAGCAAAATCTACTGAGTAAAAGAGATCTACATTTAAGTTTTTTTGAAAAACAAGCCATCTACTTACCATATCATAGAAAAAATTAACTCCATTTTTTCTATGTTTTGAAACTAAAATTATAGAAATACTCTTTGAATCATTTATTTTTGACCATTTTATAATAGGTAGATTTTCATTTAAGAAAACCTCAGTTTTTTTTAGATCTTCTTTCTCAAAACCCTCTTCATGAAAACTATAGGGCAGAGTTTTTTTCAGAAGAGCTTTTAAAGTATTAATATGACTTGTTTGATTCTCTTCATCTAAAGAGCTAAAGGAATTATTTTTAAGTTCGAGTTTAAGTTTCATCTCAGATTTTTTAAGCTTTTTTTATTTAAGCACTAATTAATTTCATATACATTTTTTGAAACTTTTTTAAAAGAGACTTTTTCAATATTTGTAAATTTTTTATTTTTTCTATTTTTGAAATTCAAAATATTTAGGCTTATAT
>JAAKFV010000103.1 GCA_011064875.1 Candidatus Anoxychlamydiales bacterium | reverse complement strand
TTTAAAAACTCTTTGGACAAGACCCAAACTTAGATTACATTCTTTTGCTACTTCTCTAATAGAAAACTGTTCTTTTTCAATTCCTATAACCAAAAGCCAATGTAAAATCAGAGATGATTTATTAGCAAAAATGTTGCGATCAATCTCTGAGGAGTTTGAAGAAATCAAAAATGAGCCTTTCATACTGTTCACTCTTATATACTGTTCATTATATAGTGAACAGCCTTCATTAGTAAACACTTAAATTAACTTTAAATTATTTTTTATATAAACTTTTGAATATTAGTTGTTTAAAAATGATTGCGCGGCAGCAACCAATTCGTACTTTATCGCTTATCCTCGTACAAATTAAAATTACTTGTAACAATAATATACCTTTATATAAAAAGCTAGCTCCTAAAATTAGGGAATTGAAAGCTTTAGGTTTAACTCAGAATGAACTAGCTTGTAGATTTAAAATAAGTCTAAAAACAGTTAAAAGAGCTATTAATTAATTTTAATGAAGAAATATTTCAACATCAATAACATTTTATTATCTCAATATTCACTTGGAGTCGTTTTTAGATGCAATTTAGGATCAAAAATCATGGTGTAAAGTAGTCCTTTCCTTTCAACTTGATTGCCCTATATATTACCGCTTCACTAAAGGATGTTGAGCCGACAAATTTTATTAAAACAAATATCTTTTCAGAAATTTCCTTGTAGACGTGTGCTACACCTGCACCTAGTTTTGTTCTTATTTCCCCAGGCTCTGAATAGATTGAGAGAAGAGGAGATGGGGTTGGGCTTGCTCGTCTTGATAGAGTTGAAGCATTCTCTGTCATAGTCATAAACTTGACCTCTTTTAGCCCCCTATCTTCTAGCCGTTTAAGATGATGTTGCAAAGTTTGTTTCGACTGGCATGAAATGTCTAGAAGTTTCCTTGTGCCTTTTTGGTCTATTCCAATGAAAATTAGACATTGTCGCCCTGCTTTATCTTGGTAAATATAGATGTGAAGATGCTCTGTTGCTTCCAAAGATTTGTTTTGAAATACGAATAGATCTTCTGCCAAAGTCTTAGAATGGCTATGTAAGATGTCTACAATGCTTTTATGCCCTGCTTGTTCAGCAATAGATAGGGCCGTTCCCGGAGGACTTGATCGTTTACAGTCAATATCAATATCAGGATGAGTCAACAATGCTTTAACAATTGCTTCATTTCCTCTTTGTGCAGCAGTGATAATAAGGGGCTCGTTAGATAAGTATTCGTTGATATCGACAAGATCAGAGTGCTCTAAGACCATTGTAATAATAACCACTTCCCCTTGAACAACTGCATTATAAAGCAGGGAGTCTAATTGAGTATTAAGATGTTTGCCGGGAATAACAGTAAGAAACCTAAAAAGGCCACGTTGATGGGCTTGGAGTGTAGTTGAAACCTTCAATAGTTGAGATTGCATGAGAAGTTGCATCTTTTGATTGCTATCTAATGTTTCCAGTGTAGGATCAATCTCTCGGATTACTTGAATACATAGAGAAACTTTTTCGAGTTCTCCATTTAGTAAAGCGATCCCTAACGCTTTGTAATATGTCTGGACGCTTTTGTCGACTGCCTTTTGTTTATTGAAGACATGAGCTAAGTTAAATGCGGAATTAAAACTTTCAAAGCGTTTAAAAGCTTTTTCATAAATTTTCTCAGCTTCAGACAATTGAGAGGCTTCTATGCAGGCCTTTCCTTGGGAGCTCCAAAGCTCTTCAAGTTTTTCAGGATTTGAAGCATTGTAAATCTTTTCAAGAAGCTGATAATACACGATTTTTTCAACCTCACTTCCCTGTTGGAGTCCCTCTAAAGCCTCTTTTTCGGCGTTAAGCCAATCTTTACTTTGTATAAACTGCTGAATTTGCTCAATTCTTGTAGAAACAGGAAAATATTCTCTAGATAACATTTCAATTTTAACCAAGTGTTCGAGAACAACTGAAAGATCTTTTTTGTTAGAAATTATATCAAAATATTCTTTCTCTAATTTTTCTCTTGAAAGGGGAAGTTTTACTACAACTTTTTGAGATACGCTAGAGACTTTTAAAATCAAAGAAGTGGGAGTTGTAAATTTAAACAAATAGGAGAAATGAGGAGTACTATATTGATGGTACTGGGGATAAATCTGAGCTGCCATGTTTTCTCTCTGAAAAGTTAGTTTCTATTAATAGGATATTCTTTTGCTCAGTTTAATGCACTCTTTTTTCCATTCTAAAATTTCTATATTTGAAGTTTTTGATAATTGATTAAAAAAATTCATTACTATTTATGTAAGTAAGTAAAATTTAAGATTTTATTAGAGTTTTTAAATTAAGAAAAAAAAATGAATCAACCAAAAAAGCAAAAAAACTAATCATAATAACCTCTCATGAGTGGTTTTAACAGCAATAGTAAACAAAAAAATTGAATGCGTCAGTCCTGATTATTTAAGATTTGGCCAATTGTGAGATAAACAAGAAAAGCAATTAGTTCATTTCGCTTATGCTTCCATAAAATAAAACTCCGGGAGCAAGATTCGAACTTGCGACCAATGGATTAACAGTCATACTCTATCCCGAAAAGAAACTTCGGACCCGGTCGCAACCAATTCGCACTTTATCCCTCATGTCGATGAAGATTAAAATTACTCATAATAATAATATGCCTTTATATCAAAAGCTTGCTCCAAAAATCAAGGAATTAAAGGCTCTAGGAATGACCATTAATGAAATCACAAATAACTTAAGAATTAACAAGAAAAAAAATCAGAAAAAGCCTAAATGAGAGATAATTTGGACTTTGATTATATTTCGTAGAGAAAAGCAAAATTAAGGCTCCTTACACTTCTAAATGCATGTTCTGTACCTTTTGTTATAGTCTTATTTATTCTAGTTTAGATTCTTTAGATTTGAGAGTTTCTTACCTTACTGAAGGAAAATATCTTTGATTATATAAATTTTAATTTATAAAAAAAAATATCGGAAATTTACTTATATTAATTCGCTAATTATTCATAACCAGAGGCTTAAGCGTGATTAATTTACGATATATCGTAAGCTAATCATGATAAAACTACGATTGACCTTAAAATACTCTTGATTTTTATACGATATATCGTAAACTAATCATATCAAAAGGCAATGGTAACTAGGGGGTATTTATGAAAAGAGTATATGAGGATATTATCGAAAATCATTTTAAAGAAGATGGTTTAATGTTTTTTTTATCAGGTCCCAGACAGGTAGGAAAAACAACTACAACTTGTAGTGTCGCTCAAAAGCTTTATAAAAAATGGACTTATTTGAATTGGGATGATAAAGATCATCGTGAAATTATCTTAAAGGGACCAAAAGCAATAATAGATTTTGCTAATATCGAAGAAGCTTCAGAAGAAAAGCCTATGATCATTCTTGAT
>JAAKFV010000102.1 GCA_011064875.1 Candidatus Anoxychlamydiales bacterium | reverse complement strand
GAAAGACAGGCTCTCCATTTATCTGTTAGAAATTGATATTTTAAGATTTTATTTTTTATTTGATCTGGGAAATGTATAATGATATTTTCTAATATTTTGTTATCTGGTTTGGTCAAAAAAAGAGTATAAATGTTTAATGACATATTTTTTTCTCGAAACCAAGTATCAAAACAAAAGGTTCCTCCTGTTTTAAATGTTTAATAACTTTTTCTTTGTCTGCAGGAAAAAAATCTTTTTGCATAATACCTCATTTTTTTGCTTTTTCTAATCTAACAATTTTTAGTAGCCAAATCAAACAAAAGATTGAAGTTTCTCCAAAAAAGCTTTTGAGAAAAAAAATGAAAAAAGAAAGAACATATTTACAATTAATTATTCAAAAGCTTTTGACAGAAATATTTTGCAACCTTTTGTATGGAAAATAAATAAAACGTCCCAAGAATAAAGCTCCTACTCCAATAATGATACCAAAGGTCATTTTAACAACGATCCATGGCATATGTTCTTCTAGCACAGAACCCAAGCCAGTATTAAGAGCAGAAAAAAGGATCATTAATGTTGGAGATATACGCACAAAAATAAAACCAAAAAGTTGAGCTCCTTCGTAAGACTTGGCAGTTTTTCGAAAAAAATTGGAATTTTTTAAATCATACTCTAATTTTAAACCTTTGAGAGTATTTTCAATTATTTTTTTATCCAAAGCTAACTCTTTTTCTAAGTCTTTTAGACCAATTAAAAGAAGAAGAAAAAAAAGAGAAAACGGAAAGAAAGGATTCTGAGCTAAAGGAAGGTCCAGCAATTTGATAGAAAATATAATAATCCATCCAAAAATAAGACATCCAATTGTCCATGTTTTATACTTTTTAAACTGCCTTAAATGAGCGAGGGTTTCAGTAAAAAGTTCTTGATAAGAAACTGAAGTGTCCTTTTTATCAAGTTCAAGTGGTTTTGCTACAAGAGAAGTCTTTTTCTTTTTTGAGAGAAATTTCTTTATTGCAAACCAAGAAAAGAGTATTAAGACAAAACTTATTATGAAACTTAAAATAAAGGTTTTTTTTTCATTGATTGAGAAGGAAGGGAAAACTTTAAAAAATACAAATGTTAAAAAGGACAAACCAACTAAAATTAGTGTTGAAAAAAGTATGGTTTTTGATTGTTTTGTTAATTTCATATAGAGACATCCCTAATTGTAATTCTAATTTGAATTTTAATATTTTATTTTTCCAAAATCAAGAAAAACTTTGATGAATGCGTTATTTCATTTCTAACGTTCCTTTTAAAAGCAGGGTTTTTAATAAAAAATCAAAATATCATAGTAATAAGAATAAATATAGCTAAAAAAGAAAAAGCAACAATTATACTATTGAATAAAAATTTAAAGAAATTCTTCTTTTTGGGATATTTTTTTGCTAGATGTAACAAAATACTAGGATGTAAAATAAATAAAACCATGATAAAAGCTGATGTTAATACAGTGCCTATAAAAGCTCTAAGGAATCCAATATGATAAGAAGACATGATTAAAATGGAAATACCAAAAAGGAAGAATAGAATTAAACAACAACCCCAAATAAATAAAAGATAATATGCAAATTTTTCTAGAGGAAATCTTTTTAATTTTTTTACATTACCAAGAAGTGTTAATATAAAATAAGAGAAGATAATGAAAACTGTAAGAATTAAAAAGCTCATAATCAAAGGGGTTTCAAAAGAAGAGAAGGGTATTTTTCCGATAAAGATCATTTTTCTTTCTTATAACATCTTTTTATTAAGCAATATCATTCTTATAGAAGAATTGTCAATATAATATTTTTTGAAAAAATATTGAAATTATTTTTCAGGTGCAGTTTCTTTTTTAGCTATCTTATGCCATTTGTTGATCAATAAAAAATCAAGAGCAATAACAGGTAAAATTATAATTGGCAATTTATTTTGAAAAGGAATGCCCATTATCCAGAGAGATAATAGTATTATAGCTAATAAACCTGAAGATATGGCATAAGAAAATGCATGTGCCATAGCGCTATGAGTAACAGGCAATTTTTTTAATTTTTCAATAGTCTCATGTTTCATAATTTTATTCCTAGTGAAGTAGTTAAAAGATGTGTAAGTTTTGTTTGTTGTGCCATTATAATGAAGCTCATTTATTATATGGTTACATTTTGATTTTATTCACAAAAATATTTTTATTAAATGAAATAATGAAATATATTGGATAAAAAAGAGAGAGATTCATGAAACTTTATTTTTCAATAGCTCTTCCAATATATTTTACTATATCCGTAATTTACTGGACTCTTATGAAAACTGATAAAGAAACCCTTCAAAAGATAAAATTAATAAAAGGTTTGAAGCTTTTAAATTCAAGCTCGCTTTTTGTATGTCTTATTTTTTGTGCTACTCAAATTATGATGAAAACTTATTGGATTGATAAGCCGGGACTTTTATTACAGATAACAGCTCTTCAAGTTTTTGTTTGTTCATTGTTATTACGTTTTTGGGAGCATAATGTTAAAAATGCAAGAGAGAGAAAAACTTGAGTTTTATATTGGCCTATTTAGAATTTTTAAATTAAGGAAAAAAATAAATGTTACAAGACAAACCTGAAATAATACCCCAACTTGTTAAAATATCAATATATAGTTTACCGGTGTTTTTTTTAATTCTTGCCGTGATTTATACATCCTTTGGTAAAAAGAAAATTAAGATTTCCCAAAACAAATTAAGAATGATTTGCTGGTCTTTTTTGCTATATCTTCTTTGTCAATGGATCGTTTTTCAGTTTGCATCATTTAACATTATAGGGGATGTATATTCGGTTAATCGGAGCCAAATCATACCTATGTGGGTCATATATGCAGGTTTAGTTCTTTCTGTTTTTTCAATCGGATTGGTTTTCAATTTAAGTAAACAAATTGATTTAAAAAAAACGAAAAATTTTCAGTTAATACTTTCTCGGATAGCTTTATCAGCTATCCCTATTTGCATAACAGCATTGTTTCTATCGATTTTTTTTTAATAACAATGATCACATAATTTATGTGATTAGAGTTTTAAAAGAGAACAACGAGCCGGAGTTTGAGGCTTTTGTATTGGATCTTTATATGGAGATATAATTTTATAATGTTTTTGCAAGTCAATTTTTGTAAAAGGGTGTTGCTACATTCCAACTTTTGCTTTTATACAAAACTTTCTTTACAATAAATTCATAATTTTTACATATTCATTTAAAATTTATTCCAGGAGTACGTAATATGCTTCAAATTACTTTTCGTAAAATGCAGATCTTTAACAATTGGATCTTGCGCATTTTAATTTTATCTTTTCTATCTATCGTTTCTTTTGCAGATGAACACATTGATCCCTATTTAACTGCAGCAATAACAAGTGAACCATCTTCAATTGTTGGAGGATGTATAAATGCAGTAACA
>JAAKFV010000101.1 GCA_011064875.1 Candidatus Anoxychlamydiales bacterium | reverse complement strand
GTAGTTCTTCAGAAAACCTACCCTCAATTTTCCTTTGAGCGCCTTTAAGTGCCAATAGATATTCTTCTTGAGTAGATAAAAGCTCAGGGCTATATACTTGAAATAAAGGATCTCCCTCTTTTACATATTCATTTGTAAAATTCACATAAAGCTTTTCTATCCACCCATTGAATTTTGTCTGAATATTGGATATTCGTCTTTCATCTACTGTAACTATACCTACTGTACGAATAGTTTTAGTTAAATCTCTCATTTCTACTATCTCAGAAGTAACACCATATAATTGTAAACGTTCAGGATCGATCTCTACAGGAGCATAACCTGGGACTTTATCAGCTGCATGAGCAAAAATATTAAAGAATAATAAAATAATAAATATTAATTGTTTGTAGAACATGTCATATCCTCCAATGGAACTCCAAGAGCTCTTTCTAATTCAGCAAAAAGGATTTCTCTTTGTGTTCTTTCAGCTTCATATTCTAATTCAAAATCCTGAAATTGCCGAATGGTATCGAGTAAAACTAAAAAATCTCCCTTACCTGTTTTATATAGCGCTTCACCAGATAGCAAAGCTTCCGAGGTTTTGGGAACTAATCCAGTCTCGTATAAATCAATCTTTTCATCTGTTGATTCTATTTTAGATAATAGATCTCTTATTCTTCCTCTAATTTTAGCTTCAAAAGCTTCTAAATCATTTTGAAACGCACTAGCATTTTTCATGGCTTCTCTCATCTCTCTTTTTTGTTTTTGTTGTATCCAAAGTGGAATATTAATACTAACAGCGGCTCCCCAAGCTGCATCTTTACTTCCTAGCTTACTTTCATATCTACCTAAAACTTTAAAATCAGGAAAGTAATTTCTTTTAGCAAGTTTTGCTTTAAAACACTGCTCGGAAATTAAAGATTTAATTCCTTTCAATTCCGATCGATTTCTCATTGCAATTGGTACTAATTCTTGATGTTTATAATTGACATTTTGAGTAAAAAATCCTTGAGGTTTACCAATTATATTATCTTGAGGGTAATCTAAAACTGCATTAATCATAGAAACAATAAAATCATGATCAGATAAAAGATTTAAAAGTTCTTTTTTTAATAATTGCAATTCAACTTGAGCTTTTAAAACTTCATCATATTTTTCTTCCCCTGTTTTATATAAAGCTAAAGTATCTTCGATAAAACGAGAAATAATGTCTTGATTTTGTTTGTTAATTCTCAAAGCTGCATAATTAAGATAAAGCTGATAATATAATCTTTTTGTTTGCAAAACAAGCTCTCGCATAGTCGTTATCTCTTCATTTTGTGCAAACTTGAGCATTTGCTCTGCGATTTTTCCTTTCAAACGAAGCTTTCCTGGAAAAGGAAATACTTGAGAGAGTTCGTAACGCATTTTTGAAAAAAATTCACTATTGGATCTTAAAGGACTATCGTGTCTCATTGCTTCAAATTGAGGATCATCTAAAATTTGAACACGAGGTACTACTAAAGCATTAGCTTCAATCCTTCTTTTGGTTGCCCTAAGATCGGGATTTCTTTTTAAAACATCTTCAATAAGATCATTTATATTTAATGGAGGTTTTTTTAATAAAGTTTCAACATATGAAAGAGCATGTTCTTTTTCAGTTTTACAATCATTATCTTTTAATAACTCTCTTTTTTTTATAATTTTATTTTTTGCAATTAAATCTTTTAAATGTAGATTATCAGCTATGATATCTTTTTTTTGTACATTCGATATAGATTTATGTTTAGTTATGATCCCTTCTTTTTGAGGAATCTCTGTCATTTGTTTATCAATTTTTTCTGGTAAAAACCGTTTTTCTTCTAAAACAGGTATTTGCTCAGATTGCTTAGGTAACATTTTTGATAAAAGAGCCTTATTTGGTTTTAAGAAATGACTAGTTTTCATAACACTAAATTGAGAATCATTGAGCATTTGAACCTTTGGAATTTCAACATCCGTTTCATGAATACTTCTCTTAATTTCGCAAATCTCTGGACTTCTTTTTAACTTCTCTTCAAAGAAATCATTTATATTTAAAGAAATATTTTTTAATAATGTATCTTCTCCAAAAAGAGCATGCTCCTTTCCAATATAGTTATGATTATTTCCTGATAATGCCTCTTTATTGTTATTAAAATCATTTTTTACAATTAAATTTTTTAACGATAGATTTTTAATTAAAACATTTTCTTCCTGTGCATTTGAAACAAGCTCTCGCATAGACTCTATTTCTTCATTTTGTAAAAATTTAACTGCTCGCTTATCAATTCTCTCTTGCAGATACATATTTTTTGAAAAAGCAAAGAATTGAAATGCACTTTTGTGCATTTTTGGAAAATCAGTTTTATTTGATTTTAAATAATAATCAAATCTCATAAAGCTATATTGAGAATCATCAAGCATTTGAATATGAGGAACAACAAAAGTGTTTTCCTGGCTATAATTATTGCTTGCACCAAGATTCAGATTTTTTTTTGTAACTTCTTCTATGAAATCATCTATATTTAAAGAGTTCTTTTTTAATAAATCATCAATATATAAAAGGGAAAGATCCTTTTCAATGTCTTTATGTTTTTTCAGCAAATTATTAATATTAATATTGTTATTTCTTGTAATTAAATCTTTTAAATACAACTTATCAAGTATAACATCATTTTCAGGTACGTTTAAAACAATTATTACAAAAATAAAAACAAAAATAATATGTAATAATTTATACATTTGTCTAACTAGATATTTCTTCCTCTAATTCATAGAGATAACAAAAGGAAATATTTATTACAAGATAAGCAAAAATCATTTACATAATGATTTTTCTTCATTTGTTAAATAAAAAAAGATAAGCTAATTAAAAAAAACAATTTAAAAAAATGCAACATCAAAATGAAAGTGAAAAATGGTGGAGTAAATCCATTGAAGAAATTTGCCGAGAATTTAATACTGATATTCAAAATGGATTAACATCAACGGATGCAAAACAAAGATTACAAAAACTTGGTCTAAATAAACTCCCCGAACAAAAAAAAATATCTGCATTTAAAATTTTTATAAATCAATTTTCTAGTTTCATAATTTGGATTCTTATTATTGCGGCTTTAATAGCCGGGTTTTTAGGAGAAATAATAGATAGTTTAGCAATTGGAGTTATTGTAATTTTCAATGCAATCCTAGGATTTATCCAAGAATATCGTGCAGAAGAGTCTTTAACAGCTTTAAAAAAACTTGCTAGTCCTACTTCTAAAGTTATTCGTGATGGAAAACTGCAAACTATTAGTTCTTATGATCTTGTCTTAGGAGATCTTGTATTAATTGAAAGTGGAGATCGAATACCTGCAGATGGCAGGTTTATAAAAATATATCAACTAGTCACTCATGAAGCTACTTTAACAGGTGAATCTTCTTCAATATATAAAATTACAACGCCCCTCTCGGATAATGATTTAGCCATTGGCGATAGAAAAAATATGGGCTTTATGGGAACCGTAATAACAAGTGGTAAAGGCTATATGATCATAACTCAAACTGGCTTAAAAACAGAACTTGGAAAGATAGCTAGTATGTTAGAGGTAAAAAAAGAAGAAAAAA
>JAAKFV010000100.1 GCA_011064875.1 Candidatus Anoxychlamydiales bacterium | reverse complement strand
CTTCTAAACTAATCATTTCAACTTGGTTCATAATTTCTCCTTTTTTTAAAAAAAATTATAAATCCTTTTTGAAAATTATTCCAGTTCTAAACAGTCCCTGAATATATTTTTTTCTTATAAAAAACAAGAATTTAACAATGCAATTAAAGTAATTTAAAAAAAAGATTATAATTATATATTATTATCAAGTTTTTATTTTACTTGCTTTACTTTCAGATATACCTATTGGTAACGAAGATTAAAAAAAACTTTTACAATAAATTCCAAGTTTTTAAAAATATTACTTTTGAGGGACAAAACAAACGGTTGTCTCTAAATATTCTTTGATTACTCTATCTAAAATAAAAGGCTCTAATGGACAAGGATCGATTTGCCAAACAGATTTTGCATAGTTATTTATAACTTCATCTGATGAAAATCTACTCATTCCACCGATGTTGTGAATAGCGAATTTTGCCCATTTATTTTTATCTAGATAGAGCTCTTCTGCTTTTTTTTGAGTTTCATAAAAACTTAAAAGATCTTTTATTACAAAATAATGATCCATATATTCTGGTCCAACTAAAATATTATATAAAAAGAGCATATCAGAGTGTTCATGCTCATTTTTAACAAGTGATCCATCTTTTAACATGTCGATGACTTTATGAATATTTTCATGCTGAATATAAAAATCTAAAGGATTATAGGTTTTTTCTTTCCTCATTTTTTTTATTTCCTGAGCAGAAGATCCAAAAGAAAATGGCCACCACTCATCTCCTATAGCTTCTCGCATCTCGATATTCGCTCCATCTTCTGTACCGATTGTTAAAGCTCCATTAATTGTAAGTTTCATATTTCCAGTACCCGATGCTTCGTAGCCTGCTGTAGATGATTGGCAGGATATATCTGCTGCTGGAATTATAACTTCAGCTTTTGAAACGTTATAATTTTCAATAAAAGTTAATTTGAGATGTTTGCTAACCTCTGAATCATTATTTATTTTTCGAGCTACCATAAAAATAAATAAGATAATTTTTTTTGCGATGTCATATCCTGGCGCTGCTTTTCCGCCAATTACAATTAATCTTTTAACTTTTCGAGCCTTGGGATCTTTTTTTATGTCGTTATATAGCATTAAAGCGTGCAAGGCATTTAAAAATTGTCTTTTATATTCATGGATTCTTTTAATTTGTACATCTACTAAAACATCTTCATCATCTTCAAAAACAGGGTAGTGATCGATAACTCTGCCTTTATAATCTCTTATTGGATTTTGTTTTTTTATAAAATCAAATAGTCTTTTTTTATTATCTTTTTTGATTTGTAAAAACTCTTCTTGAGAGCTTTTATCATCTGCAAACTCCTTTAATTTTGAAATCTCATGAAATGATCTTATCCATTTGTTAGTTATTCTTTTTGTTATAAATTCTGCAAGACTTGGATTACAGCCAAGTAGCCATCTTCTTGGAGTTATACCATTTGTGATATGAACAAATTTTTCAGGATACATCTCAAAAAAATCTTTAAAGATTTCATGCTTTAATATCTCAGTGTGCAGATAAGCAACGCCGTTTACTCTTTTAGCTACATAGATAGCTAAATAAGCCATTTTGATCTGTCCATTTGATATCAAACTCATACGTCGAACTTTCTCTTCATCGGAGGGATATTTTTCTCTAATATGATCACAAAAATCCTGGTTGAGATGCTGAATAATTTTATGCTGGCGAGGAAGTAGGGATTGAAGTCTCATCTCATTCCACTCTTCCATAGCTTCTTTCATTATAGTGTGGTTTGTGTAATTACATATTTGATGAGCCATATCAAAAGCTTTTTTATATGGAACGTCTAAGTTTTTAACAAGCCTTCTTATTAACTCAACTATTACTAAAGTCGGATGGGTATCATTTATTTGTATTTGAGTTTTTTCAGCTAAATTTGAGATATCGCCATGTACTCTTAAATGCTGATGTAAAATATCTTGAATAGATGCTGAGACTAATAAAAATTCTTGTTTTAATCTTATTTTTTTTCCAAGATCGTGATTGTCATTTGGATATAACACATCTGTGAGTGAGGTGTTTTCTTTAGCAGCTTCCATCTCTCCTGCATTATATCTTTGCAGCTGAAAATTTCTAGGCGATTCTTTTGTAGACCATAATCGAAGTGTTGATACAGTAAATTCTCCTTTTTCATCAGGATAACCAATTATAGGTGTATCATATGGAAGAGCTCTTACTTCATCAAAATCTTCTAAATCATAAACTCTATCGCCGTGTCTATTTACTGCTTGAATTATGTTTCCACCGAATTTAACACTTTTAGAGTGAATATCTCTTCTAAACTCCCAAGGATTTTGATTTAAGAGCCAACAATCTGGTTTTTCTACTTGATAGCCATTGTAAATTTGTTGTTCAAAAATACCATATTGATATCTTAGCCCATACGCCCAAGATGGATATTTTTGTGTAGCTAATGAATCTAAAAAACAGGACGCTAATCTACCAAGGCCACCATTTCCAAGACCAGGATCAAAATCATGGCTTAATAAATCCCTTAAATTTCTCCCCATTTTATTTAGTACTATATTTGTGATTTCACTAACACCTAAGTTTGTAATGTTATTGCTTAAAAATTTTCCAGGAAGATATTCCATGCAAAGATAGTAAATTTTTTTAGCTTTGGTCTCATCGTGAGTATGATTTGTAGCTACCCAATTTATCATTATCTTTTCTCTAAGTGCCATACAAAAAGCTAAGTAAAACTCTTCAGTTGATGCTATACTTTCAACTTTTCCAAGATTAGTAATAAGATAATGTCTTATAGCTTGAATCAATTGATCTGCTTGAAATTCAAGTTTACTATCCACGAAATACCTTCTTCATTTAATTTTCTATATATGCAATTTAGAATTTTAAAAGAACTAAAATTTATAAAAATTATTTTTGGATTAATAGAAAATTAATTTTAATAAATAAAATATTAAAATACTTAAAACTGCGCAAGAGGGCAGTGTTATTATCCAAGAAAGAACAATATCTCTTAGAGTTCTAAGATTTAAAGCAGAAAGACCCTTTGCCAGTCCAACTCCTAAAATCCCTCCAACTAAAGCATGTGTCGTAGAGATAGGAAGTCCCAATTTGGATGCTACTAGAATCGTAATTGCAGTTGCAAATTCTGCAGAGAATCCCCTTGTTGGAGTTAGTTGAGTGATTTTATGACCGATAGTTTCAACAACTCTCCAGCCCCAAGTGGCCAAACCCAAAACTATTCCAGCGCTACCGAGTAGTAATATCCAATATGGAATTACAGATGCAAATTGAACTTTATTTAGATTAATTGTTTGTATTACAGCTGCGATAGGACCTACTGCATTTGCAACATCGTTTGATCCATGTGCAAAAGCTACTAAACAAAGAGATATCATTTGTAAAAACCCAAAAGCCTTTTCAACTTTGAAATATTCAGAGGTCTCTTCAAAATATTTCTTTTTTTCTCTGTGCTCATCAATTAAGCTATCTATTTCTTCTAACATCTTTTCAGCTCTATCTTTTGTATCTCCTTTTGATGTCAAATGAGTTCTTAAAAGATGTTTTTTAGCTTTTTCTAAAGAAAATAACTGAGATGGATGGTGATAGACAACAGAGCATGATGTTACTTTTATTCTTTTGACTAAGATATATGAAACTATTGAACACAAAAGCCCAATACCAATCGAGATAAATAGAGATAGTTGTAGTGAGAGATTTAACTTAAGAGTTGTAAGCTTTCCATAAATAATGCTCATAGCAAAAAAACTAAAAATAAAAAATACTA
>JAAKFV010000010.1 GCA_011064875.1 Candidatus Anoxychlamydiales bacterium | reverse complement strand
GTATTATAAACATTTATGTATTTCGACACTGATTGAAAGGGAACATTGTTATACACAAAGTTAGTAACTCTATTGTTTGTTATAGCTTTTAAATAGACTGTCATATTTTTTCTCCTAAATTTTTTTCTTTAATTCGAGAAAAAAAGAGTAGATAATTTTAGAAATTAAATAAATAAAAAGTTCTTTATATTCTTAATTAAAATAATAACTTTACATAAAAATTATTTAATTGAGGATTTGAGCTTAATAAGGTGTTTTTTTGTCTAAGCTGTCTAAGCTGATAGATATTTAATATTTCTTACTATATTTCAAATATAGCTCTATTTAGGGAGAAATATGGCTAAATTGGCTGAATAACATCATCTTTTTAGATATAATAGGGTCACATAAGTAGCCTCATCAGGGGATAGTGGAATTTTCGAGGCCTATATAAAAAAACAACCCTAATTTTTAGGGTTGTTTTTTATAAATAATGATTTAATAAATAATATTTTTTTATTTTGTACAATTTCTATAAGCTTCTTGAATAATTGCATCTCTAGTACAATTGTTTTCACTGGATATATTGTTTGGTACTGAGTTTTTCATACATGAAGATGTTTGTAGATATTGGTAAGATGCAAGCAGCATTGCTGAACCTGCAAGATATGCCCCTGCATTAGCAATCAAAGATAATTTGTTAGATTTTGATTTGTCAGTAGATTTTAAACAGCTAGCAAAAAGAGAGACAGCTTTTAACGTTACGGCAGTTAGCATAAGTGTAGTTTGAGTATCTAGCATATTCCAACCATAAGATGGATTAGCTTCTGCAAGTAGACTTGCGCCTTTACCTAGGTTAGTTAAAAAAGATGCAGGCGAAAAAGTTGCTTGTATATTTGAAAGACCATCTTGCATTGGATAACTTGTTACATTTTGAACAAGACCAGTTGTTGTATTAAGTATATCAGTTGTTCTATTAACTATACTTGATTTATTTGGAAATGAATTCCAAGCAGTGGTTGCCCAACCACTAATAGTTGATAAAGTCGTCATTTTAATTTCTCCTTTTATTATATTTTTATTTTATGTTTTTTTTATAACCTAATTTATTTATTTTAGTTTTTAATTTTTTTAAACCATACAACTAGTAAATACACTTAAACCACCTGTAAGTGTAGAATTCCCTGCGCATGATAAAATGTTATAACCTTTCACAAGCTCTGCTACTCCCCAAATGGCTGATAGAGCACATCCAATTGCTGTAAGCGTTCTTGCTTTTTCATTTCTTGTTGTTATTGCTTTTTCACCAAGCTTATATGATGCATAAGAAAGTCCGGCAACAGGAAGGCCAAGCTGCAAAGTTGCTCTAAAAGGACCTGCTTTCCATAGTCCAGATAGTATAGCTTGCGTGGCATGCCATAAATTTGTTCCGAGAGGCTTATTATAAAGGGTCTTTAAAAAAGAAGACGCTTCTAGTACTTCTTTCGGTTTTTCTAGTACTTCTTTCGGATTACTGGAAAAAACGTTCCAAATATCAGACATTATAGCAGGCATTTTTTTCCTCTTATTTTTATTGGTTTTTATTATACATAACTAATTATGTAAATAATATAACACAATTTAATAATTAAATTCTATATAAATGATATTTTTAATTAATAGTTAAAAACAATTTATTATAATGTAAATTTATAAAAACATATTTTTAATGATATTGCTATGTAAGTAAATTTTTTATCATTATGCGACTATCCCTTGAGCATAAGTGCATATAAGTATTTGAGTTTTAATAGCTCAGATAAAAGGCATTAAACTAAATATTATTTAGGGAGTAATTTTGTGGAAACTATATCTATTTGTTTTTTCAATTTGATATTTATAAAAGATAAAAAAAATTGTTAAAATAGTTTTTTACATTGATAAATTTTGAATTGTTTCACAAGAATAACATAGAAAATATTTGAATAGATTGAGGTTTATATATTAATTTTTTTGAAATTTCCACTAAAAAAACAAAAGAAAAACCAGCCCAAATTTTGGACTGGTTTTTAAGTTTAGATTAACCTAAGCAACTAGAGAAAACTTTTCCAGCTTGTGCAGCACATGCAGCCATTGGGTTTAACCAAGTATCTTTATTTGACAAAGTAGCTTTAAAAGTTCGATCACATTCAAATGAATTAAAACAAGAGAGGACACTTCTAAATTTAACAATCTCAAAAATCCCAAAAGCTACAGTAAGTAGAGCTGCAGCAGCAAATCCGATTGTTTTTTTCTTGTTGTTATTTTTATAGGCTGTATAAGCTGTATTACCTAGTTCAGCTGATAGTACAAAAATAGCTCCTTGAGATGCCATAGCTCCTAATGCTCTGATCGGTACATAAGTGAATGCTTTTGTTAATGCTCCATTTGGAGTTAAAGTATTAGATATATAAGATGCTAAAGAAGAGGCTCCAGAATAAAGACTTTCAGAAACTGGTGTGTGTGTAAAACTATGTAATGCGCTAGTAACATTTATAAACATTTTTTTCTCCTTATAGATGATTTAAAATAAAAACATATCATTATTAATATTTTTTAAAATTTAGCAACCTTTTTTTAGGTTTAAAAAAAATAGTATACATTTTTGAGATGCAAAATATCAGAATAAAAAAAATCTATTATTTTAGCTAATATGGGTTAACCAACTATTTTTTTTAAGGTTATGAGTAATAGAGAGCTTTTAAGAAGAAATCTATCAAATAATAAATTTAATTAGGTCTAAAAACGTTTAAAATAAATGTAATTTGATGTAATATAATAAGTAATTATAAAAAAATTAGGAGTGCGTTTTGTCTACATCTAAAATTGTAACAATAGGCGCAGTAGCTCTTTTTGGAGCGATTGCAGCTTTAGGGTTTTTTAAGAAAAACCAAAAAAAGACAGATGTTGTTTTCGATACTAAAAATAGTAAAGTTCAAGAAATTGTAATTGAAGAAAAGATTAAACCAGTCATTGAGGAAAAAAAAGTTGAAAAAACAAAAGTTGTAAAACAAGAGAGTAAAAAACAAATTAAAAAAGCAGTTGCAAAAGAAGTGAAAGACGCAGATGAAAACTTGCCAGATGCAAATCTAATAGATCGGCTTTTTGCAACAGACTCATCTAGGCTCCCAATTGTTGATACGGTGACATATACATCGAGAGCTCCATGGATGCAGGGAAGACCCGCTTGGATAGCAGATTATGCATCGCACTACTCAACGACTAGACACTTTATTGCTAGAAGCTTGAATAAAAAAGCTGATTATTTGACTCAAAAGATTGCTCAAGGAGATAGATTTAACGTACTTAGAGATGATAAAAATATAAAGTTTCATCTAGTGATTGATATCAATAGATCAAAACTTTGGTTTTATTATTTCGATGTTGATACAAATGAAAGAGTTTTATTAAAAACATATAAAGTAGGACTTGGAAGAAAAGAATCTAAAAGAGAATCTGGCTCTTTAACTCCAAAAGGTAAATATACTCTAGGATCTAAAGTTGCTATCTATAAACCAAATACTATGGGATATTTTCAAGATAATAAAATTGAGATGATCAAAATTTTTGGAACAAGATGGATACCATTTGATCAAGAAGTTGAGAACTGTACAGAATCAGCAAAAGGCCTTGGTATTCATGGAGCTCCTTGGGTTGAAACAGCAACAGGAGAGTTTGTAGAAGATAGATCTAAAATTGGAAAACTCGATAGTGATGGATGTATTAGACTTTTTGCAGAAGATATAGAAGAGATTTTTTCAATAGTAATATCTAGAGATACAACTATTGATCTTGTAGAGGACTTTCATGATGCAAAGCTTCCAGGCGTAGAAAAAATAATAAAATAAGGTAAAATTTATGGAAATACTACCTCATGAAAAACCTATTTATGAATATGAAGAGACGATTAAGCAAGTCGAAGAGCAAAATAAAAATAATGCTCTTTGGACTAAAGATGAAATCGAAAAGATAAGAAGAAAACTAAAAAAGCTAAAACAAAAGATCTATTCCAATCTATCTGTTTGGGATAGAGTTTTGATTAGTAGACACGCTTGTAGACCTCATACAGTTGACTATTTAGAAAATATTGCTGATGAATATGAAGAGATTTTCGGAGATAGAACTCTGATGGATGATCCATCAATTATTACAGCTTTAGCGAAAATCGATGGGAAAAAATTTGTAGTTATAGGTCAAGAAAAAGGAAACGATACTGATTCTAGAATCTATAGAAACTTTGGGATGACCCATCCTGAAGGGTTTAGAAAAGCTCTAAGAGCTATGAAACTCGCTGAGAAATTTAATATTCCTGTTGTAACATTATTAGATACACCAGGAGCTTATCCAGGGCTCAGTGCTGAAGAAAGAGGTCAAGGAGCTATAATTGCTAAAAATCTTTTTGAGATGTCAAGACTTAAAACTCCTATAATTGTTGTTCTAATCGGAGAGGGTTGTTCTGGAGGTGCTTTAGGTATTGGCATTGGTGATAAGATAGGTATGTTAGAACATTCATATTATTCTGTGATTTCTCCAGAAGGTTGCGCTTCTATTTTATATAAAGATAAAACAAAAAATGCAAAAGCTGCTGAAGCTTTAAAGATGCAATCTGAAGATCTTTTAAAGTTAAATATCATTGATGAGATTATAAAAGAGCCCCAAGGGGGCGCTCATCTAGATCCTAAGATAGCATATAAAAATGTCAAAGCATTTATTTTGAACTCTTTTGATAGCTTGAAAAATATTAAAGATGATAATCTAATTGATAAGCGTTACGAAAAGTTTCGCTCTATGGGTGAATTTGTTAAAAATTAATAAAATATGAGACTACTTCTTAAAGCTGCTTTAAAAAATTCAAGGCATCTATCTTTAGCAATGATTACATTAGTTACTTTGCAATTTATGAGCATTGCAAATCAAATGGAGATGTTTTCTTTAGGATTTATTGCAAATACAGGAGCGGATTTTTTTACTCTTTTTGGAAAAGATAGAAAAAGAAAACTTCATTCAAATGATAAAGTTTCTCTAAATGATGTTAAAGAAAAATGGGATGCTATAGATACTGATAAAAATGGAGTTATCTCAAAAAAAGATGCAGCAATTTATATAGCAGGTAGAAAAAATTCAAATCCATTAAATCGTATTTTTAGGATTGTAGGTAATAAATTAAATTTAGAGGGTAATTTTAAAGGGCTTATCTATATTTTAGTATTTGTAGCTCTTTTTAAAGCTATATTTTTATTTATCTCAAGATATCTTACACAAGTTTTATCTATAAGAATTACAAGAGATCTGCGCCAGCAATTCTTTGAACATATTCAATCGCTTCCCCTTAGTTTTTATCAAGAGCACAATATGGGGAGTTTATCTACAAGAGCTGTGGGAGATGCTTCTCAAATTGCATCTTCGATAAACTCTTTAATTACTAATTATTTTCAAACTCCATTTACAATTTGTGCAGCTTTGCTTGCTTGTTTTTATCTTTCTTGGAAACTATCTCTAATTATTTTTATCGGTATGCCAATGATAATTTTGCCGGTTGTTTTTTTAACTAAAAGAATTAAAAAAGTTGCCCGTCAAATCCAAAAAAATCAAGAGAGTTTTAACTCTGTTTTATTAGATTTTTTAGGGGGGATTCAAACGATAAAAATCTTTGCTATGGAAAAGTTCACTCTAAAAAAATATAACGAACAAAACATGCAAATGGCTTATCTAGAGAGTAAAAACGCTAAATATACTCTTTTAACAAGACCTGTTTTGCATCTTATTACCACTTCTTGCATGGCGACTGTCGTAATGCTTGGTCTTTATACTTTAAATATGAGCATCCCTGTTTTATTAGTTTTTGTAGCGTCTTTGCATCTATTTTATGAACCTGTTAAAAAGTTTGCTGAAGAAAACTCAAATATCCAAAGAGGAATTGTTGCTGCAGAGAGAATGTTTGAGGTTATATCTTTAAAACCAGCCATCCAAGATGAAGATGGTGCTATTGCACTAAAATGTTTTTCAGATTTTATAGAATTTAAAAATGTTAGTTTTAGATATCAAGACGAATGGGTTTTAAAAGATATAAATTTTAAAATAAAAAAAGGAGAAACAATTGCTATTGTAGGGCCAACCGGCGCTGGAAAATCTACAATTGTTCAACTTCTTCCAAGACTTTTTGATGTTCAAAAAGGGGAGATTATAATAGATGGGTATCCCTTAAAAGAATATACTCAAAAATCTCTTAGAGAAAACATTGCTTTTGTTCCTCAAAAGCCCTTTTTATTCTATGATTCTATTATCGAAAATATCTCTTTTGGAAGAGATTTTACTTTTGAAGAAGTTAAAGATGCTGCGATTAAAGCGCATGCTCATGAATTTATTGTAGATCTAGAAAAAAACTATCATACGATATTAGCAGAAAGAGGAAAAACCTTATCAGGTGGCCAACAACAAAGACTTGCAATTGCTAGAGCTTTAGTTAAAAAAGCTCCTATTTTAGTTATGGATGAAGCAACGTCCTCCTTAGATGCAATAAGTGAGAGTAAAATTAAAGATGCAATTAAAGGCCTGCAAAGTAAGGTTACTCAAATAATCATAGCTCACAGGCTCTCGACTATAGAACATGCTGATAGGATAATTTATATTGAAAAAGGAATTAAACTCGCTGAAGGTTCTAAAGATGAGCTTTTAAAAACTTGTGCTGAGTTTAAATATATGTGGGAACATTACCACCGATCAGAAAATTTAAAAAAAACATCTGTTTAAATTTTTATGAAAGATAAATTTAGTGAACTTGCAAATACTCTAACAGATCTTATCAATATCTTAGAAGAATTCGAAAAAACAAAAGATGATTATAAAAAACCAGATATTAGAGCCCGCCAAGTAAAAATACTCTCAATTGCTAAAATAATCGGAAATACCACCCTAAAACATGCTCAGAAACTATTAGATGATATAGATGTATATTTATCAAATCCTCAAAAAGAGAAATTTTCATCTTTAATTAAAGATGCTATAAAACTTCAAAATGATCTTTGGGAATTATAACTCAAATATCTATAAAATATAATAAAGAACTATTTTGGTAATTGTATAGATCTCGTCTGTGGAGCTATTACCAAATCAAATTCGATTATACAATTGCATCAAATGGTAACCACATTAGATCTCCAGCTCGAGCTATAGATTTAGCGCTTTTTTCATCTGCAACTACAACAAAACAAAATGGATTTATTAAAAAATCAGCTAAAGACCACATTATAGTGAAAGTTGAGCTTTTGAGCCATGTAGTGCAATAATTAAAATTATTTTTTGTAAATGGCAGAGATAAAGTTGATAATATTGTAAAAATAGATGCTACTACACTCTCAACTATTGCTGCAGCTGCAACCATAGGATAGGCTATTTGAGCTTGTGCTTTATTAAAAACTCCAGGTTTGTTTCGATATAAATTTATAACCATCATCAAACTTGAAGATAAGCTCTTTGGTCTTACATTAATATCCGCTGACATATTTTTTCCTTGTTTTTCATAAAGTATAAAGGTTTGTTTATTTTATTACAAGAAGATAAATTAAGTAGCTAATTTTTGAAATTTAATGATTTTTTTTTCATATATAATAATATTTTTTTACGAATAGTAAATAGCTTAAGATATTGATTGTTAAAAATATATAATTAATAATTTTCGATAATTTTCGGGATTTCTCTGATTTTCTATTTCACAAATAGCTTTGTTAACTTGTATCAAATCACTCGATTAGGATGTTTAAATATATAGCCTTTTTCTTTGATTCTATAATTTGCAACTCTTTTATTGTTATCTGGAAAATCTGCGAGTGTTGGATCATATTTAGGGATATCAAGATTTAATTTAGCACAAATCTTTTTCGCAAATTCATCCCTTGTTGGATGCTCATCATCAGAGGCATTGTAAATACCCTGAATATCATGATCTATAAGATAAGATATTATTCCTACTACATCATCTCTGTGTACCATATTTGTATAATAATCACTGTGACCTGTAAGAACTTTTTTATATGACTCTTTGAATAAGTCTATAATTTCATGATTTTCTCCTCCATAGACTTGGGTAAGTCTAAGTATGGCAACTCTCCAACCAAAATCATTTAATGAAAGTATAGTATTTTCAGTATCTATTAAAATTCTTGCAAAATCATCCTTAGCTTTTAGGGGAGTTGATTCATCAACCCACATACCATCGTGATTACCATAAACTGAGGTTTTTGATGTAAATATTATCCTTTTTGGAGCTTCTATCTCTTTGGCACACTCTTTTATTGTGTGAGCTGTTTGAAGATATGTATTTTCAAATTCATCAGAGTTTTTAGCTTCTACTGTTACAATAATAGTATCGTTATCTTCTAAAATTAAAAAAACTTCATTTTTATCAGTGCCTCTCATTATTAAAGATTTTTGAGTTGTTTTTTTTAGTTTTTTGATAGATCTGGGATTAATAGTTGTACAAGTTAAAAAATGACGGTTTTGATGTAGCTTTTCAGCTAGAGCAAGTCCAAGATATCCACATCCAATAATTGTTGTTTTCATAAGCTATAATTTAGATAAAAGATTTAATTTTTCAAAGCTTTTTTTCAAATTAGCATTTTGAGGTTTATTAAGTGCTTCATTCTCTTGTAACCATTTAATATATCCTCTTGGTACCTCAGAGAGCTTTTTACCCTGATGCTTGCCAAAAGGCATGTATTCAACTAAATCACTTTTTTGTGCATTTAACAATTTTAAAACAGTCTCTATATCAAGATCATCAATCATCTTTTCAAAGACCTTATATAAGACAACAACATCGTTTAAAGCTCTATGAGCCTGGTTTGCTTCAATATTATACATCTCTCTTAAATATTGTAGAGAATGTTTTGGAAGATCAGATCGATATTTCCTTGCCCATTTTAATGAATCAATAAATGGCCAAGCAGGCATTTTAAGATCTGCTCTATTAAATTCAGCATCTAAAAAAGGTTTATCAAAACTATCATTGTTATGAGCGATTAGTATCGTATCAGATCCACAAAACTCAATAAATTTTTTTCCAATGATATCAAAAGTTGGAGCATCTTTTACCATATCATCTGTGATGTTACAGATATTAGAAGAGGTTTCAGGAATTGGAGTGTTTGGATTAATAAGCTCTTCAAAAGTTCTATTTTGAACAGGATCGAAAGCACCTATCTCAATTATACGATCTTTTTGAGAACTGAGTCCTGTTGTTTCTGTATCATAATAGATTGGTCTTTTTGCCATAAGATGTCCTTAAAATATAAAAATGTTATTATCAATAAAAATATCTTAGCAAAAAAAAATATTATGCTTAAGAAACTTTTGATTTTTTTAACTTTTTTTTTTCTAAGTGGCTGCTATCAAAGGTTTGGCTAAGAGATCTACAACCATTTTTTTCTGGCAAAAATAAATACTGAAATCAATGATATTACAATCGTTATATTGATTATTATTAAAAATGCATGAGGATTTGTCTCTAAAGGAAGTTTAACGTTCATTCCATAAATCGATGCTATAATCGTTGGAATAGTAAAAATTATGGTAATAGCTGTCAAAAGCTTGATGGTTTTGTTGACATCATTAGTAAATAAAATCTGATAGGAGTCTCTAAGAGATCTGATACTTTTTATACTAATTGAACATAAATCCTCAGATTGTTTCAATGCAATCATTAGATCTTGAAGTAGATCATAATCTTTTTCATACAACGATATGTATCTTCCAGAAAATATAGCCTCTAAAACATTTCTGAGTGGAATTAAACTAGATAGATACTGATTTAAAACTTCTTCATTTTTTGTCAATACAACTATCGCTTTGTTAGTGACAGCTTGCATTTGCTGCTCTTGAGCAATCACTGCGTTTCTAACTTGTTTTATCTTAGTTGTAAAATCTTGAGTTATTTTTAAGAGAATATAGAGTAAAAGCTTTGATTTTTGAGTGGTCGCAAGTTTAGATTTACTCTCAATTAAAGTTTCAATAATTTTACTTTTTTGTGGGCAGATAGTTACGATATAACTATCTGTTAAAAGTATTGCTATTGTTGTTGTATGCATCCCTTTTTCTAAATCTGAAGAGTTTCTTGCATAGAGTATTATACTACCATTTATATGCTCGATTCTTGGAATTTCATATTTATCTAATGTATCTAAAATATCATCGGTCTCAATGTTCGTAATTTCAGAGATTTTTTTTATATCATCCATATTAGCATCTGAGATATTAATGAGCACACCAGGTCTAAAGTCATCAATTTTCTGAAATATTTCATCACGAATTGATTTATAATAAATCTGAAACATAAAAAATACCCTCTTAATATTACTACTTATCAGTAAATGGGGGGTATTTCAAGAAAATTTAAAGATTTTTTGTTTTTTCTTCTAAAATAGAGAGTTTGTCTTCTAGTTTTTTTAGAGTTTTAGAAAGATTTTTATAGGTGATATATTGTCTGTTATAGTCATTTAGATCAATAGCAGGGGAGCCTCTAAATTTACCCTTTTTAAGGTTTTTAGAAACACCAGATCTAGTAGCGAGCTGAACAAAAGATTCAATCTCTACATGGCCAGTTACTCCAACTTGGCCTCCCATAATGACATAATCACCAACCTTAGAAGAGCCTGCAATGCCTGTTTGAGCTGCTATTGCTGTGTTTTCGCCTATTTCCACATTGTGAGCTATCTGCACTAAATTATCGATTTTAGTGCCTTTTTTGATAATTGTAGACTTAAATCTAGCCCTATCTATACACGTATTTGCTCCAATCTCTACATCATCTTCAATAATAACAGAGCCTACTTGCTCTAACTTTTTGAATGTGCCATCTTTTTGATGTAAATATCCAAACCCACAAGAACCAATAACAGCGCCGCTTTGGATAATTACTCGATCTTTTATGATAGAAAATTCTCTTATTGTTACATTTGAATGAATGGTTGAGTCTTTTCCAATTGAGCTATTTGGACCAATATATACTGAGGCTCCTATAAATGTGTTATCATCAATATGAACATTTTCATCTATAACAGTGTTTGGTAGTATTACGACATTTTTTCCAATCTTTGCGCTTTTATGGATAACAGCGCTTTTGTGAATAGATACAAAACCAGATAATTTTTTTTCTTTTGAAAAAAACTTAATAATTTCTTGAAAAGTTTTAGATGGATCATCTGATACTAAATAGTTTTTGTTATCTTGCAGCTCACCTTTTTTATCGACACAAATAACTCCTGCTTTAGATTTTAGCATTGAATCTACATAGCGAGGATTTGCTAAAAATGAAGCCTCATTTTTTGAGGCTTCATCTAAAGTGTTTACACCAGATATTTGAAAATTAGCATCTCCGATGAGTTTACTAGCTGTTAGAAGTGCTAATTCTTTTAGTGTTATCATTTATTTTGTGTTTTTTCTTGGAGCTTGTTTTGTATCAGCAGCTATTTTACTTTCATCTTTAGCAGCTTCATCATTTTTTACAGTCTCTTTATCAAAGTTTCTATCCATCTGTTTTATAACAAGTTCTGTAATATCAATTTTTGGATTGTTATAAAAACAAGCTTCTTTGTTTAAAACAAGATCAAGCTTTTTATTCTCAGCAATTGATTCAGATGCTTTAGATATGTTAGATGACATCTTTTGAATAAAAAAGTAATTTGCTTGATTTAAAATTTGATAGAGCTGATTTTGATATTTTGCTAAATCTTGATTTAGAGCACCTTGCTTCATTTTTAGCTCTTCTTCTGCTTCTGGTGAAAGACCATCTAAATAATCTTGATCTTCAAATTTAGCAGATACATCACCGAGCTCTTTTTCAGTCTCTTCAATTAATGATGACCATTGTTTTTTTATGTTCTCTAATTGCTCTTGTTCATTTTTGCCATATTTAGAGTCTGTAAGACAGGTCATAAAATTTACAACCCCAATTACTGATTTAGATTCTATTGCAAAAAGCGAACTCGAACATATTAATAAAAGTATTAAACTTAAAATAAAACGCTTTATTTTCATTTTACTTACTCCTTTTGGTTAATTAAAATTGTCCTCCCATATAGAAGAAGAGCGATTGTTTATCATTATTTCCTCTTTTAGGATTAATAGGATATCCCCAACCAATTGTTATTGGCACTCGATTCATTACTTCTAATCTAAGTCCTAATCCAACACTGGCTCTGGGTCTTTTAATGTTATATTGTTTAAAAGATACAGCTCCAGCATCTGCGAAAAAGAAAATATCAACTAGTGGTTTTATAATTTCTTGGTTGTATTCAACAGAAAGTAACATAGAAGAAATTCCACCTTTTGGATCATCTTTAGCCTCATCTGGAGTCATTTGAGGTCCTATGATATAAGGTTTATATCCCCTAACTGTTTTTTCTCCACCTAAAAACAGTCTCTCTGAAATTGGCACTTCCTTATTGATTTTCTTTTTATGGTTAGTAAACGGATCTAAAAAGGTCAAATTAAATCGATATTTCATTGTTCCTTTTAGCCAAAGAGGATAGTAGTAGGTGTTTATATAAGAAAGTTTTAAAAAGTCATATTTTCCTCCTAGACCAACATATTCAGCTTCTAAATTCGAACGCAATCCTCTGTGAGGTTTATATGAGTTATCTGTTGAATCATAAGATAGGAAAGGTCCAGCTCCTGAAATTAGTCCTTCAGAATCTTTTTGATTGTCTTTTATAAGCTGTTCTCTATCATCTTTAGGTGTTGCTTTGATTAGTTTATTTTTGACAATATTATCTGAATTTCTAAGTCTATATCTAATTCCAATACTCCAAAAAGTAGAAAATGGATATGCAGTATAAGCAGAGCCACCGAGAGTTCTGATTCTATAATCTTTAGATTGGAGTCTTGAATGAGTTCCACTAAATTCAAAGCCAAGTTTCCATAAAGAATCTCTAAAATATGGATTCATCCAAGTCGCTGAATAATTGCTTTGACGTTTTCCTATAGTTCCTTTTAACTGAGCATATTCTCCGCCGCCTCTTAGAGATGAGGGGCCATGTCTAAACATTTTATAAAGACCAGTATGATCAAAGTTATTTTCTGTAATATCTACTGTTCCACTAACATTGTCAGTTGAGCTAAGAGCTGCAGAAAATGATAAATGGCCAGTTGATTCTTCATCAACTTCAATATGGACATCTCTATAATTTGGTCCTAAAGATTCGTCAGAAGATTGAACAGCATAAACATTTACATTTTTGAAATATCCAATGTTTTCTAATCTTTGCTCTGTTGCTTTTAATTTTCTTGAATCAAATTTTTGACCCGGAACTAAAAGAGATTCTCTTAAAATTACATTGGGTTTTGTAGTTTTATTGCCATAGATTTTAATAAGACCAATTTTATACTCTTCTCCCTCATCTATATAAAAATTTACATTAAAAATAGGCTCATTTTCTTGAAGATGAGTGTCAAAGTAAATGTTTGCATCGATATAGCCTTTAGTCCCATATGCATCTTTTATGGCATTTGTAGTAGCTCTTATTTTATCTGGAGAAAAAATCTCGCCCGGATGTACTAAAAAACTATTTATTATCTCATCATTTGTAAGAAGACAATTTCCTTCAAATGTAATTTTACCAAAACGATATAAAGTGCCTCTATGAGCTATAATTGTGATAATAATTTTACCACTTTGAGGAATCTCGAATATTTTAATATCTACTTTAGCGTCAGCATAACCTTTGTTTTGAAGAAAGTTGATAATATTCATTTTATCTTGATCTGCAGCTTCTTCTTTATATGTTCCTGTGTCTGTTATCCAGCTAGTTAAAAGATTATATTTTCTGGTTTGCATTGCCTTTATAAGTTCTGTTTGCTCTTCTTTAGTAAACCCTTCAAAATAAATATTTTGAATTTTCCCAGATTTTCCCTCTTTTACAAATATATCTATTTTAACTTCATTTTTATAAGCCACCTGATTTTCTTTAAATGATATTTGAGTTTCAAAATAACCCTTTTTTACATAGTATTCGTTGACTTTATTGAGAGCTGCATTGAATTTTGCTTTGTTAAAAATACTAAATGGTTTTATTCCAAGCTCTTTTTGAAGCTTACTAGTAGAGACTATTTTATTCCCATGGAATGTTATCTTGACAATAGTTGGTCTTGCCCAAAGTTTTATAGTTATATAAATTTTATCATCTTTTACTTCAAAGCTAGGCTCTATTCTATCGAATTCGTCTGATAGCTTTTTTAAATCACTATCAAATGTTCTTTGTGAAAACAAAAGCCCTTTTTGAGTAGAGAGTTTAGTTAAAATTGTTTGAGTATCGTATCCTTTGTCTTTTGCATTGTCTATTTTAATTTGGACATCTGCTATCTCTTTATTTTCAAAGCTGTCATTTGCAAATAAAAACGAGCTTAGAAAAAGTAACACTAGCGATAGGTACCTAGATGTTTTTACCATTATGATTCCTTATTATTTTACTTTTGAGTTTTGATTATAAGAAATCAAAAGTAAAAAATCAACAAAGTCTAAAATGATTGTCTGCCAACAAAAGCCTGAGAGAGCGTTGTGCTATCTATATAATCTAAAGAAGTTCCTATTGGAAGTCCAAAAGCGAGTCTTGAGACATTAACTTTATAATCTAAAAGCTCTTCTTTTATATATAGAGAAGTAGCGTCTCCTTCAATTGTTGAATCTAAAGCTATAATCACTTCATTTATAGGAAATTTTTCAATTCTTTTTTTTAACCTAATAATATTTTCTTCATCGATCTCTTTTCCTTCAATAGGGGAGATTAAAGTCTCTAAAATATGATAAAATCCATTATATGTTTTAGTTTTTTCAAGTAAAAAAACATCTTTAAACGATGAAACGATACATATTTTTTTTGAATCCCTCAAGCTACTATCACAAAACTTACAAGTATCTTGAGCTATCAAACAACCACATGTATCACAATGCAATATATTTTTTTTTAAATTTTTTATAAGATCACCTAGATCATCTAGCTCAAAATCACTATAGTTAATTAACTCAAAAGCAAATCTCTCTGCAGTTTTAGCTCCGACTCCTGATAATTTCTTTAAATAATGAATCAATTTTAAAAGATCTTTTGGATACATATATTTAGTTTTTTTTAAAACACTTCAAATTATAAATATAGCAAAAAAATGATTTTAAATGAAGAAAAGAAATTTTTATAAAAATTTTTATATAGTAAACTTTCATTTACTCTTTCATTTTAGAGGTTTTTTTAGTAAAATATCTATAATTTAAGACAAAAATAAGGATAAATATAAAAGTGACTAAAGCAAAAATAATAGGTCTTGGCTCATACTATCCAAAAAAAGTTTTAACAAATTTTGATCTCGAAAAGATGGTTGAAACTTCAGATGAGTGGATTAGAACTAGAACAGGTGTTGAGGAAAGAAGGATAGCAGCTGATGATGAATTCTCATCAGATATGGGAACGAATGCTGCAAAAGAGGCCCTAAAAGATGCTAATTTAAATGGATCAGATATTGATTTTATACTGGTTGCAACACTTACCCCTGATTATATTTTTCCATCAACTGCTTGTTTGATTCAAGAAAACATAAAAGCAAATAACGCCGCAGCTTTGGATATACAAGCTGCATGCTCAGGCTATGTTTATGCACTAACTTTAGCTAAATCCTTAGTAGAAGCCAAAACTTATAAAAATGTTTTAATCGTAGCGACTGAAAAACTATCGTCAATAGTTGATTATAAAGATAGATCAACAGCGATTTTATTTGGAGATGCAGCAACTGCATGCGTGGTTAGTCTAGATGGAAAAGGATTAGAGATAAAATCTACATTTTTAGCAGCTAGCGGAAAAGAAGCTGATCTTTTAATTCTTCCCGCAGGAGGCAGTAAACTCCCCGCATCTATACAAACTGTTAAAGAGAAAAAACATTACATTCAAATGAAGGGTAAAGAGGTTTATAAGCACGCTGTTAGAAGAATGAAAGAAGCAATAGAGATATGTTTAAAGGACGCAAATTTAACAGAAAAAGAGATATCTTGGCTTATTCCTCATCAAGCTAATGAAAGAATTATCGATGCTATTGCTAAAAGATTTGAGCATTTAGAGAGTGATAAAGTATTTAAAGAGGTTGTTCATAAATTTGGTAATACTTCAGCATCATCTGTTGGTCTCGCTTTAGATATTTTAAAAAAAGAAAACCGTATAAAACCTAAAGAAAAAATTCTTTTAACTGTCTTTGGAGCAGGCTTTACTTGGGGAGCTTGTATCTTAGAAAATAATTAAAGTTTAAAAGGTAAATTTTCATGAAAAATATTGCTTTTATATTTCCCGGACAAGGATCGCAAAAAGTTTTAATGGGAAAAGATTTTTATGATAATTTTAAAGTCGCTAAAGAGATCTTTGACAAAGCTAATTCTCTTCTAAATTATAAGCTAACAGATATAATGTTTAATGGTCCTAAAGAAAAATTAGATCTAACTCAAAATTCTCAATTAGCTTTATTTGTAAACTCTATAGCTATTTTAAAAGTCCTGCAAGATAAATATCCAAATATCCAACCTAAAATATGTGCAGGTCTATCACTCGGGGAGTACTCGGCTTTATATGCATCTAAAAAATTAAGTTTTGAAGAGCTCATTTTTTTAATTCAAAAAAGAGCGAAATTTATGGATGAGGCTTGTCAAATAAATACAGGTGCTATGGCTGCCATTATAAATTTAAATATAGATGAGATCAAAGATGTAATTAAAGGTTTTGAAGATGTTTGGATTGCAAATATTAATACAGAAAATCAAATCGTTATCTCTGGAAAAAAAGAGTCTGTTGAAAAGGCATGCATAGCTTTAAAAGATAAAGGCGCTAAAAGAGCTCTTTTATTAGATGTTCAAGGAGCCTTTCATACGCCTTATATGAAAAGCGCTGAAAACAATTTAAAAAATGAAATTCTACAAGCTGACTTTATAGATAGCGAAATAGAAATAGTTATGAATGTAACTGCTAAAGAACCTCAAGATGCTAGCAATTTAAAAACAAATTTGATAAAACAAATAAGTTCAACTATTAAATGGGCCGAGTCAATTAAAGAAATGGATGAAAAAATTGATCTTTTTATTGAAATAGGATCAAAAGCTTTAACAAATATGAATAGAAAAATTGGTGTAAAAGCTAAATGCATAGCTATAGAAAAAATTACTGATTTAAAGGAGCTTGATAATGCATTTGAAAAATAAAAAAGCAATAGTAACTGGCGCAACTAAAGGAATTGGAAAAGCTATTGCAATAGCTTTTGTAAAGCATGGAGCTGATATTGCTATTTTTGCAACAAATCAAGATCGATTAAATCAAGTTCAAAAAGAGCTAGAAGATATAAAAGTTGATCCAAATCAAAAAATTATTACAAAAAAAGTTGATGTATCAAAATACGTTGATGTTGAAAAAGCTTGCCTTGAAGTGATAGCAGAATTGGGACATGTAGATATATTAGTTAATAATGCAGGGATCACAAAAGATGCCCTTTTAATGAAAATGTCAGAAGAGGACTTTGATAGAGTAATTGATATAAATTTAAAATCTGTCTACAATACTTGCAAAGTATTAATTCGTCCTATGATGAAAAACTCTAAAAGTAAAATTATAAATATTAGCTCAATTGTTGGTCTTATCGGCAATTTTGGCCAAACAAATTATGCAGCTTCAAAAGCGGGAATGATTGGTTTTACAAAATCACTCGCTAAAGAAGTAGCGTCAAGAAATATTAATGTTAATGCAGTAGCTCCAGGTTTTATAGAAACTGAAATGACTGAGAAAATACCTGAAAAAGTAAAAGAGCTAATGTTAAAAAATATCCCCCTAAAAAGATTCGGTAAACCTCAAGATATAGCAAATATGGTCCTGTTTTTAGCAAGTGACGATTCAGATTATATCACAGGACAAGTGTTTACCGTAGATGGTGGGATGGTAATGTAAGTTATTATAAATTAAAAAAGGTGAGGAAATATGGCACTAGAAAAGGAAGTGATAGATATTATTGTTGAGCAGCTAGGAGTTGACGCTGCCGATGTAACTTCAGAAAAATCTTTTGTTGAAGATCTAAATGCAGACTCTTTAGATCTAACAGAGCTTATCATGACTTTTGAAGAGAGATTTGGATTTGAGATATCAGAAGAAGATGCTGAAAAACTAAAATCAGTTGGCGATGTAATCAAATACATTGAAAACAAACAAAAAGAGAGCTCATAAAATTCTCATATAAGCCGGCAATGAAATTGTCGGCTATTTTCTTTTTTTATTATAAAGTTAACAATAAATTAAAATAAAGATTGTCAATAGATAAATAAGTGGCTAAAAGATATAATACTTATATTATTTATAAAAAAATAATTATAAAAGGAGAATAATTTATGTTAAGAATTAGTCAACTGGCGCCGGGAATAGATAGAAGAGATTCAAATCTTGAAGTTTTAGATAGCTGTATAAGAATTTACAATAGTAAAGATTCAGCTGAAGAAAAAGCTAATAATATTTTGAAAATCAAAGGAGTAACTGTAGAGTCAATAAAACTGTTTGTAGAAAATGTTTATCCTATAACGAATGATGAAAAAATGGTTATGACTTATTTACTAAAAAATGTTTTAAATGAACAGGTAAAATATAAAGAAAAAAAGGAATATTTAAAATCTTCGCTAGATGAAGTACGACGACATGAAAAATTGTTATTTGATTTAGTTGTGGTGTTGAGAAATAAAGGAGCTTTGATTGATGGTCCTGCTAAAAATGTAGGTACTTATAAAATTGGTAAAGATTCAATATATATAAAAGATCAGCCGACTCCTTTGATGATTGCAATTAAAAAGGGACTCTTTGATACAGCTGATTTTTTAATTGAAAATTCAGCTGATATTCACTCAGTTGCAAAATATAAATCTGTAGATGGTACTGATATAGTAACGACAGCTCTTTTATCAGCAGTTCAAAAAGGTGAATTTAGACTTGTAACGAAATTAATTGGTTTAAAGGTAGACCTAGAAGTTCAGGATCAAAATGGAAATACAGCTTTAAATTTGGCCATTATAAAAGGATTTAGAAAAAGTGCTCAATTGCTTTTAAATAACAGAGCAAATATAGAAACTAAAAATGCTAACAATTATACACCTTTTGCTAATGCTTGTATTTATCGCTGTAGAGAGACACTTGAAATGTTGGGTGAAAGAGGAGCAAATCAAATTAAACCTAGAAATTGGTCTCTATTGAGTGCTAGGTTAGCTAAACCTACCAGTGACTCTGCAGCTCAAATATTTGCGACTTTAGATGGATTGAGTAAACTTCATCTATCGGAAAAATGATAAAAAAAAGCTGGCAAAATTTAATTGCCAGTTTATTTTCTTTTTACAAAAATTATATTGTAGAATTGTTATCGAATTAAATCTTCTTTTAAAGCTTTTTATTTATTTCATAAATAATCTTTTTTTGTTCAAAAGTATTTAGCTAACACTTTGAGTATCAGTAATGCAACATTGAATTTATAAAAAAATAAAATAAAAGTTGTAAATAAACAAAAAATATTTATATATTGTTTCCTTTTGTAAACAAGGAGGATTCGATGGCTAATATATCAAGATGTTTTGAACAGTACCATGATTTTAATAATTCAATAATTTTTCAGGAAAGAAAAGGAAAAGTCGAAGTCACTATATATGACATGGCTTCAAAAATTATACATTCATCTCAAGTATCTGAAGATATTTTAGATGGGATGATGCTTGATAAAGAAAATGAAGGAAATGTTAAAGCAAATATATCCAAACTTTTAGAGATGGGGTGTAAACCGAAATTCGATGAAGCGTTAAAAAAAGTTTTTTTTACAAAAGATGCAGCTGCTAAAGTGGTGGATTATTCCTCTGTTAATAAAAGTGTTGAAGATGCAATAGGTTTGCTTGAGCCAAAAGCTTCTTTTGAACCTTCAGAGAGCTCAAATTATACATGTCCTATAACTCGTATGCTCTTAAAAGATCCAGTTGTAGATAGAAAAGGACATACATATGAAAGAAAGAATATTGAAAATTGGATTAAGAGTCATCATCATCCTACTTGTCCACTTGGAGGAGAGCCTTTATCCTTACTAGACTTAAGTCCAAACTATGTTCTTAAATCTATAGTGGACGAGGTAAGAAACACAAAGTTTGCCGTTCCCACAAAAAATTTATTTAAAGGTACAAATGCAAAGCTTGCTCGATCTTTTTTAGATCAAGGAAAATTGCTTGAAGATGCAGGCCAATATGATGAAGCTTTAGAGAGTTATCGTAAAGCTTTAGAATGCACTGGTAAAGCTAAGGATTATCAATATATACCTGAAATTTTAAAGAAGAAGGAAGATATTTTAAGCGCAGCATTAGCTTATCTATATCTAGCCAAATATCAAATCCAAGAAAATCAATATGAGAAAGCTTTAGCAAGTCTAGTTAAAGCAAGAGATTTAGACCCTGATGATATTGAGCTAAATAAACCAATTGCTCTTTTTTATAAAGAAATTGGAAGAGACAAAGAAGCCTTTGACTTGTTTATGCGAATAGCAGATACATTAGCAGAAAAAAGAGATGAAATGGCTTCTATGCAGGCAATAGAAGCTTATAAAAACGCATTGGCAATTGATCCAGATTTTCAAGAAGCATATCTAAAACTTGCTTATCTAATTCAAGATAAACAACAAAAAGTTAATGTTTATTTAACAGCGGCTAATCATTTTTTAAAAAAAGATGTACGTATTGCTAAAAGATTTGCAATGGAAGCTTTTAAATTAAATCCTGAGCAACCTTTGAATTATTTTCCTTATATTCAAATGTTGAAAAAGCAAGGAAAAATAGATGAATTGGTAAAAGCCTATCTAGCTCTCTCAAATGTATATAAAAAGGCAAAAGATAAGAAAAATAAACGCATTTGCTTAAGAGACGTGGTAGAACTCAAACCATCAGGGCAAATTTATGAAAGAATAACAAAAAGTTATCTTAAATTAGGAAAAAATGAAAAAAGCTTACAATACTTTTTAAAATGGATTGATTTTAATATTTCTGAAAAAAGATGGAATGAGGCTGAAACCATAGCTCAAAGAACTTTGGTGCATTTTAAAGATAATGTACAAGTTCTAGAAAGACTAGAAGTAATCTATAACAACTTTTTGGGTGAGCATTTACAATCTTTTATTAGATGGCATATATGCATTACTTTTTAGACTTGCAAAAGCCTACATTTTCATTAAAGATTTAGATCGCGCTACAAGTACATATATGCAACTTTGGGAAAGATTTAAAAATGGTGAAGCTTATTTTGAAGTAGCTAAAATTCTTATGAATCAAGAAAATTCAACTAAAGCTGTTAAAGTGTTGTTTGAGCTTGCAAGACACTCTTTATTAAGAAGCAATATGACACTCTTAGATAAATGTGTACAAACTATACTTCAAATAGATCCTGAATTAAAGTTTCTATCCAGTGATCAACAATTAACATTTTTATCATTTTCACATATTGGAAAACTCACATCTCAAGTCCAAGATTTGACAAGAAGATTTGATCATAGTCAATGTAAAGATATTTATGAATCTTGTGCAATCGGAGATATTGCCCATGTCGAGCAAATGGTAAAAGCAATTAAAGATCCCGTTAAAATAAAGGAAATTATTGAATTGCCAAATGATGAAGGGTTAAATTTACTTCATATTGCTGTTTTAAAGGGTCAATTAGAAATTGCTGCTTTATTGGTAAATTTCCTTAAAGCTGATGTATCTAAACCTATTCATTCAACAGCTGCACATGAATTAGCAGGTTTGAGTCCTCTAGATATTGCAGCTATTGCAGGTAATGATGCTTTAATGGAGCTACTCTTACAAGCTGGCGCTAAAGCTCATGCTGATAATGAAAAAAATCCTTTGCACGATTCTGTAGAAAATGGTCATTTGTCTACAGCAGAGCTTTTGTTATCTTTTAAAGCTCCTACAAATCTAAGAGAGCCTAATAAAGGTTTTACAGCTTTTCATTTAGCTGTACTAAATAATAAACTTGGAATTACAAAAATACTATTGTCTTCTAATGATATTGATCCTAGCTTACCAGATAAAGACGGTTATAGCCCTCTAGATTATGCTGTTGAAAAGACTATGCCAGATTTTGTTAGGGTTATTTGTGAATGTAAAAAAACAATTCTTTCAGCTGATGAAATCGATAGTTTATTAGTCAAAAACAATAAAAATCTAAAAGATGACAATTTGGAAGCGATTAGAGAAATAGAGCAGATTCTAAAAGAAGCTAAAATAAATAGAGGCTTGAGAGATGAAGAAGATCATGAAGAAAAAGAAGGAGCTGTATAACGAAAAAAATTATTAAATCTAATGCTTTTTGTGAGTATTTAAAAATTCAGGAGCTTTAATTTTAGCATGATTTTATTAATTTTTTTTTCATTATTAATGATAAAATAAAAAAAAAAGTAAAATTTTATTTCAAAAATAATAAGCTTTTTTGTAAAATTGTCGATGAAAAAAAAGGAGGCATTTTATGGCTACATGTTTTAAAGGATTGGGAAGAAGTATACACAATTATAAGGATTATGAAGTTGAGGAAATGGATTCGTATGCATCTACAGACTCTGATGCTGCTAATACTGAAAAGCCTACATTAATTACTTCTCTTGATGGAACTAAAAAATGGACAATTTTAACAATTACTCCTGATGGAAATATTGATCATTCATTACAAGAAATTGAAAAGCATTTCAGTTCTTATGAAGGTATAATTGAAAAAAATATTAGGGGCAAAGTTGAAGATGAACCTAAGTCGCATTTTTTATCATATGTTCCCCCTGATTTAAGTGAAATGGAGAAGTCTTGGTTAAAAACTCAATTAATTTTAGGCGTTTCAGTTAAAATATTTGGAAAAAGCGTAGGTAAAATGGTTGTTTGTGCTGCTGTAGGAGGGACTGCAGGTTTGGTTGTTGGGATATTTATTGGCGGAGCTGTTGGAGGAATTGCTGGTGGAGTTGGTGTCGTCCCTGGAGCTGCTGTCGGTGGTCTTATTGGAGCTGGTGTCGGTGGAGCTGCTGGAGCTGGATATGGTGTATATAGAGTGATAAGAGATGGAAAAGTTGATGTAAATGAATTTTATAGAGATTTCCAAATTTTAAAAGATGTAGAAGATGGATCTCACAAATCTGTAAGATCTACCATTGTCGTAGCTCAGGAATTTTTTTCCTATTATTTGGAAGAATTGGATGGAAAAGAAATGGGACCTATGATCTTTTGCCCGTTATCTTTAGATATTATGTTGTTTCCAGTTAAGGCAAATTGTGGTGATGTTTATGAGTTGTTAAGTATTACAAAGAGCTTAAAAGAATCAAAACAATGTCCTCTATGCAGAAGAAAAGTTGAAAAGCTTACTTTTGATTTTGAAACTATGAAAGCTATACGAGATGCTGTAAGAGGAGCTTTAGGATGTTTAAGAGAATCAGCTGGAAATCAAAGGGTATTATTATGGCAAAAACAATTTAAAATAACCAAATTTGATCGTCTTGATCAAATAACTAGAGCAAAAATAAAAAATGGAACCCCTCTATCATTAGCGGAAAAAAGAATTCTATATCATATATTTAAAGAATATTCGAGAAATTTTGAAAGAATCAATCGTGTTATCAAAGATACATTAAGTTCACTTCTAAGTAATTCTTTTGATCGAGAGAAAATTGATTTAGATAAATATGGTAAATTGAGGAAACAATTACAAGAATATTTTAAATAATGTTTTGGTATTTATTATTTTTATTTAATGCTTAGTAATTGAATTTATATTTTTTCATTAAGCTAGCTTAATCGCGATTTAAAATGATAATTTTTAAATTAAAATATAATGAGAGCAATGATTTTTTCAGAAAAAAATCAGCTAGTAAATATGAAAAATTAAAAATGATAAAATTTATATATAAACAAATAGTATTTTAATAATAAATACTCTATAATCTCAACTATTTTTTAACTCAAATTGAGGTTCTTATGAGTGTTAGGCCATATATTGATCAGTTTTCGATTAGTTTTTATGAACATTTAGTAGGTTTTAATCGAAATAAAGTTAAAAGTTTACAAGATGCATTTGATAATGAAGTATCTGAAGCAGATTCATCTATAGGTGAGGATTACAAATTGGTTGAGAGTTATTATGTGGATAAAAGGAAATCAAATAAAATAGATCCTGAAACTTTAAGAATATTGATTGATCAATTAAAAAATAGCATCGATATAAAAAAAGATTTTAAAATGGAATTTGCAACGCTAAAAGCACATCCAAGAGAATGTAGGTTTTTTTTTAGAGTTTATAATAGGAAATTTGATGAATTTTCAAGACTTATATTAAAAATAAATCCCTTTCCAATAAATACAAAGTCTAATATTCAATGGCAACGTGCTATAAATTTGAATCAAACCCCTCCTGTTTTTAGAAAGTTTGAAACGCTTTATAATAATTGGAAACTAAATGCTATGACATGCTCTCACATTTATCTTGAAGAAGCTTTGCGAATGGATTTGAAAAATAGATCAAGTAACAATAAATCATTAACTCGTTTTACCTACTGCGCAGATAAAGAAAGAGAAGTAAAAAATAGGATTGCTTTTAGAGTGATAAATAGGACCTTTATAGTAATAGGTATTGTGTTTGGATTAAAAATGCTTTTAGAGCCGTCTTCTCGCATAGATCAAGGACTGAGCCAGAGTTAGTCGAACATATGTCTTTAAGGTATATAAAAGTAACGAGATCTACAAAGCATTTGAAATAAGTTAATTTAAAAGATTACTCAATTAATCCACGATATCATTTTTGATTAGAATTAAATTTATACATTTTATATTTTGAAATAAGAAAATTTATAGATAAATTTTTTTTTAAGCATTTTTATTTTGAATAATTTTTTAATATTTCAATGTAGAAATTCATAAAGTAAAAAAAAATAGAATTTTTATCCAAATTTTTCTTAGATTTGTATATTATGAAATATAAAAATTTATTTGGAAAAATATGGATGTAAAAAAACTAGTCATAATTGGATCGGGCCCAGCAGCTTATACAGCTGCTATATATGCAGCTAGAGCAAACTTATTTCCCATTTTATTCGAAGGTTTTATGTCAGGCCCTGTCGGAGGACAGCTCATGACAACAACAGAAGTTGAAAATTTCCCAGGATTTCCAGGATCTATAATTGGACCAAAGTTGATGGAAAACATGCAACTTCAAGCAAAAAAGTTTGGAACTACAAATCTTGTTGAAGATGTACTAGAAGTTGATTTTTCAAAAGAACCTTATGTAGTAAAAGGTACAAAATCTACATTTAGGGCTAATAGTATAATAATAGCAACAGGAGCAAATGCTAAAAGACTAGATATTAAAGGTTCTAGAGATGGAGAGTTTTGGCAAAAAGGAGTAACTGCTTGTGCTATTTGTGATGGAGCCGCTCCAATTTTTAGAGATAATGAGCTTTTTGTAATTGGAGGTGGGGATAGCGCTGTTGAAGAGGCTGTATTTTTAACGAAATATGGAAAAAAAGTTTATATCGTACATAGAAGAGATGAACTCAGAGCTTCCAAGATTATGGCAAAAAGAGCTCTAGATCATCCAAAAGTTGAAGTTTTATGGAATTCTGAGATAATAGAAATATTAGGCGATAATATTGTAAGAGAAGTTATTTTGAAAAACAATAAAACAAACAAAACAGAAAAAAGAAAAGCTGCTGGTGTTTTTTTTGCAATAGGCCATAGCCCAAATACTGGGTTTTTAAATAATCAAATTGTATTAGAACCAAATGGTTATATCAAAGTTGAAAAAGGCTCTACTAAAACTTCTAAAGAAGGTGTTTTTGCAGCAGGCGATGTTCAAGATTATATATATCGCCAAGCAATAACAGCAGCTGGCACTGGATGTATGGCAGCTTTAGAGGCCGAAAAATATCTTCTAGAAAAAGGGTATTTAAATTAATGCGAAAAATATTGTTACTAGTTAGTATATTTTTTATTTCGACAAGTTACACACTTGAGAGAGCTCCTTGGTTTGGTGATGTTTTTGAATTTCATTTTTTAAGTAAATATACTTACTATTATTTCAATAGAGTGGATGCAGCACTCGTTCAGCCAGATAGCTCTTCTAATAACCATTTAGTTCATTTTAATATGTCTTTTTCTCCATCTCTTCAGTGGAGTATAGATTCAGATTTAGAGTTTATTGAAACTCCTCGTCAAAACTTTGGTTTTAGATCTGTAGCTTTTCAAACAAGATATCTTTTTAAAGACGATATTTTAGGTGATCCCTTGAGCATATCATTAGGTGGTAATTTCAGAATTGTATCATCTGAGAGTTTAAAAGATGTCTCCACTTTGTATCATTCAGATTCTGATTTTGAGCTCAATTTAGCTTTTGGAAAAGAGTTTTCTAGATTAGATTACTGGAGGTTTAGATTTTGGTTCTATGGCGCTGTTGGTGTTGCAAATAAAGGCTCTCCCTGGCTTAGAGGAAATTTTGCTCTAGAGGGTAATCTAAACGAGAAAAGAAAGTGGTCTCTTTTTGTTGATGCTATGCATGGCTATGGTAAAAGAGAATTTGTAGATGTTTTTAATTTTGATGGTTATGGAAAGATTAGAGAGAGAAATATTGATTTCGGTTTTAAATATGGTTATAGATTAAGCGTCTGGGGGACTCTTAGCTTTGAGTATAAAAGAAGAGTTTTAGCTAAAAGATGTCCAGAAAACGTTAACTTTTTCTCTGTTAGCTATTTAATGCCATTTTCTTTTTAACTGATAGTAACAAATGCAATTGCTAAAGTATTTGTATGAGAGATACTAATCAATATTTCAGGCTTATTAAATTTCATTAAAGCTTCTTTTGAAAGTTTGACCAACGGTTTCCCTTTATCATCATTAGTTATTTCTATATCTAAAAATGATAGATCTTTTCCAAAGCCAGTGCCGAGTGCTTTTGCTATCGCTTCTTTTGCACAGAATCTAGCTGCGTAGTGAATAGCTGAATCTTTGAATTTAAGACAGTATTTTCTCTCTATTTCTGTAAAAATCTTTTCTAAAAAGGCCGCGCCTTTTCTTTTAATAACTAAGCGCAGCCTTTCAATTTCTATAATATCAGTTCCTATGCCTTTAATATTCGTCATCTGGCTCATCTTCATACTGTTCTTCGCTTTGCCCATCGTAGCCCTCAACGTACCCCTCTTGATCAAAAGCATTACAGAAAATCATTCTACCACTAGAAGTGTGCTTAACAGATAAAACTTGGGCATCTATAACCTCACCGATAAAGTCGCCTCCACCGTTTACAACAACCATAGTTCCGTCTTCTAAATAACCAACACCTTGACGAGGCTCTTTTCCATAACGTTGAATTTTGATTTTTATCTGCTCGCCTGCTTGCATTAATGGTTTTAAAGCATTTGAAAGAGCGTGTAGATTAATTATTTTAATGCCTTCGATTGATGCACTTTGAACTCTAGAGATATCTGCTGTTAAAATATTTGCATCTAAAAGTCTAGCTAATCTAAATAGTTTTGATGTCTGATCTTTGATTTCAAGGAAATCAGTATCGTTATATCGTAGCTCTAAAGTGGGGATATCTTCTAATTTTTTTAAGGTTTCAATACATCTTTTAGCTTTGCCTTTACCTTGTTCATCGCCCATTTCTACTTGAGCATAGAGCTCTTTTATTGTAAATCTGGATATTACTAAATGGTGGTCTACAAGTCCAGATGAAGCAAGGTCAATAATTCTTGAATCTGCTAAAATTGAAGCATCTATCAAAAGATCTTTTTTCTTTTGAGCTAAGGCTGTGAATTTTACAAAAGGAATACTAACATATAATTCATCAGATGCTCTGATAGTCATCAATGTTCCTAGATATAAACCAAATAAGAAAAGAGCTATTCTCGTAATTTCCATAAACTGTGGAGTTAAAATAAATGTTTTAGAGCTGATATGTAGAATTGTATTTAAAATTAAAACTAAAGCTTGTCCCATTAAATAACCGATGAAAAGTCCAATAATTGCAATATTAAAGGACCTTAAATTGAACCTTCTAAATAAAATATCAAATCCAAAAAGTAAAAAAGCAAAGACAACACCTATAATTATGCCGATAGCAGCATTAATTGTTACATCTCCTACGGTTGCTCCTACCATATAGATAGTTATGAAAAAAACACTTAGTATGAAGAAAAATATTCTAGAAAACACTAAAGATAGATTCATGGCTTAAAGCCTCCTATATATATATTTTTTTTATTCTAAAAATAGTAATTTTATAACTTAAAATTGTATGGGATATGGAGTTTTTTTGTCGATGATTATAAAAAATTATTTATGATATTTTGTGTTTTTAGAAATTTGAAAAGCCCTATATAGTTGCTCTAATAGAATTAAACGCACCATTTGATGAGTAAATGTTAGTTTAGAGAGAGAGATAGCATAATTTGCTTTTGTCTTTATTTTTTTAGAAAGTCCAATATCTGATCCAATAACAAATGAAATTTTTGATTTATGATTTTCAAAAAAATTAAAAATTTTTTTACTAAAATCAATGCTTGTCAAAATTTTTGCTTTTTCATCTAAGCAGATATAAAAATTTTCTTTTAAAACTTTTTTTTCTAAATCCTTTTCATCTTTTGAAATGTGCCAATCAAATTTAATATCTTTAGTTAATCTTTTCTCATATTCAGCTAGAGCCATTTTTAGCCATTTTTCTTTGGTTTTATGAATTGTGAATATTTTTATGTTCATTGGTTAAATATTTTTTGAATTTTGATATTGTTACAAAAAAAGAAAATACCTATTTATTCGTTGGCATACAATTAAATACTAATTCTCTTAATTCAGCTACTTCTAGTTCTAATTTATCTATTTTCCTTTCGTGAACCAAGCATTGAAACTTTAAAATATTTATTTTAAAGTTGCAATTAGGGCATCTTTTTATATCTTTTTTATCAACTAGGGCTAAAAAAGCACTGTATGCAAACGCTTTTTTACAACAAGAAGCTATTACAACTAGTTGATCTTTCTTTAGTTCTGAATTATCAATAGAGCAACAAGGCTTACCGTTCAATAAATAAAAATCGATTGTTTTTGAAAGACGGTAATATTGATGATCTGATAAATGATGCTCAGAAATGTTTGTTAGTGAGAGATTATATTTCATAGCAATTCTACTTTAAATATGATTAATGAAAGAGATTTTATCTAACTAAGTAATTAATTTAAATTTAAATTATTTTGTTTTTTGAGTATAATTTTGGTTACATGAAATTTACTAGGGATTTTTTTATTTATGCTTAAAAATTCAATGCTAAGTTTTTTTTATTGGAACCCTAAAAAGGAAATTTTTACAATACCTTATTTGAATATTCCAATAGTTTGGTATTCTCTCTTATTTTTAAGTGGTTTTGTAATTGGATATTATATTGTAATTTCTATTTTTAGGCGCTATTTTTATATTTTTGAAAATATTACTAAAAAGGATATTTTATCTTTTGATATTTTAAAGGAGGACTTGAAAAATCCTAAAACAGAATCTCAAAAGAGAGTATATGAATTCTTTTTTGAAAAAACTAAAAATGAAAATTTTTTAGATTCTAATGATAAAGTTTTAGAGCTTTTAAATTTATATATAGATGGAAAAATAAAAAATAGACTTTTTTTAGAAAATATATTTTCAAAAGCTATACTCTCAACTAAAAGTAAACTAATAAAAATTGTAGATACAGGAATTGTATATGTTGTTATAGCAACAATCATTGGAGCAAGATTAGGTCACTTAATTTTTTATGAATCTCCATCTTACTATTTAAAAAATCCAATTAATATTATAAAAATCTGGCAAGGAGGCTTAGCATCTCATGGAGCTGGCGTAGCTATTATGATAGCTCTTTTTTTATTTTGTTATTACCTTAAGAAATTTTCACCAAAACTTAAGTTTGTTCATCTATTAGACTTTGTCGTAGTTCCAACTGCTCTCGTAGGATTTTTTATAAGAATGGGCAATTTTTTTAATCAAGAGATTTTGGGCGTTGAAACAAATCTGCCTTGGGCGGTTATTTTTGGATCTCCTATGGAAAATGTAACAATAGTTCCACGCCACCCAGTTCAATTATATGAAGCTTTATTTTATTTAGGAGTTTTTGGAGTTTTATTTTTTTTAAGCTATAGAAAGTATTTTCTTATAAAAGAGGGTAAATTACTTGGCCTTTTTCTAATTTTAGTTTTTGGATTTAGATTTTTTATTGAATTTCTAAAAGTAAGACAATCAGCTATTTTAGATGATAATACCTTTTTACTTATGGGACAGTACTTAAGCATTCCTTTTATAGCTCTAGGTATCTTTTTTCTTTTTTGGGATAAAATTAGAAGCTTTTTCTTGAAAAACTAACAAAGTATAAGTAATCTTAATTACAAGTAAAATAGATATAAAGTATTGAAAAGGAGTAAATAGATGAATATCATTACAATTGCCGGCCGTTTAGGAGTAGATCCAGAAGTTAGATTTACATCAAACGGACAAAAAGTTACAACACTTAGAGTTGCTGTAAATGTTAGAAAGTCAGGAAAAGAAGATACTATTTGGTATAGAGTAACAGTTTGGGGAGAGAATTTCGATAAGATGATCTCCTTTTTGAAAAAAGGAAGTGCTCTTATAGTCGTAGGAGATTTAGCAAAACCAGAAATTTTTGATAATAGAGAAGGAAAACCACAAGTATCAATGAACATAACTGCATCTAGTTTAATGTTTAGCCCATTTGGAAGATCTGATAAAACAACAGAGAGTCCAGCTGCTAGCGTAGAAAAACCTTCTTCAAATTCTCAAAGTGCTCCAGCAAGTGAAGAGTTTGCTGCATATGCTGCTGGAGAGAAAAAACAAGATAGTTCAAGTACTGAAGAGTTTTCAGATGATGAAATACCATTTTAATTAAAAATGGCTTAAAAAAAATTATAGCAATTATGCTATAAGAAAAAATATTGACTAGTTTAAAAAAAATGAGTTTTTTAAAAACTAGGTTTTGAAATTTGTATAAAGAAAAAATTTTTAATAATTTTTAGGAAAACTTTTATGAAAATTACTATAGCTTCAAGTCTAGATAAAAGAAAAATAGCAGATTATTTAGTTTTGCCGTTTATTGAAGATAAAAAAGTCCCAAAAGCACTTTGCTCAATTTCTAAATTTTCAAGAATTGTAAAAGGACCTATTGAGACTAAAGATTTTCAAGGTAAAAAATCTCAAATATCTGTTGTATACGGATCGAAAGAGAAAAGAATAATTCTTTTAGGGCTTGGAAAAGCAGATAAGATAGATGAGTTTCATATTAGTGAAATTTATTCAGAGATGGTTGCTTTTTTGAAAAAGAAAAAAACTAAATCTGTAAATATCATAGTTCCTGAAAAATTAAATATTTCAAAAGAAGATCTTTTAAAAGGAATTGCAGAAGCTCTTTTCTTAACCAACTATGGTTTTGATAAGTTTAAAAATTTTTCTAAAAAAGAATCGGCAACTTATTTAAAAGAAGCTTGTTTAATTGGAGCTGAAAAAAAAGATATGGCTCTTATAAATAAGGGAAAGATCATAGCATCTGGTGTTAATCTTACAAGAGATTTAGTAAATAATAACGCTGATGATGAAACTCCTCAAAATTTAGCAAAAATTGCTAAAACTTTTGAAAAGATATCAAAAGATGTAAAAGTCATTGTTTTTGATAAGAAAAAGATTGAACAAGAAAAAATGGGACTTTTGCTCGCTGTTAATAAAGGATCTGATAAAGAGCCTGTTTTTATTATGGTTCACTATCATGGAGATAGATCTTCAAAGGATCATTCAGTAATTGTAGGAAAAGGAATTACTTACGATACAGGTGGGCTTAGTTTAAAACCTCCAACTGCTATGGATACTATGAAATCTGATATGTCAGGAGGAGCTGCAATACTTGGCGCTATGTATACGATAGCTAATTTAAAGCTTAAAGTGAACGTTACAGCTTTAGTTCCTTCTACTGAAAATTCAATAGGACCGGCAAGCTATAAGCCTGGCGATGTATATACCGGTATGTCAGGGAAAAGTGTTGAAGTAAAAAATACAGATGCAGAAGGTAGACTTATTTTAGCAGATGCTCTCTCTTATGCATCTCAAAAAATTAAGCCTAATAGAATTATAGATCTAGCATCTTTAACAGGCGCTTGTGTAGTAGCTCTCGGCGAAGATGTTGCAGGACTTTTTTCTAACTCAGAAAAGCTTGCAAAAGATTTAGAGGCAGCATCAAAAAGAACAGGCGATCATCTTTGGAGATTACCTTTATATAAACCTTATAAAGATCATTTAAAGTCTGATATTGCTGATCTTAAAAATATCGGAAATGCAAGAGAAGCAGGAACTATAACAGCCGCTTTATTTCTAGAAGAGTTTGTTGAGAAAGTAGATTGGGCGCATATAGATATTGCAGGCCCTGCATTTTTATCTAAACCCAAAGGGCTTCATCCTACACATGCAACTGGAATTGGAGTGAGACTCTTAACCTATTTTTTTGAGAATCTATCTGTAAAATAGAATTTTATGCAAAAAAAAAGCTATTCATGGAAAGTCTCAAAAAAAGATGCTAAAAAAAAGATTTTAGATTTTTTAAAAGAAAAGTTACTCGCTTCGAATCGCCAAGTAAAAAAAGCGTTAGATAAAGGGCTTTGCAAAGTTAATGGTAGAATAGAAAGGTTCGCGACTAGTTTATTAAAAGAAGGATCCCTCGTTACTCTAAGCTCAACTTTTAGAGAATCTATACAAGAAAAAAAACTAAAATCTATAAAAATTTTATATGAAGATGAGTTTTTTTTAGCTGTCGATAAACCTTCAAATTTTGAGTGCTTAGATAAAAATATTCATCTGTTTTTTCCAAAAAAATATACACTCATTCATAGACTAGATAAAAATACTACAGGGGTTTTATTGATTTCCAAAACCCAAGAGTTTAAGGAAAAAATGATCAGAAATTTTAAAAATGAAAAAGTTCAAAAAACATATCTTGCATGGGTAGACGGTCATATAAAAGAAAAAACAAAAAAAATTGAAAGCAATCTTAAAAAAATAAAAGCTCTTCATGGTCAATCCATTTATGGGCCATCATCTGATGGAAAATATGCTTTAACTAATCTAAAAGTAATTGAAACTTATAAAGATAAAACAATAGTAGAGTTAAAACCTATAACCGGTAGAACTCATCAATTAAGAGCTCATATGAAACAGATATCTCATCCAATCTTAGGGGATTTTTTATATGCTAAAAGATTTATATGTAAAGATGAAGTTTTAAGACTTCAGCTTCACGCATCTGAAATTGAGTTTGAGCATCCTGAAACGCTAGAAAATATTTATATATCATCTGAAATTCCAGATGATTTCTTAGGTTAATTGTTGTGTAGATTTTTTATCATTTTTGATTTTCATATAAAAAAGTCTATTCGAATATAGCTTATAATTTATAGCAAAGTTGTTGTCTTTTTGTAATTTAGATATTTTTTTGTAATACTCTTTAATGTTTTTAGAGAAATATTTTATAGCAATAGCTGAGATTAAACCTGACGCAAGTAAAATTGTTGATATAATGACAGATGTAGCGCTAATTGCAGCAATTATACTCAAGGCAATCAAAGAAATAGATGTTATTTTTGCTGTTTTGTGTTTTTTAACATTCAAATTAATGTTAAAAACATTTTTCAAGAAAAAAATACATTGGATTCCACTTTCTTTAGAAAGTGGAGGAAAATGTGTATAATTTTTTTTAAAAATATTTTATAATGCTTTTTTTTGA
>JAAKFV010000001.1 GCA_011064875.1 Candidatus Anoxychlamydiales bacterium | reverse complement strand
TATTCTCTTTTTTAGCTTTTTTTAAAAGTGTATCTAAAGGATTTTTTTTGATTTTTCTTTTAATTTTTCTGAGCATTACTTTTTCTTTAAAATATCTATCATTTTATCAAAAACTTCATCGACAGAAATTTTTAGCATACATCTAAAATCAATTGGACATACTCTTTTATAGCAAGGAGAGCACTCAACTTTCTTATTAATAACAATAGCTTTTTCACTATATGGACCAGTTAAAACATCTGATGTAGATCCAAACAAAGCTATTTGATCAATATCAAAACCTGCAGCTATATGCATAGGCCCAGAATCATTTGTTAAAAAGAGATCTAATTGACTAATCAAAGCTACAAGCTCTCTTAGAGTGGTTTTTCCAGCTAAATTAATAACTCTATCTGGCATATCCAAACATATATTTTTTATCACATCTCGAGAGTCAAAATCCCCTAAAAAAACTATAAAATTTTTCTCATTTGAGCAAAGTCTTTTCGCTACCTCTTTATATCTTTCAATTGGCCAGCATTTAGCCATCCCATATTTTGCAACTGGATTAATTCCAATTAATCTTTGATCATCTTTATAGCCTCTTTGATATAAAAGCTCTTTTGCATTTTCAATTTCCTTTTTATCTACATAAATTTTAGGTTTTGTAATAGATCTTTCAATATCTAATGGTTTAAGTAGTTGTTTATATTTTTCTACCTGGTGAATTTGCTCTTTTGGATAACTCAAAGCTTTATTTAACATCAAACTCCTAAAATCTTTTCTAAAACCTATAATATTTTTAACTTCACCTTGATAAAAAAGCCAAGCTGAAGAAAATGAATTGGTAAGTAAAATACCCAAGTCATATTTTCCATCTATTAAATTTTCTATTATATTTTTATTCTCTTTTCTTCTTAAAAAAAGTTGTTTAATTTTTTTAAAACAAAAAAGCTCATTTATATTTTCATCTTTTTTTAAAAGATCACAAAGTGGCTTTTGAACCATTGCAGTAATAGTTGATGCGGGAAATTTTTGTCTAAGATCAAATAAAATGGGAGTTGCCATAACAAGATCACCCACCCAATTTGGCATTCTTACAATAATATTTTTATACTCAGTATCTTTCATTTTTTTCCTTTTTAGATATTATCGCATATTTTAAGTTTTTTTAAAAATTAAAGCGTTTTTTTAGGATTTGTGCTATTAAAAATATAAGGGATAAAAATATTGAAATGGAAAAAGACACACAAATTATTCTAGGAATAGATCCGGGCACTAAAGTCACTGGCTACGGTATTTTAAGAGTCCATAATAATCAATATCAAGCTTTAGATTTTGGATGTATTAGACCTCCATATAAATTGGAGCTTTCAAAAAGATATTATATTATCTTTGATTCAATAGAAAAACTAATTCAAAAATATAAACCAACAGCTGTATCTGTAGAAACGCAGTTCGTACAAAAAAATATTCAAAGTGCAATAAAACTTGGTATGGCAAGAGGCTGCGCAATTATCGCTGCTGAAAAAAATTCCACACCAATCTTTGAATATGCACCAAGATCTGCTAAACTCGCTGTTGTTGGAAAAGGATCAGCATCCAAAGAGCAAGTCTCAAGAATGTTAAAGATGCTACTTAATCTACAAATAGATAAAATACCAGAAGATGCAGCAGATGCGCTTTCATTAGCTATCTGTCATGCAAACAAAACAAGTTTTGCAAATAAAATAAGGATTTAAAAATATGTATGAATATATAAAAGGAAAACTAATTGAAGTAGATACTCAAAGAGCTATCATAGATGTAAATGGAGTAGGATACAAAGTTTTTATTCCAGCTTCCATCTATCAAGATTTAATAGATAAAGATCAAATAACTCTACATACTTCATACATAGTAAAAGAAGATTCTCAAACTTTATTTGGGTTTTTAACAAAACTCCAAAGAAATGTTTTTGAAATGTTAACTACAGTATCTGGAATTGGCGCTAAAACAGCTGTTTTATTACTTGGACATTTAGAAATCGATAATTTACATATTGCTATTCAAAATGCAGATATTAGACTTATTAGCAAAGTTCCTGGTATCGGAAAAAAAACTGCTGAAAGACTTATTTTAGAACTCAGAGACAAATTCAAAAAAATAAACCAAAAATATAGCGATACTAATTTAGATAAAAAAACTACGATTGCATCGGATGCAATCGCAGCTTTAATGAACCTTGGATATAACCCGTCTCAAGCTCAAAAGGCTGTAAAATCAGCGATCCAAGATTTAGATGAGCCAGATTTAAGTTCTCTTATTACAAAAGCACTTAGATCGATTTAGCCTTTTATATGAGCTAATATCAATTTTGATGCTATAATTTTATCATATGGATCTTCGATTTCATCTCTAACTTTTCTAGCTTCATCTATTTTTCCATTTTTTAGATAAGCATTTACAAAAAATAACTGCATATCTTCAATATCCCAATCATCACCAAAATAATTTATAACATATTCAGCCTCAGGAATTCTATTTAAAGAGACTAATATTTCTGCAATGTTAATAAGAGGTGCTTCATAATCACAGGGCATATTTTGTAAAGCCGCTTCAAAATTATTTTGATAGATATTTAAAATGAAATTTGCCCCTGATTTAAATTCTTCATCATCAGATGATAAAACAAACTTTTGAAAATCTGCAATTTTCTTTTCTCTAGCAAAATAATCTACAATATATAATCTCGCATCATTCTTATTATAATTTTGAGAAATCATCTCTATAATTCTTTTAGCATTTTCAATATCGCCTATTCTAGAGTAATATTTCACAATCAATTTCAAATCGTAATCACGATAGAACTCATCTGAAACATTTAAGGCTAAATTTTCAGCTTTATTAAACTCATTATTTCTCATAAGAGCTACTAATAATTTATCTGTAATGTCTGAAAAATCATCTTCATCATCTTCATCATCTAAATCAAAATCCATCATCGAATATATTCTTTGAGCATCTAGAATTTGATTTTTTATAAGATACTCATCAAAAATACCTTCTAATGCAGTATTTTTAAACCATGTGGTTTTTATTTCCATTGCAATACTCTCAGCAGATTTAATATCATTTCTTGAGATATAATTTTGCATTAAAAATAATTTTTCTAAATCTTCAAAACTCTCTGCAAGATCAATATCTGAATCGGAATATGGAAAAAAATAATCTAATGATAGATCTATCTCACAATCTAAATCACTTAAAGTATCTAGATACATATTTTTCACATTATCAAAAATATTTTGAAGATGTTGAAGCATTTTGCGTCCATAATCTGATTTTACAATTTTATTTTCTGCTTCTATATCAATATAAGTTTTATCACAATCAAGCGGTGGTCTGCAGATTTCAACAGACGCTTCAGCTGGTAAAATTTTATAGTTTGAATTTTTAAAAGCTGTTTTGAGTTGTCTATTAGGTGGCTGTCCTTGACGATGTAAGCGTGGAGATAATTTTTTATCCTTTAAGTTTTTCTTTTTTGAAACTTTTGAAATTTTAAAAAGATGTCTTTTATTTTTTTTTGTATTATCTACATCTGCATGAGCTTGGCTGATACAAAAAAACATGGTAATTAATACAAAAAAAACATTTCTAAATTTAGTAAACATAAGCCTCTCCTTTTTTTTTAAAAGTAAGATAGGCTACTTCATCTGTTAGTTTTATTGCAAATTTTTAAACTAGAAGACAAAAAAAATATTTTAAAATTGAGTAAGTTTTTTTTAAGAAAATTTTAAGATAATTCTCTTATATATCGATATGCAGGGTTGCAACAAGTCCATTGAATGTTAAATCATTTTTACTAACTACTTTAAATGCACTTGGATCTATGTCCATAGATCTTCTAAGTTGATTTATCGACCACCACTGTTGAAATTCATAGCCTACTTTTAATTTTGCTTTTATAGTTTTCTTCTCAAACATTTTTGACCATGTAAAACCCAATCCTATTTTAGCATTAGGTATAACTTTGTAAAAACTATCGCTTAATTGATAATTATAAATCGTTAAAGTTTCAGCTATTTGAGAAATATCGAATTTAGAAAAAAGTAAAGCAGATAAAACATCTGCATAAAAAGTAAAATTTTTACCCATTATAAATTCAGCATCATATCCAGCTTCAAGACCTACTCCCCAAAAATCATTTTTATTATAAACATTATGTTTTCTGTTAATCGTAAAATATCTCAAATGATAATCTTGATCTATCCACGCAGCTTGAATACCTACTTTTGGATTAGAAATATAATATCGACTCACATGATATGGTTTTGAAATATTCATATCTAAAGTATTGAAATCCCCAGATATTCTAGAAGATGCTCCTGTCAAAGATCCAGTCTCTGGAGGCAAAAATAATCCTAAAAGACCATCTGTTCCAGGGTGTGCAAAATCATCATCTTTAAATCTTATGTATGTCCATCCTATATTTACATAAAATAGTTCTCGATCAAAACTAAAGTTAACTCTAAATCCTGGATTAAACTCTAATTTTTCTTTTTGAATAGCTGTTGTTTCATTTACATTTATTGCATATTCTAGTCCTTCTTCATAAAAAGCCATCCATAAAAAACTAGCTGACATTGAAAAGTTTTTAGGACATTCTAAAGATGTATCTTTTGGATAAGAAAAGGCAAAAGGACCTGGCTCAATTTTTTCACAACAAGCATCGTTTGACATACAGGGATCTTTTTCAATTGAAAAAGCCTGGATGAAAACAATAGATGAAAAACTCACTATAAAAATAAAAAAATTCATGAAATTACCTTCTCTCTTCATATTTTCAATATACATATATATTTAAACAAAATAAATTTTACAATATATTTTTATCACTCTAATTGACAATTTAAGTAACTTTTTCAGCAAGAACCCGTTATTTAACAGATTTTAATTAATAATCAATAGATTATATTTATTATAGATTATAAAACTCAGCAAATAGTAAAATGGTAGTTTTTAAAAATTGAATAAAAAAAATGATAAATCAAAAAGAAACGATAGCAGCTATTTCTTCGCCCATTGGTGAAGGCGCTATATCCATAGTCCGCCTATCTGGAAAAGACTCTATTGCTATTATAAATAAAATTTATTCAAAAGATACATTAAAATTCAAAGATAGAACAGCATATATAGGAAAAATTTTAGATAGCAAAAAAAATGTAGTAGATGAAGTAATATTGACTATTTTTAAATCTCCAAATTCTTTTACAGCAGAAGATATTGTAGAGATAGCATGCCATGGCGGTATATTAATCACTCAAAGAGTTTTTGAAGAGATTTTAAATGCGGGGGCAAAACCATCTGGCCCTGGCGAGTTTACTATGAGAGCTTTTTTAAACAAAAAAATAGATCTTACACAAGCAGAGGCTATTCAAGATTTAATATCTGCAAAAAACAAGTTTGCTCTAAAAGCAGCGTCGAATCAACTTCAAGGATGTTTATCTAATGAGATAAAAAGTTTTCAAAAAGTTTTGATTGATATTGCAGCGATTTTGGAGGTTTCTCTAGATTTTCCTGAAGAGGGCCTTGATGCTATAGAAACTAAGTCTTTAATCGATAATATGAAAAATATTTTAAATTCTATGCAAAAATTATCTGATACATTTGAAGACGGAAAAGTCATAAAAGATGGGGTTAGTATTTGTATAGTTGGCTCTGTAAATGTTGGAAAATCATCTTTAATGAACGCTATTTTAAAAAAAGATAGAGCAATAGTAACTGATATTTCTGGAACTACAAGAGATGTTTTAAAAGAAGATATAAAACTAAATGATATGTTCTATGAGCTTATTGATACAGCGGGCATTAGAAAAACTTCATGCTCTATAGAGAAGGAAGGAATCAAAAGATCTCAAAAAGAACAAAAAAGCTCAGATATAACCCTGCTTGTTTTAGATGCGTCTAAAAAATTATCTGAAGATGATTTAGTTTTTATGAAAAATTTAGATAGAAAAAAAACGATAGCTATTTGGAATAAAATCGATATTTGTCAGCCCACAGAAAAAGTAAATTTTGAAAATGTTGTAAAAATCTCTGCAAAAAATAGAATTGGTTTAGAAAATCTATATAAAATGCTTGAAAAAATCACTTTCAAATCTAAAATTTTTAAAGATGAAATTTTTATTACAAACAAAAGACATAAAATTGCTTTAGATGAGGCAATTTCTTATTTAAAAAAGGCCACAGAAGACCTAAAAAAAGATACCCCTTTTGAATTTATTACAATCGATATTAAATCTTCATTAAAAAAACTTTCAAAAATAATTGGTTTTGATATAACAGAAGATATTTTATCATCAATCTTCTCAAATTTTTGTATTGGAAAATGACAAAAAAAGAAAAAGCAAAACTAATTCAAAAAATATTAAATAAATATTTCCCAAACCCTAAAATTCCTTTAAAACACACAAATTTATATACTTTTTTAATAGCAGTATTACTTTCTGCTCAAACAACCGATAAAAAGGTAAATGAGATAACCCCAAAAATTTTTAAAAGGGCAAATACTCCCCAAAAAATGCTAAAAATTACTCAAAAAGAATTAGAGAAAATAATTAGACCAATAGGTTTAGCACCTAAAAAATCAAAAGCAATTTTATCTCTTTCAAAAATTTTAATAGAAAAACATAAATCTAAAATCCCCTCTACTTTTGAAGATTTAGAAAGTCTTCCAGGAGTTGGACACAAAACTGCATCTGTAATAATGTCTCAAGGTTTTCATAAAGCAGCGTTTCCAGTAGATACTCATATTCATAGATGTGCAAAAAGATGGAAATTATCAAATGGTAAAAATGTTAAAAAAACAGAAGAAGATTTGAAAAAAAACTTTCCAAAAAGCTCTTGGAAAAAACTCCATATTCAAATTATCTATTTTGCTAGAAAATATTGCCCTGCAAAAAAGCATATCGTTAAAAATTGTCCGATTTGTAGTAAAATTTAAAAAAGAAAAGAATTAGAAAAAAACTTACAAAAATTTTAAAATCTAATAGAAACTAAGGAGTTTTTTCATGAAATTTTACATAGCAACAAGTTTACTTAGAGCAAAAGACCACAACATTGTTAGAGATGCTCTATTAGATCTAGGACATACTATAACATATGATTGGACCACACATGGAAATGTTAAATGCACTACTATAGAAAATTTAAAAAGAGTTTCTCAAAACGAATTATTAGGGGTAAAAAAAGCAGATATTTTGGTTGTTTTGATTCCAGGTAGGCATGGTACACATGTAGAATTGGGAGCTGCCCTAGCTTCTGATAAGAAAATTATTTTATTGAGCCAGGAAGAAAAATATTTTGTGCCATGTGATGATACTAACGCTTTTTATCATCATCCTAACTGCATACATGTTGTCTCTTCTCTGAGTAACTTAAACCCACTTTTTGATGCAATTAATAATCTGCATAAAGAAGAAGCTTTGTCTAATCTTTAGGGTAGATCAGAGTCTATCTCTGGTATATAGAGTTTTGAATTCAGCATCTAAATTTTTCGGCAAAGTCTTTTCATCTGAAGTTATGATATTTCCCACTGAGATTACATAATTATTAAATTTGTCAGATTCCCCAATGATATTTATTACATCTACAAAAAGTCTCTTATTCCCTATTTTATATGAAATAGTGCCCCAAGCAGTTTTTCTTTTTAAATTTTTTACACGCAAAACAACGTTCACATTATTGTTATAGAGTTCATTTTGCTCAGGCTGAGATATCTCTTTTTGAGGATTTTGAAATAAACGAGCAGCTCCATCGTCTGTTAGAAGATATGATTTGATTTCCATTTTTTTGGTATATCCCATATCTATTTGTCTCCATCTTTGAAAAAAGATGGGTCTTTCACCTTTTACAGCTTTTGTAATATCTATAGCTAAATACAATAGAGCTATAAATATTAAAAAAATAACTATACACTTTTTATGTTTTTCCATACTTGATATACCCTCTTAATATAAACCTTTTTTTATTAAGATATTTGAATTTTGTCAATAAATTACTTTAATCAAAATAAACCCTTTACTATTAATGAGATATTTTACTTTTGCGTTAAATTAAAAATATAATTATTTTTTAATAAAAATAAATTATTTCTATTTATTGAATTATATGATATAATTATATTATTAATTTATTAAAATATAGGTAATAAAAATGAGTGGTAGTTCAGTTAGGTTTGATTTTAACAAGCTTAGAGAAATAGAAACTAGATTTAAGGAAGAATTAAAAGCGGAAGATCCATCAGCTGCTTTACAAACTTTTAATGTTTGCCTCCAGAAAGCCTATTTAATTAAAATTTGTAACGATAACAATGAGACACTTCTTCATCGTTTGGCAACTAAAATCTTTAATGATCAAGATAAAGGACTAGATGTTAAAGATTGGGTAGATATCACCATTACAATTTTAAAAACAAACAACTTAAAAAATGATTTAAAAAATGTACTTATTTTAGAAGATTCTGAAGGTTATACTTTTCTTAAGTTAGCAGCTTTTTGTAGAAATGAAGGGTTGGATTTCGTATATCAAATACTCAAAATTGTTCCTAAAAAAGATAGAGATGAATGCAAAATAGTTATACATGATTCTTTTCAAGAAACATTAAACAACCATGAGAATGAAAATAAATACTCTATATTAGGCGCTTTATTAGGCATGTTTCATTTATCTCAAGATTCAGAAAAAACGTCTTTAGCTAAAATGCGTAATTCTAATGGAGAGACTCTTTTTCACATTTTTGGAAATCAAATCGTTGAAGATATATCAGTTAACGGAAATAGTAAGCTCATAAATATACTCATTAAAACATTAAAAAAAATAGCTCTAAATGATAGAAAAGATATAGCTCTTTTACAAGATTCTAGGGGACAAAATCTATTTCATTTAGCTGATCTTTGCGGTGAAAAATTTGATTTAAAAACTAGACTACTAAGCCTTATTCCCGAAAAAGATAGAGCTGAGTGTTTAGATACTCATGGAGGGGGAAGAAACCCTCATCCAAAAGCTCCTTTAGTTAAATCACCGAGAAGAGGACAAGAAAAACCAAGTTTGGCAGATATGCTGGGAAGAGTAAGAAGGAAATCCACAGGACCCCGAAATCAAAATTAAACCAAACCGTTCAAAACTTCTTACTCCTAGAAAACATAGGCCAAGTGCACCTATGCAATAGATCGCAAAAAACATGACTATGGTTATTTGGAATAAAATAGATATTTCAGAAGCAAAAGAAAAAGTAGATTTTGAACACGCTCAAAAATCTCTGCAAAAAATAGAATTGGTTTAGAAAATCAATAGCTCCAATATCTGTAAGAAGATAAGTCTTTCACCTTTTACAGCTTTAGCAATATCTATAGCTAGATACCAAATAGCTATAAATATTAAAAAAATAACTATACGCTTTTTATGTTTTTCTCTACTTGATATACCCTCTTATATAAACTTTTTTTTATGAATATTTTTAAATTTTGTCAATAAATTACTTTAATAAAAATAAACTCTTTACTCTTAATGTGATATTTTACTTTTGCGTTAAATTAAAAATATAATTATTTTTTAATAAAAATAAATTATTTCTATTTATTGAATTAAATGCTATAATTACATTTAATATTTAACTAATTTATTAAAAATATAGGTAATAAAATGAGTAGTACAGATTCAGTTGGTTCTTCTGGATTTTCCACAGAATACCTTAAAAACCAACTTAAAATAGACTTAGACAAACCAGATGCAATGAGTGCTTTGGATATATTTAATTTAGCCACAAATCCTCAGAAAGTAACTTTAATTAATTTGCGTAGTAAGAATAAACAAAAGACACTTTTTCATCTTTTGGCTAAACAAATCCTTAAATGCCAAGAAAGCGAACGAGATGCTAAATATTTTATGGATAGCGCTCTTAAAATATTAAAAATAGAAGATCTAAAAAGAGATTTAAAAAAAATAGTTACTGCTCAAGATGCTAAGGAATATAGCTTTCTTGATTTAGCAGTTTTTTGTAGAAATGAAAAATTTAATTTTGTACATAAAATATTCAAAATTATTCCAGAAGAAGATAGAGCTCAATGCCAAAGATCTATAGATCCAGAAGGAGAATTTCAAATTGGATTAGAAAACCAAGATGTAGTCGCTTTATTAGGTTGGTTTCACTTATCTCTTGATCGTCAAAAATTATCTTTAGTTAAAATGCGGGGGCCAGAAAATGTAAGACTTTTTCATTTATTAGGAAAGCAAATACTTAAAGATCAAGAAACACAAGATGAGAGTAACCTCATAAATGAACCTCTTAAAATATTAAAAAAACTCCCTCCTCGAGATATAAAAGATATAGTTACTGCACTTGATGGTAAGAATCGTTCTTTTCTTGATTATGCAGTTTTATGTAGAAAAGAAGAACTGAATTTCATGGATGAAGTATTTAAGCTTATTCCAATAGCAGATAGAGATGAATGCCTTAGATTTATATTTCAAAAAAAATTAAAAAGTGAAGAGTTACCTGCTGCTTTAGTTCTTTTTTATCGATCTAAAGATTCTGAAAAAGCCTCCCTTGCTAAAATATCAGGACTAAAAAATATGACATTACTTCAGATGCTAGTAATGCGTATTTATCAAGATCTAAGAAAAAAAAATACTAGCGAACTTCTTCACGAGCCAGTTGAAGTATTAAAACAAATTGCTTCTAAAGATAGAAAAGAGGTCGCTAATTTACAAAATTCTCAAGGACGAAATGTGTTTCATTTAGCAGCTCTTTGCAAATATCAAAAGTTTAATTTATTATGTGAACTTCTTAAAATTATACCTCCACAAGATAGAGCTACTTGTTTAAAAACGCAAGATTCTCTTCAAGGCTGGAGCCCACTTCACTGTAAAGCTAATGCAACTACACATGAAAATGGTTTAAACGAAAGCAGTATTCAAGAAATTTTAGATCTTCTTCTGATAGAAAAAGATAAAACAGATGTAAAAGAAATTCGAGATAGATCAGGCCGTACGTATATAGAAATTCAAGAAAAGAAAAAACAAGATGAAGCATTATTTTCTAAAAAAGAAGGTGCTAGAGAAACATATCTAAAAGAGAGAAAAAGAGTTAGTATAGCTGCTGTTGTCGACCTTCAAAAGGAAATGGAAAGAAGCGGACTCAACGCGAACTTCCTTAATGCTAGAAGACGTTCTCCAAGTGCTCCTCCTCGAGTGCATCTCCCCCCTAGAGGTATGACCGTAGCAGATTTTGGAATTCCACCAAGAGCTAAAATCAAAGAAGCGCCTGTTGAACCTCCAAAAGAGCCAAAAGAAGAGCCTAAAAGGCCAAAGACACCTCCTAATTATTTAAAGTCTCTTGAACGCTCTATTTATGATGATTTAAAATAAGATTTTACTAAAGAAATATTCAAGAGTATAAACTTTTTTTTTAATCTATAAAATCCTCAAAAGTTAAGGCTATTTCTGCTATCCTTTTAGAACTTTTATTAAAGGAGAAAATTATGAGTTTACAAGTTACAGGAGATTGTTTAACAAGCTTTCAGATGAATACTAATAATATCTTGGTCGTTGGAAAATTTATAATAGGTAATAACTTTGAAGACACTACAAAAGCTACAGATTTTTTTTCATCTTTAAGAGAAGATGAAATAGAAAAAGCGGCTCAAATTTTTCAAAAACTTCCGAAATATTTACAAATTTACTGCATAAATCTGCGATCAAATGGAACAACGCTTTTACATAAACTCGTCCTAAGATATAAAAATACTACAACTCTAAAAACATTAAAGATATTTTTTCCGAAATTTCAAAAAAAATATCTAACGGAACTTAAAGATCGTAGTGGTTGGACAATTTTAGATTATGCTAACCAAAATCAAAATGATTATCTTTTGGAAAAATTCAATAATATTCTTAATCGAAAAACCACTTAAAATCTTTTAAAATTAAAACATTTTTTAAGGATCTGATTTTCAAAGATTTTTTTTTTAGTTTCATATTTTTTTTGCAAAAGATGAGCCAACTTTTGCTTTAGTTTCGATATTATCTTTGCTCATTTTTAATAAATCATCATCGAATTTAATCTGATTTTTTTCAAAGAGTAAAACAATAGAAGAAGCGCCTAGAGAAAAATAGCCTTTTTCCTCTCCTTTTTTATATTCGGTATTTGGAAAAAAAGTTTGATTAATTGTTCCAACGTTTGTAGCTCCAATTTCAATATATAAAATATCTGAAAATTTTTGAGTTTTTAAAATGGTTAACATTCTTTTATTTTCAGATAGGATTTTGATATTTTTTCTAAGAGCGATTGGATTTACAGAATATAGATATCCATTTATTAATTTAGTATCTGTTGGAGTACCATCTACTGGAAAATGAAATCTATGATAATCATCTGGAGCGAGTCTACAAAGAAGCATTGCACCATCTAAATATTTTTCAGCTAATTTTTCATCTTTTAAAAATTCATTTAAATTAAATTTATGATTTTTTATAGAGAAATTATCTAAATCTGAAATTTTTGAAAAAGCTAAAAATCTACCATCTGATGGAAAAACTAAAGTATTTTCATCTTGATCAATTTTTCTAGCATCCGGCTTTAATTTTCTAATAAAAAAATCATTAAAAGATTTGAAATCTTTTCTGTTTTTTTCAAACTCCCCTTCATCTATGTTGAAGTGTTTGATAAAGGGTTTAATTTTATACATGGATGTTTTTTTTGAGTTTAAATAGCCGTAAAACTTTGATAAAAAAGAAAATTTTGTGAAGAAAAAAAGCAAAAATTTTGATAAAATATTATTGCTATATAAAAACTCTAGCGCAGTTTTGAAATAGACTTTTTCTACTATTTTTTTCTTTTTTTCTCTATCGAAGAGATATCTCTTATCCATGAACAGATTTATACAAAATATTCATCAAATAATCAATGCTTAACTTTTTTTTATTAACCAATCTATTAAAATTTAATTGACATGAAAACTATTTTTTTTTAAATAGTAAATACAAATTGTTTTTATAAAATATCTTACGCATAGGAGTGAGTTTATGTATAAAGTCTTATTAGTCTTATTCATTTTGAGTATATCTTCTATTAAAGCAGAGCTAAGCAGTAGCTGTGAGACAGATTCAATACCAAAAAAGTGTAGCCCTGAGCCAGAAACATGCTGCGATATTCCAACTGCACCTACAACAGCTGCTTATAACGCTCCTGCAAGAATAGATGTGTGTGGATCTAAAGATGCTTATCTAACTTTTAGTTTTATATATTGGAAAATAGAGGAAAATATCTTTGTTACTCAATTTAAAGCAGATGGGACAGCTGCTAATAATGATAGGACTAAAATTTCTACAATGGACTATGATTATAAACCAGGCTTTAAAATAGGCGGTGGATATAATTTTCAGTATGATGATTGGAATGCATATATTGAATATACAAGATATCATGCAACAAACTCTATTTCTAGAACTAGACCTAGTTGGGCTCAATTTATGGAGCCTGTATATAATCGAATAACCGCAACATCAGGCGATGAAATAGATTTTAAGCTTAAATTAGAATATGACTTTATAGACTTAGATCTAAGTAGATGGCAATATGAAGGTCAAAAGTTTTTATTAAAAGTATTTTTAGGAATGCATGGAGCTTGGCTAGAGCAAAATATAACCTCCGATTTCAAAATTGATTCTCTAAATGCTACAAACAATGCTATTTATACTCTAAAACAGTGGATGATTGGTCCGAGAATTGGATTTTTTTATAAATGGAAACTTTTAGATTCTCTTAGCATTGCCAGAAAAGGATCAACTGCTATGTTGTATCAAAAATTCACGAAAATATTTTTAAGACAAAATGATCAAGATTTAGCAACAGCTGGTGCTGCTACATTAACAACCACCGAGGACAAAAGAAGTTCGGTAAATGGACTATTTGAATTAATGATTGGGCTTGAATATGATAAATATTTTTACCAAAACAAATATCATTTCAATTGTTTAGCCGGATATGATTTTCATGGCCTTGTATCGTCGATACTCCCTCCAGGCTGGCTTGTCTTGCCTGGTTTAACTTTGAGAGCCCAATTAGACTTTTAATTTTTTAAAAAATTATATTAAGAATGTTAAAGAAATAACAAATACAAACGTTTAAAAAGAGAAAAGTAATGAAAACCTCTAAATTAATTATTATTTCCATATTATTTTTAATTTTATGTGGAAGCTCTGTCCTTACTAATGATGAATTAGGTAGAGGCCCCGATGGCGACTCACCAATTGATGATTTGATAGATGTTGAAATAAGCGCAAAATTAAATCCTAGTCCACCAGCCCCAGACCCAGGGGAAGATCCTGCGATCTAAGAATATTTCTCGTTTAAAAGATAAAGGTTTTTATTATCTTTGAGGATTTTCTTTTCTAAGAAGAGAATAGATACAAACATCTAAGTATTTACCATTTGAAAAAATAGCTTCTCTAGCGATACCTTCGAAAATATATCCACATTTTTGAGCAACAGCAATAGAAGCTCTATGATAATCTGGAATAGCGAGCTGGAGTCTATTTATTTTTCTGTTTGAAAATAAAAAAGAAGAAAAAACCTTTAAAGATTCTTTCATAAAACCTTTGCCACGATTTTTTTCATCAAAGATTATATATTTAAGCTCTTGAGCATCTAAAAAAATGGATTTTATATAAGATATCATTCCGATGATTTCATTTTTTAAATTTAAGATAAGGGCTAAACCTTTATCTTCTTGCCAAAAGCCAGTTGATTCATACTCTTTTTTGAAGTTATATTCAGATTCAACATCAAATGGAAAAAACTCATTTTGCATTTGAGCTATTTCTAAAATAGAAAAAAACTGATCTAGCTCTAGTGTTTTTATAGGTCTGATTTTGACGTTTCTGCCTTCTATCATTATTAACCATTTTTTGTGGAAGCATTTTAAATTTTACATCTTTTATAAAAAAAAGTAAATATAAAAAAATATAATTTAAAAATTTATCAAATTAAAATTATAAATATGTTAATTATCTATAAACTAGATAAAAAATATCTAGTAGAGTGTTTATTCTCGTAGATAACTTGTGCGAAATTTCAATATAGCTTAAAATTAGATAAATTAATAGGAAAAAATTTATATGTTTGGACTTTTAAAAAAAATATTTGGCACTGCCCAGGGAAGACAATTAAAAAAATATTTTAAAATCGTTCAAAATATCAATGAGATCGAAAAGGCATATCAAACTTTATCAGAAGATGAAATTATTAATAAGACTGAAGAGTTCAAAAAAAGATATAAAAATGGGGAGAGCTTAGATTTAATTCTGCCAGAAGCTTACGCAGTTGTTAAAAACATCTGTAGAAGACTTATGGGAACTGATATACATGTATCTGGATACGATCAAAAGTGGGATATGATCCCTTATGATGTTCAGATAGTTGGCGCTATTGGAATGCACTACGGCGCAATTGCAGAGATGCAAACGGGAGAGGGAAAAACCCTCACCGCTTCTATGCCACTTTATTTAAATGCACTAACTGGGAAAGCAACTCATCTAGTAACTGTAAACGATTATTTAGCAAAAAGAGATAGTGAGTGGATTGGAACAATTTTTAAAAAGTTAAATTTAACAATTTCAGCTTTAACAAATGAAGTGGAGCCGCATAAAAGAAAAGATGTTTATGCAGCAGATATCGTTTATGGAACAGCATCGGAGTTTGGATTTGATTATCTAAGAGATAACTCTATGGCAACAACTCTTGATGAACAAGTCCAAAGAAAGCCATATTTTGCAATAATCGATGAGACTGATTCTATTTTAATTGACGAAGCTAGAACTCCACTTATTATTTCAGGGCCAGCTCCTGAGAGTCGACAGATGTATGATGAGCTAAAAGCAAATGTATCATTACTTGTTAAAAATCAAAGAGATTTATGCTCACAGGTAGCAACAAGGGCTAGAAAAACTCTATTAAGCTTAGGTATTTTAGATGAAAAAAATAAAAAACTTACTAAAAAAGAGGACAATGATAAAAAGATAGCTTATCAAGATCTTTGGCAAGTTAGCAAAGGAACTCCTAGAAATAAAATCTTAAAAAAATTAAAAGAAAACCCTGATTTTAGAGCAGCGCTTGAAAAAATAGAGACATATTTTCATGTAGATCAAAATAAAAAAGAGAAAGCTACGGTTCTATCAGTACTCTTTATCATCATAGATGAGAGATCTAGTGAATATGAACTTACAGATAAAGGGATAGCAACTTGGGCAAAACTATCAAATGATGAAGATGCAAAAAATGATTTTATGATGTTGGATTTAGGTTATGAATATTTGAAAATTGATGAGGATAAAAATCTAACAGATCAAAAAAAGATAGAGAAAAAAGTTCTCTTAAGAGAAGAAGATGCTAAAAGAAAAGAAAGATCCCATAATTTAAGACAACTTTTTAGAGCACATCTTTTAATGGAAAAAGATGTCGATTATATTGTTGATCAATCAGAGATTATAATAATCGATGAGAATACAGGTAGACCACAGCCTGGCAGAAGATTCTCAGATGGTCTGCATCAAGCTATTGAAGCTAAAGAAAACGTACATGTTCAAAGAGAGACTCAAACATACGCTACAATAACACTCCAAAATTATTTTAGAATGTATGACAAACTTGCTGGAATGACAGGAACTGCAATAACAGAAGCGCATGAGTTCAAACAGATCTACAAATTAGATGTTTTAGAGATACCTACATATTGTAAATGTAAAAGACTAGATACAGATGACAAAATTTACATGACAGAAAGAGAAAAATATTTAGCTATCTTAAAAGATATTAAAGTGCTCTACCAGAAAGGCCAGCCAATACTTATCGGAACTGAATCTGTAGAGATTTCAGAAAAGCTCTCTCGAATACTTAAACAAAACAAAATCCCACACAATGTTTTAAATGCTAAAAACCATCAAAGAGAAGCTGAGATTATTGCTGATGCCGGCAAAAAAGCCCAGATTACAATTGCAACGAATATGGCGGGCAGAGGAACAGATATAAAGCTTACAGATGAGGTAAAAAATCTAGATGGTCTACATGTTATGGGAACAACTAGGCATAGCTCAAGAAGAATAGACCGGCAGTTTCGTGGTAGATCAGCTCGGCTCGGCGATCCTGGATCTTCACAATTCTATGTTTCTTTTGAAGACTCATTGATGAGACTTTTCGCATCGCCTAGACTTACTTCAATGCTACAAAGGTTTAGACCAAAAGAGGGCGAAGCTATCTCAGCTAAAGTATTAAATAGATCGATAGAGACTGCTCAAAAAAGAGTAGAGCAAAGAAATTTCATGATGCGAAAGCACACAATTGAATATGACGATGTTATGAACAAACAAAGACAAGAGATCTATTCATTTAGAAATGATCTATTAAACTCTGAAAACTCACTTGATTTAGCAAAAGAGGTGATTGAAAACATAGTAATTAGTAAAGTTTCAGAATTTTTTCAAGACAAACAAACGCTTTGGGACCCAAAAGGCTTTGTAGAATGGCTCGTTTCTAATTTCCCAGTGACATTTGATAAAAAAGCTTTTGATGATGATTATATTGATATTAACGATATTGAAAAAATAGCAGTTGAAACAATTTTAAATGTTTTTGATGAAAAATTAAAGATTCAAAAATCTTTGATTATAAATTTCAAAAAAGTAGAAGAAGAAAAAGATATTTTAGATGTTTTAAACAATGTTATTAGAAATATAATGATCAGCAAAATAGATACACTCTGGCAAGGTCATCTTCTTCACATCGATCATTTAAGAACAGATGTTGGCTTAGCTACCGTAGCTCAAAAAGATCCATTAATTGTTTTTAAACAAGAATCTTTTTCACTTTTTGATACATTTTCTAATAAATTAAAAATGGCCATAGCATCCGATCTATTTAGATTTGAGATGATTCCACCAAAAGACTCACTTCAAGAAACGATAAAACATCTACAGTTGGATACCCAAAAATCTTTTGTTCCACAGCCAGATGAGTTAAAAAATGCTCAACAAAATAATCAAGAACAAAAAGAGATTAAACCTACTCCAGTTTTAAGTGAAAACAAAGTTGGTAGAAATGATGATTGTCCGTGTGGTAGTGGGAAAAAATATAAAAAATGCTGTGGATCTTTAAGCTGATTTTCAATTATTCGGCATGTTCATGTCTTAACTTTTCATGTGAAAACAGTTCACGCATTTTATCATTTTTGCAGTAATCTATAGGCTTTTTACTTTTTGAATCTTCCGCCTCTAATGACATATTAAATAAAAATTCAAATTGTTTTTGAACAAATACTTTTCTTATTATTTTAATAAAATTATCATCGTTGGACTGAGCTGCTATGTGCAAAATATTTTCACCTAACTTATTTTGAGAGTCTAACATTTCAAATGTCAGGACATTTAATAATTCTTCAAACTGACCTAATATACTTTCCTTTTCTTCTTCACTTAATTGTTCTTTATCTAGCATTATTGATTTATATTGAATGAATAACTGATCTGGCTTCATTTGGAAATATAAAACTGCTGCATCTATTTCTAAATCAATTTTTCCATTTTGCTGCCTTGCTCTTTCTATTATAGCTGTAACAAATGATGGATCGATTTTAGAAACAGCTAAAAGAATTTTTTTTGAAAGAGTATTATTTGAAAATATTTCATCTGGATATTTTTCATATAAATATTTAAACATTTCAGCGTTTCTTCTATAAGCTGCATATTTCAAAGCTCTAGCATGTGATTTTATATTTTGATTTTCTTTTGGAATTAATCTTAAAAATTCTTCATATTCTTTAATATTTTTAGCAAATATATTTTCAATTTTATAATCTTTTGAATCCAATTTCTTTACTTCAACTTTTATTTTACCTATTATTTCATCTCTTTTTACACTAGATATTTTTTCTATAATTTTATCGTATTTTGTAAGATCTAATGAATCTGTCTCTTTTAAATCTAAGATAACATTCTGAATAATCCTAGCAACGATATTTACATCTTTTGCTAGTTTTTTACATTTTTCATTTGTCAGATTTGCATTCCAAGTAAAATCACACGCTCCTTGATGAATATTTATAAATTTTACATGAGGATCATTTTTGAGACCATATGCTTTGATACAATTAAGAAGACAATCTGGCCCAGTTCTAAACATTGTTGTTTTGAGCCTTGAATGTTTAATCTCCGAATAGACATAATCACCTGAGCTTAGATGAGGATTATTATACTTTCTTTTTATACAATTAATTACATATTTCCAAAAATCTTCTTTTAGATTTTTGGTTACAAGAAGATCATTACCAAAATCAACATTTTCTTGTTGATTAAATGAAAAATTAGAATCAAAATCTATTTCTTGATCACCCAGTTTTTTATTTATATCTACATCAGTATCTGAATATGTCCCTCCAAAATAATACATTATCAAGTATCTATACAAATCACTTGCAGCTCCCCAGTTTGGAGGAAGTCTATTTTTTTCAAGTCTAATTAATTCATTTAAATCAAAAGCATATTCATCTGTGAAGACTTCGTCTAAATCTATTAATTTAATGTTATTATCTATAGCAAAATCAATCAAATCTTCATGTTCTAAAGCATCTTTATCTACCCAGATTATTATCTCTTTGTCTGGATAACGCCTTTTCCAACTGAGTATGTTTTCTTTATAATCTTCTTTTAATGGATTTCCCATCCAAATAAAGTGAACAAAATCAGTTGGTTTTTGAGGTTTAGGATTTTTCTCTACTACTAATTCCATTGGGATTTCATTATTTTCTAAAAAGAATTGATATAGATCTTTTTCTTCTAAGTCACTTAAACTTAGTCTTCTGCGGAAAGATGAACTCATGCATTGGTTAACGGTTGGCAATAAAGGGCTGGATACTGACATAATTATTAATCTTTTGTTTGTTATTAATTAGTTATTATATAAATTTCAATAATCATTATATAATATAAATGAATAATTATCAATGTTAAACCAATAACATATATAACTAATAATTAGGTGCTTAGAAAAGATTAACTAAAAGATATAGCCTTGATATTCAATAACTTACAAAAAGACGCTGGTTACCCAGATGATAAAAGCTTAAAATCTATCATTCTTAGACAAAATTCTCTCTAAAAATTATATCGATTTCTTTTAAAAGAGGTTTTTCGTCATCAAAATTACTTATAATAAATCTCTTAATTCTTTCAGAAAGAGGTATATCATCAACAGATGAGTTATCTGGGTTTTTAATTTTTACAACTGTAAAAAAATAAATCTCACTACATTTCTCATCTATCCCTTTTGTAACCTCTTAAAAACATTTAAGTTTTTTTTAACAATAAGAAAATTAATTAAAAATAATTATATACCGATATTGAAAAAATAAGAATCAATCTAAATTCTTAAGACCTTTAAATCCAAAATATACAAGAGGAATTGAGATAATTGAATATAAAAACCAAAACTTAGCATTCCACTTTAGATATAAAACTCCATTTTGAGAAAAAACTAAAAGTAAAACACTGAAAACCAAAATATTAATACCAAGCCAAAAAAGTGCTGTAGGAATTAAAGCGTTTTTTTCATTTTTTTCTGAAATATTCTTTTTTTCTAGTTTTTCTTGATTTTCGTCTTCATCTTTTTCAACATCGTTTTCTTCTTCATAATATTTAGAGGTAGCTGTTTGAATGGCTTTAGGTTTATAAGGAGGAGGATATAAAGATGATAGCGTCTCTTCATATGAGAGTGATTTTACATCATCTTCAGTTTTTTTATCTGGAAGGTCTTCATTTTTTTCAAAAACATTGCTGCCACAATATGGACAGAAAATGGCATCCATCGAAATACTACCATCGCAGCTGGGACACATTTTTGTTAATTCTTCTTGCATCTTTTCTCCATTTAGCTATCTTTATTATTAACAAAAAAACGAGCTTTTGAAAAGCAAAAACCAAAGTTTCTAGAAACTTTAAGTAAAATAATATAAATTATAAAAAAAAGATAGGAAATATATATGTCTGATAAAAATTTTGATGTTGGGATAATCGGAGGCGGACCTGGTGGCTATTCAGCGGCGATAAGAGCAGCTCAGCTTGGTAAAAAAGTTGCATTAATTGAAAAGCAATTTTTAGGAGGTGTTTGTTTAAATGTTGGATGTATTCCAACAAAAGCTCTTTTAACATCAACAGATGCATTAGATATCATAAAAAAAGCTGATTCATTTGCTCTTCATGTAGAAAAAGTTAGTTTTACTCTAGAAGGTATGATTGAGAGAAAAGATAAAATAGTTCAAGACTTAAGAAAAGGGCTAGAGGGACTTTTACAATCTAATAAAATTCAAATAATTAAAGGAAAAGGAAAACTTTTATCTAAAAATGAAATTGAGATAACAGGCTCTACTAATGAAAAGATAACAGCTGAAAATATAATAATTGCAACAGGATCATATCCTACTGAAGTTCCAAACATACCCGTTGATCATAAAAAAATCTATAATTCCAATTCGCTTTTATGTTTAAAAAAACAGCCAAAATCCATGGTTATAATCGGCGGTGGATATATAGGCTGTGAATTTGCTTCTTTTTATGTAAGACTCGGCGTAAAAGTTACAATAATAGAGGCTCTACCTTCTATTTTATATTCTCATGGAAAAGATTTAGCTAAATTACTCACTGGTTCTTTTAAAGCTGAGGGAATTGATCTAAAGGTTGGAGCAAAGGTTTTAAGATGTGAAGAAGTAGAAAACGGTATTGAAGTGCATTTAGATAATAATGAGATAATAAAATCTGAAATCGCACTATTAGCTATTGGTAGAAAACCATTAACTCAAGATCTAAATTTAGATGCTTTAAATATTCAAATGGGAAAACATCTTGAGATAATAGTAGACGATCAAATGAGAACATCTGTTCCAAATATTTATGCAATAGGTGATGTAATTGGAAAATGGATGCTAGCACACACTGCTGTTCATGAAGCTTTAGTGGCTGTTGATACAATTCAGGGAATAGAAAATAAAATGGATTTTTCAGCAACACCTGCGGTAATTTTTACAAAACCAGAAATTGCAATTGTTGGGGTTACGCCAGATCAAGCAATAGAAAAAAATATGGATGTTGATATTGCAAAATTTCCATTTACTGCTCTTGGAAAAGCGCATGCACTTAGTGAAAAAAAAGGTTTTGTAGATGTTGTTGTTGATAAAAAAACTAAAACAATTTTAGGCGCTCAAGCAATAGGGCCTTCAGCATCTGTTTTAATTGCAGAGATGGGCCTCGCCATTACAAATAAATTAGATGCTAAAGCTGTGATCGATACAATCCACGCACATCCAACTCTTCCAGAGAGCTGGCAAGAAGCTCTTTTGATCGCTCTTAACAGACCACTGAACTTTCCGCCAAATTTAAAATTATGAATTTTCCAGAATTTTTAAGAAAAAAACTCCCTATCGGACCACTTAATAAAACTATTGAAACTATAAAAAAACATAACCTACATACTGTATGTACAGAAGCTAATTGTCCAAATAGATTTGAGTGTTTTTCAAAAAAAACAGCAACTTTTTTAGCTTTAGGAAAAGAATGTACAAGAGCCTGTTCTTTTTGTGATATAGATTTTGCAAAAAAGCCAAAAAAGCCCGATCCATTAGAACCTTTTAATATTGCAAAGTCTGCTAAAATATTAGAACTTAGACACATAGTTATAACTATGGTCGCAAGAGATGACCTAGAAGATGAAGGAGCAAATCACTTGTGCAAAATAATTCAAGAGGTAAAAAAATTAAACCCAGAATCTACTATAGAAACTCTAACATCTGATTTTTCTTGTAGATTTGATTTAATTGATCTTGTTTTGGATCAAGAAGTAGATATTTTTAATTATAACATAGAAACTGTTGAAAGGATTTCTCCAAAAATAAGACATAAAGCCACTTACTCCAATAGTTTAAAGATTTTAAAATATGCAAAAGAATCAAAAAAAGTAAAGTTTGTTAAATCGGGTTTGATGGTAGGGGTTGGAGAAACTAAAAAGGAAGTTTTTCAAACCATCAAAGATCTAAAAGAAGCAGGAGTTGATATAATAACAATAGGCCAATACCTATCTCCTAATAATAAAAAATATCCAATTAAATCTTTTATAACTCCTAAAGAGTTTCAAGAATATAAAGATTTTGCAAAGAAGATTTTTGTGAAAAATATCTATGCAGCTCCTTATGTTCGATCTAGTTATAATGCTAAAAGCATTCTAAATAAAGCGTTATCTAAATAAATTAACAAAAAAGATTATTTTCAGCTTAATTTCAAAAATATATTGATTTGTAATTATTTATTGATTACGTTGCAGTTTTAGGGGTAGAAAAAACATCATTATTTTTACATGCTATTTGAAACAACAATGAAGCATCACAATATTGCCAGTATTATTTTAGCTGGCGGCAAGGGAACGCGGCTTCATCCATTAACGCTCTATCACTCAAAGCCTGCTGTTTCATATGGAGGAAGATATAGACTAATAGATATTCCGATATCTAACTCACTAAACTCCAATATTCGTCAAATACTCGTTATAGGACAATATCTAACAACAGAGATAGGCCATCATCTATCTCAAACCTATCAATTTGATAATTTTTTTCCAGGAAGATTAGATTTAATAACTCCTGAAGAAAAACCAAATGGTGAGAGAGTTTTTTTTGATGGTACAGCAGATGCAATTAGAAAAAACTTAGATAAAATTCTAGAGCTTCCTGTTGATTTCTTTTTAATTCTCTCTGGAGATCAACTCTATAATATAGATTTTCAAAAGATGTTTAGCTTTGCTAAAGAAAAAGATGCAGATTTAACGATAGCATCTCTTCCTGTTAGCGAACAAGATGCAAAAAGGTTAGGGCTTTTAAAAATCAATAAAGATTCATATATAGTAGATTTTTTTGAAAAACCCCAAGAAAAAGAGATTTTAGATAATTTCAGGTTAGATGAAACCATCGATAAAGAATGTAAAATCACAAAAGAAAAACCTTTTTTAGGATCAATGGGCATCTATATCTTTAAAAGAAATGCTCTAAAAACATTACTTTTAGAAGACCCAAGAGAAGATTTCGGAAAACATCTAATTCCAACACAGTTAAACAAAGGAAAAGCTGCCTCTTTTGTTTACGATGGATATTGGGAAGATATTGGAACTATAAAATCATTTTATGATGCAAATCTTGCTCTTACAACATCTAATTTAGGTCTTAAAATATACGATGAAAAAAATCCAATATATACCTGTGCACATCATCTTCCTGGTGCAAATATAAAAACTACAAAAATAACAAATTCAATAATTTGTGAAGGCTCAGTTATTGAAGCTGAAGAGATAAATCACTCAATGATCGGTCTTAGAACAAAAATAAAAAAAGGCACAATAATCAAAGATAGCGTTTTTCTTGGAAACTCCACTTATACATCTCCCGAGCAAACAAAAGATGTTTTACCGGATATTTTTGAAATTGGAGAAAACTGCAGAATTGAAAAAACAATAATCGATGAACATGTAAAAATTGGAAATAATGTAAAATTAATCAATAAAGAAAATTTAACTTCTTATGATAGCGAAAATATCTACGTTCGAGATAGTATAATTGTAATAACAGCAGGAACAATACTGCCGGACAACTTTGAATTTTAAATATGCAAATTTTTGCTATTTCAGATCTACATCTATCAATATCAACTCCTGAAAAAGACATGAAAGATTTTGGTAAGACTTGGGAAAATTATCAAGAAAAAATAAAAAGTAATTGGGAAAAAACTGTAACTGATAATGATTTAGTATTAGTTCCAGGAGATATCTGTTGGGCGATCAAATTAAAGGATGCTCTACTTGACTTAGAATGGATACATGAACTACCAGGCAAAAAAGTAATAATAAGAGGTAATCACGACTATTGGTGGCCATCAGCAAGCAAATTAAAAGAAGCTCTTCCTCCATCCATTTCTTTTATTCAAAATAGTTCTCTTTTATTTGGAGATGTTTCAATTGCTGGCTCTAGACTTTGGGATACTACTGAGTATAATTTTAATGAATACATCAATTTTGTATACAATCCCAAACAAAGAAAAGATCTTCAAGAAAATATTCAAGAGGATCTATCTGAAAAGATTTTTGCAAGAGAAATTGAAAGACTAAAGCTTAGTTTAGAAAAACTAGATAAAAATGCTAAGACTAAAATAGTTATGACTCATTACCCTCCCATTTCAGCTGATTTAAAAGATTCTAAAGTTTCTAAACTCTTAGAAAAATATAATGTTGATATTTGCATCTTTGGGCATCTTCATAATTTAAAGAGAGAAAAAAAGATGTTTGGTGAAAAAAATAATATTAAATATATTTTGGCATCAGCCGATTATATCAATTTTAATCCTATTAAAATTTTATAAAAAAAATCCGCTATTCTACCTTTGAAAATTCATATTAAGAAACAATTTGTAAAATTGCATCTATATCTTGTTTTTTTAAAGCTTGATCACTTTTAATTTTGGACCTTTGATCTATTATATCTAGAATTTTTTTCTCTAAATCATCTCTATCTAACCTTAGATAAAATTCTGCTAAAATATTTAAAATACTTTTTAGCTCTTCTTCTTTTTTTAGATGCTCAGCAGCTTGTTTCAGAGTCTTCATAAAAATTTTTCTATCACCCAGGCCAACCATAAATTTGAGTATTCTAAATTGGAGATCTAAATTTGGCTTTAGCTTTAAGTGAGATAAAATCTTTTCAATAATTTCATTAGAAGATGAGATATCATCTAAAGCTTTTAATTTTGCTTTTAAAAAATCAAACCATAGATTTTTAGATATATATGGATAAAAACCATCTATTAATTCTAGAGCATAAACTTTGTTTTTCGCATCGATTTGATCAGAGATATAATCGAATAAAAAATTTTCTAAATCATGAGCTAAATACTGAAGTAAGCTTTTAAAAGCTTCTTTTTGATCTACTCCAAAATCTACATTGCTATCTAAAATATTTTTTAAATTAGCAAGTGAATTTTGTAAAAGCTCATCATTGTAGAGCTGATTTGTATCGTAGAGAAAAATTCTATGATCTAATTCATCTGCAAAAATTGATATACATCTTTTCTCGGATAAGAATCTACGATATAACTCGAATAAGACAAGGTAGATTTGATCTTTAGACTCCCCTTCTTTTTCCCCTGCTAAAAGATCAACTAGCTCTTCTGGAGAATCCACTTCATTTGCATATTTTAAAAAATATTCTTTATCCATATTAAGATTTAGATTTTTAAGATTTTCAAATAATTTCTTTTCTTTTAAAACTCTTAAATCTTCAATTTGCCATTTTTTTACTCTCGAAGATTTATTATGACATGAAGTAAATCTTAGAAAATTATATAATGCTTTGGTTTGAAACTGCATACGTATTAAATTGCTCTACAAACTATTTAAAATTATATAATTTTTTTATTATGAAGTCAAATAAGCGTCTAATTTTTTTTTATAAAAACAAAAGATCGTTTTTATTAATTGAGGTAATTATAGCTTTTGCTTTAGTCACACTTCTAATAGTTCCTTTAATTAGAAATCCAATTTATTTTTTTAGATCTCAAATCAAATCTTTAGAAAAACTTGAATGTGAGAGGATAGCTGATCTAACTTTTTTAGATTTGAAGCTTGAAATCTATAAAGATAAAAATAAATTCACTAAAAATTTAGCTCATAATAAAAAAGCCACTCCATATGAAACATTAAAACCCTATAAATTAGTCACATTCAACAACAAAGAAATAGCAAGATCATACAAGATTTATTCGAAAAACAAAGAAAAAGAGACAAAGGATAATGAAAAATACAAATTATTGACTATTAGAATATTTTTAAGACCGATTGATCAAAAAAGAAAATATGAATATGAATATAAAATGATATGCAAAACTAAATAGAGCTATTTTTAGGAAAAACTTTAATTTTTGAAAAAACATGAAACTAATAAAAAAGAATAACTTTACTTTACTTGAGATAATAATATCTTTATTTTTAATAACTATTATTATTACTTTTTTATTTGGGTTTTTCTCAAAAATTATGAAACTAGAGAAAAATATTGAAGAGAAAAAATCAAAAATTTTAGCAATCAACCATGCTCAAATAAGGCTAACCCAAGTATTTTCAAATATTTATCAAGGTGATTTTATAACAAGCAGCCCATTTTATACAAAAAATGCTCAAAACACTAAAGGTCTTATTTTATATATAAGTTATGATAATAAAATCGATAGTGATGCTAATTTTAGTCTAGTTTTAAAAGCTAAACTCTTCGTTAATGAGAATAAAAATTTATGCCTTGAGACTACTTCAAGAGATGAAAATCAAAAACCTAGAGTTGAAATTCTATTAAAAAATGTTAAGAAAATTGAATATGAATTTTTATCAAATAGCGATTTAAAGCTTAAAAAATATAAACTAGATGGGGTTTCAAAAAATATTTGTTGGTATAAATTTTGGCCTAAAAAAGCCGAATTTCTCCCCTCAGCTATCAAAATTAAACTTAATAATAATTTAGATTTTGCTTTTTTTCTACCAGCTAGACATGTTAAGATGTGACAGCATTTAAAGAAGATATTTTTTTATGAATATTGTAGCATTTATAGCTGGGCTTTTGATGATCTTTGCGATAACGACAAATACTCTTTCAAAAAAACATTTATCTGATGGCTATATATCTAGAAGTTTTTCAGGTTATATGAAATCTTCTAGAAAAGCTACAAATGCGTATGAAAAATATTATTTTGATCATTTAAAAGAGAGGGTTAAATCTAAGCAAAGAACAAATGCTGAACAAGAAAAAACTACTGAAGAAAAAAAAGAAAAAAATAGAAAAATTCATCCTGAAAATGCCAAAATCAATATCTATCAACTAGCGATAGAAAAAAAAGAGAAACAAAAAGATACGTATAATCTGATCGCATCTTTAATAAAGACTCTGTATTCAAATCAAAGTTTTTATAAAAAAGGCTTTGAAAATGTCCTTTTAAATAATATTTTAACAGCATTTGAAAATCAAATTGAGAAAAAACAAGATTTAAATTTTGAAACCCTAATATTAAAAGATGGCTCTTTAAAAAATAGCTACTATAAAATTATCAAAGGAACAAAATTTTATGATTTTGAAAAAAAGATTGGCTGTCCATCTTTATTAGATTTTGTGAAAATTGAAAATTCAAGAGAGCAAATTCCAATGAAAGATGCATCTAAAGAATTACTTAGCACTTTTTTTAATAAAAAAATATCAAATGAGATTTATCAATTACAAATAGAGTATCCCCCAAAAAATCTAACTTCTCAAAATGTTTTAAGCATATGTCAGAAAAATGGTCATACTATTGATGAAAAGAGTCTAAAACTCTTTGATTTTTCAAATTCTATTACTAGATCAAATGAAAAAATATTTGTAGGTTTTGATAAAAATACAGATATAAAATGTAAAATCAAACTTCCTATTAGCTAATACTATAGAAATTTTCATATCCACTTTGAGTAATTATAATTGTATCTTCGTATCTAGTGCCACCTACATTTGGAAGATATATTCCAGGCTCTATTGTTATCACCATACCTGGTTTCAAAATAACATCCTTGTCTTCTGTATCGAATTTTATTCTAGGAAATTCATGGATCTCCAGTCCAACTCCGTGTCCTAATGAGTGCACGAAAAAATTTTCAAAATTTTCTTCTTTCAATACTTTTCTGGCAGCTAAATCTAATTCTTTTAATTTTACTCCAGGCCTGCATTGAGATAGTGCTGCTGCTTGTGTTTTTTTCGTTACAGAATAAATCTTTTCTAATTTTGGGTCTGGAGTGCCAAAAAAAATAACTCTTGTCATATCTGATTGATAATTTTGTATTTCAACGCCTATATCCATTAAAACAAGATCATTTAGCTCTAATTTTGCTGTAGATGTTTTATAGTGAGGCATGGCGCTATTTTTACCAAAAGCTACAATAGGATCAAAAGATAATTTATCTGCTCCATTTTTTTTAACAAACATCTCGTATTCAAAAGCGATCTCTTTTTCAGTGATTCCCTGTTTTAAAAGAAGACAGACATGCTCAAATCCTCTCCAATTTAAGTTAGCTGCTTTTTTAAGTAGCAAAATTTCATCTACATCTTTAATAGCTCTAAATTCTTTTAAAGGATTACAAACAGGAATAATTTTAATATCTAAATCACATTTAGTTCTTATCTTTTCTAAAAATTTTTTTAGTTTTTCATAGCTACTATAGCTTAATTTTGAGCTATCGAAAGCAATATTTTTTAGTTTGTTTTCAACTATAAAATCTAAAAGAGCTTTTTCACAAATTAGTTCAACATCTAGACTAGAGTCTTCTTTAGCTCTTTGCAAATATCTACCATCTACAAAAAGTTTAGTTTTGTCTTTTGTAATGAAAAGTTTACCATAGGAGAGATGAAGGCCAGATAGATAGATTAAAGATATGCTATCATCTAGTATTAAAAGATCAATATTTTTCTCTAAGACATAATTTTGAATATTTTTTAATCTTTTTGAATAATTCATCTGTTTCTTAACCTTTTAAAATCTTTTCAATACCATTTTTATTTAATTTTTTAAAGATACTCTGCCCCAGAGGATCTACATTTGCACTTTTATTTTTTATGAATAAAGATAGAAGATCAATAGCTTCTTCATCTGTGTAGCTTTTAGTTTTCGCTATCTTAGAAATTTGAGTTGCTAATTTTTTTTCATAAGTTTTGTCCATAAGACTTGTTGAATTCAAATGTTTTAAATCCTCTAAAATTAAGAAAAACAGCTCTTTTATATTTTCTTTTTCAAGCATTTGAAAGGTTGCATCAATTAAGATTTGATCTTTAGAAATTACCCTTACATCGAACCCCAAATCTAAAAATTTTTGTATATTTTCTTCTACAAATAAGATATCAGCTAAATTTAGTGATATACTTATCGGAACTAAAAGAGTTTGGAGTTTTAATAATTTTTCTTTATTTTTTATCTTTTCAAAAAGAGACATTAAAAAAATTGAGCTTAAATCAAAAACTACAATTTTTTCATCCTCTTCAATATCTAAAAATCCTTTCAAAAATTTAGTTTCGATAAAAATAAAATGATCTATTTTCAAAAATTCTAAATCTAAACTTTCGATATCATAAAATTTCTCAAAAATCAGTTGTTTTTCAAAATTTTTAAAAATATTTTCTTTTTTGATCTCTTCAAAAGAAAAATTTTCATTCTTTATCTTTGGCTTAGTAAAGTTAAAATCAGCTGAAAAAGAGTTATTATCTACACTTTTTTCATCTTTTTGAAATTTTTTTTCAAAAGCATTATCTATAGCATTTTTTATTGCTTGTTTTATAAAAATAAGCTCTCTAATTCTAATTTCCTTTTTTTGAGGATGCACATTTACATCTACAAAATGAAAAGGCATTTTTATATGAAGTGCAAAAACTGGATATTCACTTTCTTGAATCCTTGTAAAGTAAGCCTCTTTTATAAATTTTGAAATAATAGAGCTATTAACTGCTCTATTATTAACTATTAAATATTGCTGCGTTTTTGTTTTTCTAGAAAAGTTTGGATCAGATATTAACCCAAAAATTTTAATATTATTTTCTGAAAAATCAACTTCAATTGCATTTTTCATGACATCTTTAGCTAAAAGATTTTTTATCCTATTTTTAAAAGCGGTTTTCTTATCAATATCTTGAGGTTTTGTTGAAATTTTTATATCTGAATTTAAAATCAGTTTAAAACCAATATCTGGCCGAGTAAGTGATAGATTATTTATAACTTTTATTATCTCTGAATTTAAATGGCTTAAAGTCTTTTGAAATTTTTTCCTAACAGGCACGTTAAAAAATAGAGATTTTATGTCTATTGTCGTACCTTTTGTTCTAGCTATCTCTTTTTCAAAAATAATTTTAGATCTATCTAATTTCAAATGAGTTGCAATGTTATCTATAGATGTTTTTATCTCTATTTTAGAAACAGCTGCAATAGAAGCTAAAGCCTCTCCTCTAAAACCCATTGAATCTACAGTTACTAAATCATCAAAAGTTTTAATTTTTGAAGTAGCGTGCCTTTTAAAACAAAGATACGCATCTTCTTTTGTCATTCCAATTCCATCATCTTCTACTCTAATTAGCTCTAAACCAGATTTTTTAACTTCAATTACTATATTTTTTGCATCTGCATCTATTGAATTTTCAACAAGCTCTTTGATAGCAGAAACAGGGCTCTCTATCACCTCACCTGCTGCTATCTTATTAATTAAATTATCATCTAATATTTGTATACTTTTAGACATTTGAACCTTTTTATCTTGCAAAAATTGAGTGTAACATAAAAAATTATTTCTTAAGCCACCTTAGATATATTTTATGCAAGAAGCGAAATTTATTGTCAAAACTCTAGTAGCAGAAGGTTACATTTCTTATTTTGCAGGAGGCTGGGTTCGAGATTTTTTATTAAATCACCCATCCGATGATATAGATTTAGCAACTAGTGCTCCTCCAGAGGTTGTTGAATCTCTATTTTCACACACAATACCTATTGGAAAAGCTTTTGGAATAATTTTAGTGATCATTAAAAACAAACAATATGAAGTTGCAACATTTAGACAGGACGTTGAATACAAAGATGGGAGAAGACCATCTAAGATAGAGTTTTCCTCCCCTGAAATCGATGCTCAAAGAAGAGATTTTACTATAAATGGAATGTTTTATGATCCAATAAAAGAAGAGATCATAGATTTTGTAAATGGTAGAGATGATTTAGATAAAAAAATAATTCGATGTATTGGAAATCCCCATTCAAGAATTAAAGAAGATAGACTAAGAATGATAAGAGCTATAAGAATGAGCGCAAGGTTTAATTTTGAGATAGAAAAAGAGACCAAAAGAGCGATAATAGCCCACGCTGATGAACTTTTTCCAGCTGTTGCAATTGAAAGAATTTTTCAAGAGCTCACAAAAATGAGTCAATATCAAGGATTTAAAAAAGCACTTATCATGCTTTTTGAATATAACCTTCTACAAACTGTTTTTCCTGATCTTAAAAAACTTGACTCAGATGAAGTAAAAGAAAGACTCTTTTTAGTTGATGATTTTCCACATAGAGCTCCTGTTATTGTCTCCATTTTAGAGTTATTTCCAGAATTTAATTTAGAGCAAAAGCAAGAGCTTTGTAGATATCTAAAACTCTCTAATAGAGAAATTGAATTTGTAACTTTTTTAGATCTCGGTAAAAGCTATATAAAAGATGAAAGTAAAGTAGACGATTTTTGTTGGGCTTATTTTTATTCAAACCACTATTATGAGCTAGTCATTGATATTTTAGCTGTTCATATAAAAGCAGAAATTAGGAAAGATTTTCTTCATATTCATGAAAATAGACAAAAAAAACTTACACCCTATGTAGATAGAATCAAAAATAACGACCCTATAGTAAAATCAGATCATTTAAAGCTTTGCAATATAGAGCCCGGTATTTTGATGGGACAACTTTTAAAAGAAGCGATAAAAATCTCTATAAATAAAAAATTACAAGATCCTAACAAAGTAATAGACGAGCTGAAAAAATTAAAAATTTGGCCTAAAAAATAATTATTAATTTCGACTAATATTCTATTTTATAAGTTATGCCATTTCTTGAAATTTTTTCATCCATTTGCTTCAAAGATTCAATAAAGATAGCTGTATGTTTTATATAAGATGATAATATATGTTGATTTTCACAATTTCCCTCCCCTGGTTTGGAAATTAAAAACTTTTTCTCATTCATTTGATGTGAAAGTAACTCTCGATTATATTTAGTTATTGTAGAAATAATTTCTCTAATTTTTGCTTCTTTGTCTGAGCTAAGATAAGTTTCTGGAATATATAAAGTGATCTTTTTGAAAAAAACTGTATCAGAGACGCTTTCATCAATTTTGGCACCAGAACTAACCAAATGATGCTTATCCCAAAGTTCAGTAGTTGTAAGTTCTATAGTGGTTATATCTGAAACTGCACTCATAATTTCCTCTTATATTGTTAAAAATTTTAAAGGGAATCGAATTTAACATTAATTATTTTTAAAATCATCATATTTGAGATATTTGAATAAAATATTAGAAAATATTTGAATTTACAAATAACTTATAATAAGCAGCTTGCTATTTTTGGGGGCAACTTTAGCCAAATATTGGCTGAAATTGATATCAAAAATAGCCAAATATTGGCTAAAATTGATGCCATAAATAACCAAAATATGATATAAATAGGTATAAAAAGAGGCCAAAACATGAAAAGAAAATTGGAAAATGAGCTAATAGAGTGGAAAAATAGAGAAGAGCACTTACCTCTTTTGCTCAGAGGAGCTCGCCAAGTTGGAAAGAGCTATCTTGTTGAATATTTTGGAAAAACTCATTTTGAAAATGTTATCAAGGTGGATTTTGAAAAACAACCTGATTTAAACCGCTGTTTTAAAACAAGAGATCCTTTAGAAATTATAAAACAACTAGAGCTTTCATTTAAGTCAAAAATTATTCCAGGAAAGACTCTTTTGTTTTTGGATGAAATCCAAGAATGTCCAAATGCATTAGTTAGTTTGAGATATTTTAAAGAATTAATGAAAGAGCTACATGTAATAGCAGCAGGATCTCTAATGGAATTTTTATTAAAAAAGAAAAAATATTCTTTTCCTGTTGGTAGAGTTGAATTTTTATATCTTAGACCTTTTTCTTTTGAAGAATTTTTACAAGAATTTTCTCCAATAGCTTTTGAAAGATTACAATCAGTAACTTTAAAAAATTCTTTTAGTGATTTTGAACATTTAGAGCTTTTAAAATGGGTTAGAAAATTTTTCTTTATTGGTGGAATGCCAGATGCAATAAGGACTTATAAATCTACTAATTCTTTTTTAGAATGTCAAAAAGTTCATAGAAGAATTCTTCAAGCTTATGAAAGTGATTTTGGAAAATATTCAGAGCATGTTGAACATAAATATCTTCAAATGATTTTTTTAAAAGTTCCTTCTCTAGTCGGACAAATTTTAAAATATTCTCATATTGATAAAGAGACAAGATCCAGAGATTTAAAACCAGCTATTCATTTACTTACATCAGCTGGACTTATCTTGCCAGTTTTTGCAACAACAGCAAGTGGCCTGCCCTTGCATGCTCATATTCAAGATCATCGATTTAAACTTATGTTTTTAGATATTGGTCTTTTACAAACAGCTTCTCAAGTAGATGCTCAAGATTTTTTTGAAAAAGATATTTTGCAAATAAATGCAGGAATGCTAGCTGAACAATTTGTAGCTCAAGAAATTTTAGCAAATGATCTTCCAGATCAAAATCGATCACTACTTTTTTGGGAGAAAAAAAGATCAGCTAATGCTGAAGTAGACTTTGTAAAAACAATAGATTCAAAAATTATAGCAATTGAAGTAAAAGCAGGTGCAACTGGAAAGCTTAGATCTCTTCATAGTTTTTTAAAGTTAAAAAATCTACCTATAGGAGTGAGAATTTCAGAAAATGTCTTATCTTTATATGATCATATTCTTTCAATTCCACTTTATTTGACAGCTCATTTGGATCGTTTAACATTGGATGTTTTAAAAAAAAATAAATGAAAAAGAAATATTATTTAATTTTAAATGCTAAAGCAGTCATATCATCGAACTGATCGGCATCCTTTGAAAATTCTTCTAATTTTGCAAATAGATTCTCTACAATCTGAGATGCTTTTAAATCTTTTGTATCTTTGATAAGATTTACTAAATTTTCTTTACCAAAAAATTTATTGTTTTTATCTATAGCTTCTATGATTCCATCGGTATATAAAAATAAAAGATCATTTTTTTGCAACGTAATTTCATTGATAGAGACTTTTTCTGTTTCTTCAACACCGAGTGCCATCCCTTTAGTTGTAAGCTCTGTTATAGTAGAATCTTCTTTTCTTAAGATTGCACTCATATGCCCTTGATTTGAATATTTCAAGTTTTTAGATTTGAGATCATATATCCCAAAAAAGGCAGTTGCGAACATGCTTTTTTCTTTAGCGTCTTTATAAAATAGATTATTCGTCTTTATGATAATCTCATCTAAATTATCTATAGTAGTCGCATAAGATCTAATAGTGCTTCTTAAATTTAAAGCATATAAACAAGCTAAAATTCCTTTAGTAGCGATATCTGCTATTACAAAAAATATTTTTCCATCTTTTAAAAAAAAGTCATAAAAATCTCCACCCACCTCTTTTGCAAAAAGATTTCCAAAAGAGATCTCTACATCCTTGATATCTAGAGGTTTTTGAGGAAGCAAACTTATTTGAATATCTTCAGCAATCTCTAGCTCCTGAACATATCTTTGTTTCTCCATTTTTTCTTTTTCTACCTCTTTTTGCTTCGCTATTAAAGAGTCCATAGTATTATTAAAAAAACTACCTATATAGTTGATCTCAAAACCAAATTTTTGTTTTTTATAGCGTTTATTTAAATCTCCCTCTTTTACATGTTTCATCGTTAAAAGTAATTTTTTTATGGGTTTTGAGATAAATGAGATGATAATCCAAGTTAAAATAAGTAAAATTACAAAGACAATACTCAAAATAAAAATATGTTTAAAAACAAAATTTTGCTGATGAAAAGTTTTTAAATATTTTTGATCTAAACTTAAAACCAACTCTAAATTTAGTTTTTTTAGATCTTTTTTAGCTGTTAGCTGATTCGTAGATTCATTTGATGCAAGATCAACATTCGATAAAACAATATTATTAGAACTATCTAAAATTTTCAGATCGATATTTTTAAAATATTTATCTTGTGGGAGATCCGATATTATCTCATCTTTAAAAAAAGATAAAACGTATGCGCCTTTTGGATAGTTATTTTGATAAATCGTTTTACTAAAATAGATACAATTTTTGCAGCTTAATAGATTAGTAGCAAAAAGAGAGTTTTTTTGATTTAAAATATTTTTTAAATTATTTAGATTTTTGCCTATTAAATTTTGTTTAGTAGAGTTCATTATAAATAGATTATTTTGAGAAAAATCAAAATATAGAAGATCTTGTAGATTGAACTGCATCGTTATTTTTTCAAAACACTTATTTATATTTAGGCCATTTCGATTTATTTCATTTATAGCAAAATCCAAAATATCATTTTTAAATTTTAGATTATCTTCAATATTTTTGGAGATCTGAGTAGAGAGCATATCCATTGTAATCAAAAAATCTTGCTTTTGCTCTTTATACTCAGATCTATATAATATAGATAAATATATGATTAGTGGCAAAACCACTAAAATTAAAATAATAAAAAATATTCTATACGCAAAAAAACTTTTAATGTTTTTTGTTTTAGATTGTGCTAAATTCATAATTTTAAAGGTTAGTTATGTCATCAAAAAAAATTACCAGCTCCTCTAATCCACATATAAAACAAATTGTAAAAATAAGAAAAGATAAAAACGCTAGAAAAGCAGAAGGCAAAGTTTTAGTTGTTGGAAAAAAAGCTATTCAAGATGCTCAAAAAAAGAGACCTATTCATACTTTTATTACTACTAAAAAAAGAATTGGAAAAAGACCAAAAGCTAAAAAAGTTTTAAAAGTTACAAAAGAGGTAATGAAAAAAATTACAAATGTAAAATCTCCTGAAGATGTTGCTGCTATAATCGAAATTGGAGATGAAGAAATAAAAGATAAAAATTATGTTTTGATTTTAGATAATATCTCAGATCCAGGAAATTTAGGAACTATAATTAGAAGCGCAAATGCTTTTAGTTTTAATTTGATAATTATATCAAATCACTCAACAGATCCATATTCCGAAAAAGCTCTAAGAGCTGCAAAAGGAGCAACTTTTTTTATTCCTATAAAAATTTTCACTGAAAAAGAAATTTTAGATTTTATTAAAGATAATAAATTAAATGCATATCTAGCTGATATAAAAGGAGAAGATATAGACGAAGTAGATTTTGAAAAACCTATGGCTTTAATCGTCTCTAACGAAGCTAAAGGACCATCTGCTTGGGCAAAAGAGATAGCCAAAAGCTTTACAATTCCAATTAAAAAAGATATCGATTCTTTAAATGCTGCAATAGCAGGTAGCATCGCAATGTTTGAAATGAGAAGAAGCTAAACAAATGTCTGATAAATTTGATAAATACTTAGAAGAAGAAGAACATTTTTTAAAAGACACAAAAAAATCTAGAAAACAAAGAAAATTAAAATCTTCTAAAGATAGATCTAAATACAAAAAAACAGATATTCAAAAATCAAAAATTTTATCCGATGCAAAAAAAGAGTCTAAAAAACATTTAGATAAAGGGGTAGTTTTATCCATTCTAGGAGAAGAGATTTTAGTTAGTTTTAACAAAAAAGAATACAAATGCACACTCAGAGGCATATTAAAAAAAGAAAAAACAAAAAATAAAAATATTTTAGCTGTTGGTGATATCGTTAACATCTCATTTAAAAATGAAAAAGAAGCGTCTATTGAAAGCATTGATAAAAGATACTCTATCTTATCTAGATTAGAAACGAGAACAAAAAAACAGAGCATAATAGCTGTCAATATCGATCAAGTTTTAATCACAAGTAGTGTTGTAAAACCTCATTTAAAACCCTTTCTAATAGATAGATATATAATAGCTTGCACTAAAGGAAACATGTCCCCTGTTATTATAATCAACAAAATAGATCTCCTAAAACTTGGTACAGAAGAAGAAGAAAAATATAAAAATTTCTTAAAAATATATGAAGAGCTCGGATATTTAATTCTATCAATTAGCTGCAAAACAAAAATTGGACTGAATAGTTTATTAAATGTAATGAAAGGAAAAACCTCTGTATTCTCTGGACAATCAGGCTGTGGTAAAACAACATTGATCAACTCAGTTTTACATACCAAATTTAAAACAGGCGAGCTTATAAAAAAAACATATAAAGGCGCACATATCACAACAAAATCTCAGCTAATCGAGCTAAAAAAAGGTGGATTTTGTGTTGACACTCCTGGAATTAAAGGTTTTGGGATTTGGGATTTAGAGATGGAAGATTTAAAAAATCATTTTTTTGAATTTGAAAATTTTGCAAAAAATTGTAAATTCGGTGATTGCAAACATATTGATGAGCCATCTTGCAAAGTAAAAGAAGCGTTAGATAAAAATAAAATCTCTTTCTTGCGTTTTGAAGCATATCGTTGTTTAATAAAAGAAATACTAGAAAAAAAGGAAAGCTTATATGAGTAAGATAAAAAAAATTGAAGCTCTAGAAATTTTAGACTCTCGTGGAAATCCGACTATTGAAGTTATTTTGAAAACTACAGATGGTATAATCACAAAAGCAAAAGTTCCATCAGGAGCATCAACTGGCGCTAATGAAGCTTTAGAGCTTAGAGATAATGATAAAAAAAGATACTCTGGAAAAGGTGTTTTAAAAGCGGTATCAAATGTTAATAATGAAATCGATAAACTTCTTCATGGAAAATCTGTTACCGATCAAGAAACAATTGATAATTTAATGATAAAAGCAGATGGCACAGAAAACAAAGCTAATTTTGGTGCAAATGCAATGCTAGGCGTTTCTCTAGCAGTAGCAAGAGCTGGTGCTACATCTCAAAACAAAGCGATTTATGAGTATTTAAATACAAAAGGCACATACCTGATTCCATGTCCTATGATGAACATCATAAATGGTGGTGTGCATGCTGATAGTCCTCTTGATTTTCAAGAATTTATGATAAGACCAAGAGGCGCTCAAAATTTTAAAGAAGCTCTTCGTTGGGGAGCTGAAGTTTTTCATACTCTTAAAAAAATCCTAAAAGATAAGGGCTTTGCAACATCTGTTGGTGATGAGGGAGGGTTTGCTCCTAACTTAAAATCACATGAAGAAGCCTTAGAGTTAATAATGCAAGCTATTGAAAAAGCTGGTTATAAACCAAAAGATGAGATCTCAATTGCTTTAGATCCTGCAGCATCTGAGTTTTACGATACGAAAGATAAAGTATATTTTGAGATGAAGAAAAAAGCCGCAAAAAAAAGTTTTAAAACTAAAACACCTACAGAGCAAATTAAATATTTAGAAGAGCTTTCAAAAAAATTTCCGATAGATTCAATAGAAGATGGTCTCGCTGAATCTGATTGGACAGGCTGGGTAGAGCTTACAAAAGAAATAGGAAATAAAATGCAACTAGTCGGCGATGATCTTTTTGTAACAAATACAAAATTTTTAAAAGAGGGAATTGAGAAAAAAGCAGCAAACGCAATTTTAATTAAATTAAATCAAATAGGTACTGTAACTGAGACTCTACAAACTATTCATCTTGCTCAAAAAAACGGTTTTAACACCGTGGTGTCTCATAGATCTGGAGAAACTGAAGATGCTTTTATTGCAGATTTTGCCGTAGCAACCCACTCTGGTCAGATAAAAACAGGATCTTTATCTAGATCAGAGAGGATTGCAAAATACAATAGACTACTAGAGATCGAAAACGATTTAGGCTCAAAGGCTAAATTTTTTAAAGGACTCTAAATATATATCCCTTTAAATCAAAACACCTCATCGTTCAAGAAAAAGATGTTACTCACCTTTTTTTTCCTCTCTTGAATCCTCTCAAAAGCTCTAGACATAGGCTCTGATTACTGAAAATCACTCAAATCAAGAGTAACACGTGAAGTTCTACGCAAAGCTGCAAATGGAACCGTAGTTCTTTGTCTCCAAAGGGCCTTGAAAACTAGCCGTTAATGAATCAACTTCAGCTGCTGCATCGCTTTTTGGACCTTTTGGTCTTGGATAAGCTTTTTCACCCTTTAAACCTACTTTTGGGGAAAGATATTCTTCGTTATCAGAGTCGCTATCAGCTTCTCTTTTAAAATTCATTCTCGCCGAAGGTGCTGAATGAATTTTTCCTTCTCCATTTTTCTGTTTTTCTAATGCCTCCATCTTTCTATAAAATTCATCTTTAGATATGTTACCTTCTTTATAAAGCCACAACAGTACATCAATATCATCTTGTCCGCAATTTTCTAGTTTAGATTTTCGATCAACTTGAATTGGATCTTCTTTCGGTTTTACTATATCTCCCATTATTTCAGCAGCTTCTGTGTAATTCAGATAACCTTCTTTAAATATCTTACTATATACAGTTAAATACCTTTCTGATAATCTAGAATGATAGTATGAAGTTAATAGCTCAAAAGCTTGTCTCACTTTATCAAAAAGCTCTAAATCTTTTTGAGATATTTTATCTAAAGTTTTAACTCTATTAACTAATGAACTAACCCATTCTAGGGATATGTAAGAATATTCTTCCTTTTTTTGAATGAAACAAGAGCTCAAATACCCTTCTTCTCTTTCTTTAAACTCTGCAATAGTAACAACCATTGGTTTTCGTCCCCATGTTAAAAAGTCGGTAGTTACCCGAACTCTTGAAATTTCTTGAGCATCCTCAACAAATTCTGCATATGTTCTTTTTTTTAAATCTATTTGTGGAACACCTAATACTGCCATTTTTTTATCCTCTTTTATTTTTATTTATTAAACTAATTTTATTTAGAAAATTTTTATTGATTTATGAACAATAAATTTTTATATATCTTTATTTTGTTTTACCATATCTCTTAAAAGACTGATCATCTCCATACCTTTCGACTAAAAACTCTTGAATAGCTGCACTAGGGGTCTCCTCTTCCACTTTCCTAACTTGATCTGGTGAGTTTTGAGCGCTTGTAATACGACTTCTCTGAATTTCGCATAATTCAAACAAATTTTTAGCTGCAGCTTCATAGTTTCTTAAAGCTACACAATTCGTATTAATTTTGTTGAGAACCATTTCCTTATATTTGCTATTATGATAGTAAAGTAAAGTCTGAAAAACATCCCAAACCTTTTTAAAAAGCACTATCTCTTCTTCCTTTAATTGAATTCCTTCTTTTTCAATTTTACCTCTTAAAGTTTCAGTCCAATTTTTAGCTATAAAAGAAGCGCTCAAAGAACCTTCATTACTCTTTAACAAATCTTTAGAAGAAAAAGCGTCAGGAACCGCTTGAAAAACTTTTGTCACTTTTGGATCTAAATCTTTTGTCCAACTCAACCCATTCTTACCTTTATGAGTTGCAGTCTTACCTTTATGAGTTGCTATTACTTCAGCTTGCCTTTTTAAAGATTCAAAGCTTTTTTTATCTAATACACTTCTAAATTCTATCTCTTTAGAATTTATATATGGCATCTTCTCATTATATTCTGTCTTTAACATGATTTTTCCTTATTATTATTTTTTTAAATTATCTTTTAAACATTAATGATGCTTTCATTATATCAATAATGATATTAAAACTCACTAGTTTTTATACTATATATGAAAATATAAATTTAATAGAAAACAGAAAAAACATCTAGGAAGACAGATATAAGTCGATTAAAATAAATAGCTTATGCCTTTAATTGCACTCAATTCATCTGAATAAACGTAATTAATTAAAATAATCATTATATGGATATTAAAATAATAACTTTATAAAAACTTATTTTTCAGTTCTATTCGTTGTATTTATACAGCATCATCAAAATTGCCGCAACCACAACGCTAACTGAACAAATAACCTTAGTCAATTTTGAGCATTTATTTGGAGATAACTTTAATTTACTAGCTTGAAATTCTGGTTTTACTTCGTCGCTCTCTCTCTCGCTGATCTCTTCATCGCCGCTGACATCCTCTACACGCTCGACATGTTTTTCTCCATCCATTCCAACCGCAGGCGAAGATCTTTTTTCTCTTTGCATCATTTCTCTTATTTTCGCTTTATCTGCTGCATTTTTATTCCAAATTCTGAGTTGCTCTCCTGGCATTTGTTCTTGTATTTTATATAATAAGGAATCAAAAGCATTACCTGCTTCTTTATAATTTTTCATTGCATCATTTTTACTTGCCGGAGATAGAATTGATTGGAAAGTTTCTCGAACATTTTTAAAAAGAGATATTTCTGTAGGAGATAAACTTAAATGTTCACTTTTTTGAATTATTTTATCTGTATAAACTTGCGCCCAGATCATAGCCACTTTAGAAGATTCATCACTATCAGTAATATATTTAATACGATTAAATTTTCTTTTATCAACAACTGGCTCTAATGACTTTTTTTCCCATATTAACTTTTTATTACACTTTGCAATTTTATTAGCTTGTCTTATAAAGTCATCAATACTTTGTCTTTCAAAAACAGTAGTATAATTAGATCTATCTCCAACTGGTAAGGTTGCCATATTTTCTCCTTATTATTTTTTATTTTAAAATTATTTTTTTATGATTAATTAATATCTTATATTATAGCAATAATTACATTAAAACTCACTAATTTTTTATATTATTTATATAAATATAACTTTAAGCTTATAAAATATAAATAGTTTATAATAAACAGCTTATGGTCTGTTTTTCTACTGTTAGTTTCTTTTAAAAATATCAAAACATATTTAATGCCTATTAAAGATTTAATTAAAATAATAATTATATTAATTATTGAATTATTAATATTAATTGTTATAAAAATATAATTAAACAAGGAATTAATAATGAATAAAGTAATAGCTTTTTTAGGTGAGAGCGAAATGGGCAGATTTTATTATCCCTATTTTTGCAGCTCTCTAACACAATTAGCTACCACTTTAGGTAATCCTCCAGAAGATAGCAGAGGCCTTGATTTTGCTATCCAAGCTATTATGTATGAAAGAGATGTGATTTATTTTAGAGTTGAAGAGGAAGGATTTAGTATAAAAGATTACATCAAAAGCTTTGAAATAATAAAAGATAAAAAAAAAGTAAAAAGACTAGATGCGATTTGCATACCAGGTGTAGGTGATATTGAAATTATCTTACAACTAGACCCAATATGCAAATTACATAGCTCTATAATAATCACTACTCAAAAAGATTTGTTCGATTATCTTTTAGCTGAGTAACTATTATTTTTCTTCAAAATATTGAACTAAACCTTCTTGCGTAGCTTTCATGGTCTTCTCACCGTAGTGCCAATTAGCTGGACACACTTCTCCGTGTGTTTCAAAACAGATAAGGCCATCTATTACTCTGATAGCTTCATCTACAGATCTACCTAAGAAAAGATCATTTATAAGCTCATGGCGAATTATACCTTCTTTATCGATTAAAAATAGCCCTCTATATGCTACTCCTTCATCTTCATTAAGAACACCATAAGCTCTTGATATTTCTTTGGTTAAATCTGAAACTAAAGGATATTCTACTCCTTGAATCCCCCCTTTTTCTTTAGCTGTATTTAGCCAAGCGAAATGGGAATAGATACTATCTACAGAGCAACCAACTACTTCAACATCTTTTTTCTTGAACTCTTGAAGCTTTTCTTGAAAAGCATGAAGCTCCGTCGGACAAACAAAAGTAAAATCTAATGGGTAGAAGAAAAATATTACATATCTACCATGGAAATTTGATAAAGAAAAATCCTCATCAAATTTATTTTTTATAACAGCTTTTGCTTTAAACTCTGGTGCTTTTTTTCCTATTAATGTCATTTTATACTCCTTTTATTTAAATAAATTGTTCTACATTTTCCATCCAGCTTTCTTGCTTTATTGTTGTTTGAGAGCCATGCCCTGGATATACTTTTGTCTCTTTTGGAAGTTTCGAGAGTTTTTTTAAAGATTTAATCATATCTTTTGGATTAGAATATGAAAAATCTACTCTCCCAAAAGATCCTTTAAAGAGTGTATCTCCAGAAAAAAGAGTTTTTTCTTTCTCAATATAAAAACATGTTCCTCCAGGTGTGTGACCTGGAGTATGAATAACTTTAATTTCTATATCGCCAACTTCTATTTTATCATTATCTTCAAATACAACATCTGGTTTTACACCTTCAGCTTTTATAGAAAAAAAAGATAAAGGCTCTGGTTTTTGAAGCGTTTTAGCCTCCAATTTATGAATGTAAACTGGAGAGGAAAATGTATCTTTTAAATGCTTAACATCTGCAATATGATCCAAATGAGAATGGGTAAGTAAAATCTTATCTAATGTATAAGACTTGTCTTCTAAAAAATTTTTAATCTTTTCAAAAGCTCCAAAAGATGGATCTATGACAAAAGATTTTTTTGATTTTGAACAAGTTACTACAAAAGTATTATTCTCAATCGGACCTAAAACAAATATTTTTATTAACATATAAAAAAAAACCTCGCACCGGAGAGGATTTGAACCCCTAACCTCTTGGTCCGTAGCCAAGCACTCTATCCAATTGAGCTACCGGTGCATTTTAATGCTATTAATGATGACTAATATTATATGTTTTTATCAAGGGTTTTATAAAATATGTAAGGTCAAAATTGTAATGTCTTATTTTGGCAAAGTTAAAATCTCCTATATTGCTTTATTATTGTTTTTTAGGTATTCATCAAATTTAAGAGCAAATTTATTTTTTGAATTCTCAAAAAAATAAAAAGAGAAAAATTATGAGTCTCGCACATCAATTAACCCATTTGAAAAATTTAAAAAAACTTTTTTTTCATACTCCTCTTTTAGAAATTCAAGTAGAAATAAAAGGAAAATTAAAAAAGATCTATGCGAAATATGAAGCATTTAATTTTAGTGGATCCATCAAAGATAGAATGGCATATTATATTTATGAACATGCATATAAATCCGAATTATTAAAACCTGAGCAATCGGTCATTGAAGTTACCAGCGGAAATACAGGGATTGCGATTGCTGCATTGGGAAAATTTTTAGATCATGAAGTAACTTTAGTTATGCCAGATTGGCTTAGCAAAGAGCGCTATCTTATCATAGAGCTTATAGGAGCTAACATTATAAAAATTTCAAAAGAAGAAGGTGGCTTCATAGGATCTCTTGAGTTAGCAAAAAAAATAGCTATGAAAAAAAATATGTATTATCCCGATCAATTTTCAAATGAATATAACAAAAAAGCTCATGAAAAAACAACAGCTCCAGAATTAGTTATGCAATTAAAAAAATTAGGATTAAAACCCGATCGATTTGTTGCCGGAGTGGGAACAGGCGGTACAGTAATGGGATTTCATGACTTTTTTGAAAAAGAGGTTATTGATTGTAAATGCCATCCATTAGAGCCAGCAAATTCACCGGTGTTATCGAGCGGAGGAAAACATATAGGTTCTCATCGAATTCAAGGAATCAGCGATGAGTTTATTCCAGCACTAGTTAAATTAGATAAATTAAATAATATAATAAGTGTTGATGACTCTGAGAGTATTGCTTTAGCAAGACAAATCAATAAAATGGGTTTATCTGTAGGAATATCTAGCGGTGCAAATTTACTCGGAGCTCTACAATTATTAATAAAATATCCTGATGAAATAATTACAACCGTTTTTTCAGATTCTTCTTTTAAATATTTATCAACTGATCTATGCAAAAAAGCGAGTGATAGCGTATCTCTTGCTCATTATCCATTTAAAATTATTGATTATAAGGCTTACTAAAAAGAAAAAAAAATATTATAAAAAAATATTTGAAAATTTATCCAATATAATATTTATTTTTTATTTCTAAAATATTTTGCAAAATCGACAAAAAAATAATTTTATTGTTATAAGTAATATAATAGGAAAAATAAATAAGAAATATGTCGAATAGCGCTTTTTTAATTTTAGATCTTCAAAATGATATTTGCAGCATAGATGGAACGTTTCATAAAAATGGTTTAGATGCAAATTTATCTTTAAAGATAGTTCCTCATATTGTCGATATGATCTATTTTTGCAAAAAAGAAAATATTCCAGTTATTGCTGTTCAAATGAGCGTTTTAGAAAATACAAAAAAAGATGCAATAGGACTTGGAATTTATAAAAAAATGATACCCTTTTTAGAAAAAGAGGGATTAAGAGATAACTCTTGGGGACATGATCTTTTAGATGAAATTAAAAATGTAGATTATAAAATAAAAAGATGGACTATGTCAGCATTTTATCATACTGAGCTAGCTAGACATTTAGCAGCACTCAGAGTAAATAAGTTAATAATATCTGGATTTACAACAAACGGAATTGTAGAAACAACAGCAAGAGAAGCGGCATCTAGAAACTATCAAATAGTAACACTTTCCGATTGCATCTCAAGTTATAGTGAAAAACTTCATCTAGCTTCGCTTACTAATTTAAATAATTTTAGTGATGTTCTATCTTCTAAAAAGTTTCAAGAAAATTTTGAAAGGGAAAAATTTTAATGAATATAGTTATTTTAGGTGCAGGAGAAATTGGCTCTTACTTAGCTCAAGTTTTAGCAAATGAACAACATAGTGTTACTTTAATCGATAAAGATCCGATTATTTTAGAAAAGGTTAGTGAAAAAACAGATGTTGCAACTCTACTCGGTTATGGATCTCGTTGGAAAATTTTAGATGCTTTAATCGAAAATGAACCAGATATTTTCATTGCTATGACAGGTGATGACGAGACTAATTTAGTATCGTGCGCAATTGCAAAAAATTTAGGATATCCAAAAACAGTTTCTAGAGTAAAAGAGATCGGTTTTTTAGCAAGATCAAGACTAGATTTTGGAAGGCTTTTTTATGTAGATCATTTTATCGGAGCAGAAGTTTTAGCTGCAAATGATATTTTAAAAAGCATAATAAATCCAGAAGATCTAGCAATTGAGAATTTTGCTCACGGGGCTATTCAAATGAGAACGATAGTTGTTCCTCAAAAATGGGGCAAAACAGATGTCTCCTTAAACTCTTTAGAACTTCCAGAAGAGATGATAATAGGCCTTATTAGAAGAAAAAAGAAAGATCCAAAAGATCCTAATAAATTTATTGAAAAAATTATTTTTCCTCACGGAACTGATCATATTGAAGTGGGAGATGAGATCACTGTACTCGGTGAGACTAAATTCATGCAAGATATCCATAACTTTTTTAAAATAGAACAAAAAAAAGCAAAATCTGTAGTGATAGTTGGTGGCTCTGCTGTAGGAGTGAGACTCGCTCACATTTTAGAGCTTAGAAATATTCATGTAAAAATAATTGAGCATGATGAGAATCGATGTAGAGAAATTGCAGATCTGCTTCCAAAAAGCACTGTTATAAATGAAGATGGAAAAAATTTAGAGTTTTTTGCATCTGAGCAAATCTCAGATGTTGACGCTTTTGTTGTATGCACTAATAGAGATGAAGAGAATTTTTTGATCGCAAGTATCGGTAAATACATTGGTTGCAAAAAGGTAATTAGCTTAATTTCTAATACAAGTTTTGCATCTATTTTAAAATCTTTGGATATTAAATATGCTGTTTCTGAAAGAGTAAATATAGCTAATAGAATTTTATCGATAATTCATGAAGAGAAAATAATTTCGATAGCATCTCTTTGCGATAATAAAGCAAAAGTATTAGAAATAAAAGTCTCAGAAGATTGTGAGCTCGTTGGAATACCACTATCCGAGCTTAGCGCAAAACTTCCTAAAAATTTAATTATTAGCGCAATTGAAAATAGAGGCAGAGTTATGATTGGAAAAGGTAATAGAATTATTTCTCCGGGTGATACTTTAATTTTAAATACTAGCCCCGAGATAATAGCTCAACTGCAAGACTTATTTTAAGGAGCTCAAAATTGAGATATCAAGAAGTTAGTAAAATTATCGGTAAACTACTTTTTTACTTTTCTTTGATTCTAATTATTCCCCTTTTGATTGCTCTTTATTTTGAATTTATCTTCAAAACACCACATCCAAATTCTACTTTAGCTTTTTTAAAAACGATTTTGGTTAGTTTAGTCTTATCTGGAATATTTTTGTATTTTGGAAAAAAAGCTACCGGAGTTTTTTTTAGAAGAGAGAGTGTTTTAATAGTAATTCTTATGTGGGTGCTCGCAACCATTGTTAGTGGATTGCCTTTTTATTTTTCAAATACTTTAAATAATCCAGTAGATTGCGTTTTTGAATCAATTTCTGGCTTAACAACAACTGGTTCTACTGTAATGTGTCCCAAACTTTTTGAAGCAAACTCTACAACACCAAAGCCATATTCTGTGAAAAATCCACACTATCCAGAAAAAAACTACACCTTTTATGGAACGATCACACCTGTTAGAGATGCATCTGGCGCTATCCTCTATCAAGGAGTTGAAGCAGTTAGTAAAGCAATATTGTTTTGGCGAAGTTTTATTCAATGGCTCGGAGGACTTGGAATCGTTGTACTTTTTCTAACTATTTTGCCAGCTCTCGCTGTTGGAGGAAAATTTCTGCTTCAAGCAGAAATGACAGGCCCAGTTAAAGAATCTATCGCTCCTAGAATTAAAGAGACAGCATCGCTTCTTTGGAAACTATATTTAGGACTAACAATAATAGAGGTGTTTTTCTTAATTTTAACAAATGAAAAAATGCCAATTTTAGATGCCTTTTGTATTACCTTTTCAAATCTTTCAACAGGTGGTTATGCAATTCGAAATGATTCAATTGGAAGTTATCATAATTTTTTAACAGAATGGGTAATAATTGTATTTATGTTTGTCGGAAGTATAAACTTTGCTCTATATTTTCACTGTCTTAGAGGAAAGTTTTTCAGAATTTACGAACCTGATTTTTTCTTGTTTATCGCCGTTGTTATAATAGGCTCAGTTTTAGTTGTTTTAAAATTAATTGGAGCTGAGAGCTACTCTCTAGAAGGAGCAAAAACAGGTGTATATACCGTCTCTAGAGCCATTAGAGAGGGAACGTTTCATGCAATCTCCGCTCAAACATCTACGGGATTTGTAACAACAGATATTGCTAAATGGCCATTTGCTACTCAACTTTTTATGCTTCTTTTAATGTTTATCGGAGGAATGTCTGGAGCTACTTGTGGAGGAATTAAAACCTCTAGATTTTATATCTTATATAAGATTTTAAAAAACAAGATAGAAGAGATTTTTAGACCTTCAACTATACGACCTCTTAAAATTGGAAAAAAAGAGATTCCCATGAGCACAGGAGTTACAGTTTTAGCATTTTTTAGTTTAGTTGCATTTTTTACAGTTTTAGGAACTGTTTTTTTTATTTTTGCTCAAATAGATTCAGAAACTTCTGTATCATCAGTAGCTTGTATGTTAAATAATATTGGTTTTGCTTTTGGAGCAGGTGGCCCTTCCACTTCTTTTGCTTTTATGAATGGTTTTAGTAAGCTCTTATCTAGTTTTTTGATGTTACTCGGAAGATTAGAATATTTTATAATTTTACTTGTCTTCGCTCCTATTTTTTGGAAAATAAAATAATAATAATAAAAAAATTTAATCTTTTAAAAAATTTAGAGCTTCATTAAAGATATCTTGAGAAATTGCTGTCCAATGAAGGCAGTTAGGATCTAAAATTCTAATAAATTGTTTTTCTGTTTTTTTCACAGCTTTAAAAAAACTAGCTTCATATGGAATTTTCTCATCATTTGGTAAAAATAGAATAAATTTTTTGGCTTTTACTTTTTGCCAATCTTTTTCAGGATAAAGCCCCCAACCAAATAAAACCGTAAATTTAGCAAAAATAAATGCTATAACAGAAGATATAGCTCTTATCAATTTAATTACAATAATAGGTTTTTGTAATTTTTTATCGTCACAAATCTCATGTTTTTCTACAAAGCCTTGAACTATATTAACTATTTTTTGAGGAGCGAATTTTAGCATTAAAATATAAGGCATCATCAAACAATAAGAAAAAGCAGAGTAAAACAGCTCTTCTACAGTCATATAATAAACAGCTTTTTCTGAAGAAGCAAAGGATCGATCGTTTAATAGTTTTAAATCCCTGTGTTTTGATGCTAAATATGTTGCTTTTACACCACCGAAAGAATGCCCATGTAAAATCATTTTTTCTTTTGGAACATTAAGTCTTTTTTTCGCAAATTGTAAAATAGCTTCTGCATCTAAAAAAAGTCCTTTTCTTGTTGCAACAGATGAACTTTTTACGACACCTCTTTCATTAAATACTAAAACATTGTGATTTTTTATACTCGATAGAACCTCTTTGTAATGGCCCAAATCTTCATATTTAGCCCCTTGACCTAAAAAATGGATAATTAGTGGCCCATCTTTTTTTAATTCTCTACCATAGGGATCTTTACCAGGAACAAAAACACCATTTAGTTTTGCTCCATCAGCAGTTTTAATGTTTACTATTTCTGCATTAAAAACTTCTTTTAATTTTTGTCTACCCTGTCTTAAGTATTTTTTCTGTTTTACTTCTTTTATGGGATTTACAAACCAATTTGTTGTTTTTATAGTTTTAGATATAAATTGAGATGGGACAAACATGTAATGTCCTAAAAAAGTATGAATTTTATAATGTATGTATCTACATATTGCAATCGGAAAAATAATAACTGAAAAGATGTCGTAGACAAGCTTTGCTATTTTAGAAATCAGAGATTTTTTCATATGCTTTGGATAGGCAGCTTGAAAAATATCTGCAGCACTTAATCTTTCTAATCTTGAAACGTTTATAGCCATTTTTTTCTTTTATTTTTAGTTTACTTTCAAAAAACTATCTTATGAAAAAGTTGTCTCTTGTCCTAAAAAAAACCTACATCATTGGCATTCCCATGCCAGGCATACCGCCCATTCCACCCATGCCACCCATCATTGATGGATCCATCATAGGGGAAGTCTCTTTTTTTGCGCTCGGTTTGTCTGTTATCATTACGGCTGTAGAAAGTAGTAGCATTGCAATAGATGCTGCATTTTTAAGAGCTGTTTTTGTAACTAAGACAGGATCGATAACCCCATCTTTTATCAAATCAGAGAATTTATCAGTATATGCATTATATCCTACACTTCCCTTTTTTTCTAAAATCTTTTCAGCTATTACATCTCCTTTTTTACCAGCATTATTTGCAATAACTATTGCAGGCATTAGAATTGCTTTTTTAATTATTTCGATAGCTATTTTTTCATCTGAATTTTCTACTTCAATTTCATCTAAAAAGTTAGAGCATCTTAAAAGAGCAACTCCCCCGCCAGGAACTATTCCTTCTATCGCTGCTGCTTTAGTAGCATGAAGAGCATCGTCTATTCTTTGTTTTTTCTCTTTCATCTCTGTCTCTGTTGCAGCACCAACATTGATCACTCCAGCTTTTCCTACTAAATTAGAGAGTCTTTCATTTAACTTTTCAATATCAAAATCAGAAGTAGACATAGCTATTTCATTTTTGATTTGGGTTTCTCTTTTTTTGATCTCATCTAAAGATCCAAATCCATCTATGATAATTGTATTTTCTTTGGAAATTTTTATTTTTTTAGCTTTTCCTAAATAACTTTCATCAAAATTTTTAAGATCTAATCCCTCATCATCTGCAATTACCTTTGCATTTGTTAAAATTGCAATATCTCTTAAAACCTCTTTTCTTTTATCTCCAAAAAAAGGTGCTTTTACAGCAGCTATTGGAAGGTTTGCTTTAACTTTATTTACAACTAACGTTGTAAGAGCATCTGAATCGATATCTTCAGCAATTATTAGAAGAGATCTTACTTCTTTTTGCATAACTTTTTCTAAAATTGAAGCTACATCTTTTGCAGATGATAATTTTTTATCTGTGATATAGATTAGAGGATTTTCAAACTCAACTAACATCTTTTCGGGATTTGTGATGAAATAAGGAGATAAGAAACCACTATCAAATTGCAGGCCTTCTACTATATCTAAAGTTGTTTCTATACCTTTTCCATCAGAGATGGAAACAATTCCATTTTTTCCAACTTTGTCTAAAGCATCTGCTATAATCGAGCCTACCTCTAAATCATTATTTGCAGAAATTGTAGCTATCTGTTTGATCTCTTCTTTAGATTTAATCTCTGATTTCATCTCATCTAGATGTTTGTAGATAGAATCGAGCACCTTTTCAATTCTTCTTTTAAGAAATATTGGATTTGTACCTGCTATGACATATTTTAGGCCTTCTAAAAAAATAGCTTCAGCTAAAACTATAGCTGTTGTAGTTCCATCTCCTGCTATATCTGCTGTTTTTTTTGAGGCTTCTTTCACCATTTGAGCTGCCATATTTTCAAATTTATCTTTTAAAAAGATCTCTTCGGCAACACTAACCCCATCTTTTGTGGAGATTAATTCAAAATCTTTTTTTATAATTACATTTTTTCCTTTAGGTCCTAGGGTTACTTTAACAGTTTTTGCAAGCATTTTAACACCTAATAGAATTGATCGATGAGCTTTATCATTAAATTGAAACATTTTAGACATGTCTTATTCTCCTTAATAATTTTAATCTAAAGGTAAAAAAAAATTAAATTTAAACTTTATGTTTATTTAAATTTTTAATTTAAATTTTATTACCTAATTTACTTATAAAAATAACCGCTAGTATAAGGATAAACACCCTTTTTGTCAATAAATCGAATAAAAGCTTTTTTTGAAAAAATTAAATTTATTTTTTAAATGAATTTATTCAAATTAAAGCCCATATCTAATAAAATCGTATTCTGAAAAAACCTACTATCAATATGGAAGAGAAAACATATTCACATTATTTAGATCAGATAAGAGATCTATTAACCTCTGTTAAATCGGCACCTTTAGATTTAGATAATAAATATCAAAAATCAACTCGACTTGCAGAGCTCATCTCCCTTCTTGCAACTGAAGAACAAACTCCAACAGAAAAAAAATCTCTTAACAATCTTTTAAAAATTTTAAATACCTTGCAAGGAAGAGCAATTGTTTCGAATTTAATAGACCAATCTTTTAGATCAAAATCTTTAAACAAAACTTTAGATCAAATTTTGCATATCTTCACACTATATGGATTACCTGATGGTTTCCCAAAATCTTTAAAGTTTAGGTTTTTAGCTTTGAAAACTCTTAGACCTACATTTCCAAAGTTTTTAAAAACTTTTACACAAAGAGCCATCATCAAAGAAAGTCTAAATATACTTAATTTTGCAGATCCTTTAGCTTTGAAAAAATATTTAAATGAAAACAAAAAAAATGACTCAATAATATCTTTAATACAAAAACCTAGCTTTGGAAAAGAAACAATAAACAGCAATCTAAAAAACATTTTAAGTTTAATTGAAAAACCTTATGTAAAAAATATTTGTATTAATATTTTAGATTTAATATCAAAAAATTGTGCATGTATTGCTTATGATCAACTAGAAGAAAATTTAATAAAAATCTATCAAAAAACTCTTGATCAATCTAAATCAAAAAAAGAAAAACAAATATTTATTAACGTTGAAAATCACAAAGATCTAGAAGCTACCATCGATATTTTTGAAAAAATTCTTTCAAGAGAAGAATTTTCAAAATTAAAAGTAGGATTTTCTTTGGATGCCTATTTTCCAGAAAGTTTTGAAATGCAAAAAAGGCTCACTAACTTTGCAAAAAAACGATATGAAAAATATGGCTCTTCAATTTCAATTAGAATTCTCAAAGGCTATAGCTTAAATGAAGAACATATAACATCTTCAAAAAACAATTGGCCATCTGCTACTTTTACGTCAAAAATTGAAACAGATGCAAACTTTAAAAAAATGATACTTTTTGGATCTAAATTAGAAAATATAAAGGCTGCAAATCTCTTAATTGTTACTTCAAATATTTTTGATATCTCTTTTTCTTTAATTTTAATCAAAGAAAATTCATTAGAGCCTTATATATTTTTTGAAATTGCAAGAGCTAGATCGACAAAAGCTATACAAAAAGCATTAGATAAAATAATTGGAAAAAATTTAAAGCTATTTTGTCCAATTGTTTTTAAAAAAGATTTTCATTTAGCGAGCAATTTTTTACTTGGAAAAATAAATGACGTTACAAATAGTGAGAATTTTTCATCTAGATTAGATACTTTATTTCCTGGATCTAAAAGTTGGGATGATGAGTTAGATCATTTCCATCAATCCCTAAAACATATAGATCAGATATCGACATTAAAAAAACAAAATCAAGACAGAAATATTTTACTTCAAAAAACAAAGACTTTTGTTTTTGAAAACGAACCCATTACAGACTTTTCTATAAAATCAAATATCAATTGGGCAAAAAACATTCTTGAAAAAGCAAAAAATTATATTCCAGAAGATATTCCGATTGTTATTGATAACAATAAAGTATATTCTAAAGACATTGAAATCGGAAAAAACCCCTCTCTGCCTGACATAGATTACTATAAATCCTCTTTAGGAAATGAAGCTCAAATAGATCTTGCTATAAAAACGGCTAAGAAAAATGAAAAGTTTTGTAAAAATGAAACAATAGAAAAAAGATGTGAAATTTTAAAAGCTGCAAGTCAAAAAATTAGAGAAAACAGAGCTTTTTTAATTCAAAACTTAATCGTTGATATAGGCAAAAATTTATTTGAAGCTGATCTTGAAGTATCTGATGCTATTGATGCTATTGAGTATCATTTAAATCATGTTTTGGATATTTTTTCAAAAAAGGATATAAAATTTGAGCCTAAAGGGACTATTTTAATCATCCCTGCTAATAGTTTTCCTCTTTCAACTATGGCAGAAGCAATCTCTTCTGCAATAGTCACAGGAAATACTGTACTTTTAAAACCTCGAAAAGAAAATACTCTTATTTGTTATCAATTAGCAAATTTATTTTGGCAAGCAAATGTCCCTAAAGAGTTTTTACAATTTTTACACAGTTATAATGATCTCTTTGAAAGAAAAATAATTCCCGATAACCGAATTAACTCTGTAATGATTTCAACTTCTGTAAAATACGTTAGAAAACTACTCAAGCTAAGAGAAAACAAAGATATAATTGCGACTACCGGGGGTATTAACGCAATAATAGTTACAGCAACAGCCGATAGAGAGCAAGCAATATTATCTATTATAGACTCAGCTTTTCATTTTTCAGGTCAAAAATTTTCTTCAGCTTCAATTTTAATCTTAGAAAAAGAAGTCTATGATGATCTAGAGTTCAAAAACAATCTCAAAGATGCGGCTAAAAATTTAAAGATTGGCAGCGCCTATGATTTAACATCAACTATTACTCCTCTTACCAAAAAACCAGATATAGAGTTATCAAAAGCATTAAGTGAGTTAGATACTAATGAAACTTGGCTATTAAAACCTAAAAAAGATTTAAATAATCCAAATCTTATTACTCCTGGCATAAAATATGGAACTCAAAAGGATAGCTTTACTAAAAATCAAGAGCTTTATGGACCTATTTTATCTGTAATGAGAGCTGATAATTTAGATCATGCAATTGAAATAGCAAATGATTCAAAATATGCACTCGCTGCTGGGCTCCATAGCTTAGATCCTAGAGAGCATCTAACGTGGCTATCTAATATTGAAGCGGGAAATTTATATATTAACTCAAAAATCACTGATGCTAAAATAAAAAGACAGCCCTTTGGTGGTTATAAAAAAAGCTGTTTTGGCTCTGGCTATAAATCTGGAGGAGAAAATTTTTTACTCAACTTTTTAAATCTTAGACAAAAAACATTGCCTTTAGAAAAACTTCCCACATCTGATTGGATAAATAGTCTTTCAAAATTTTTAGAAAAAAAACCTCTATCTGCCGAAGAGCTAAAACTTTGGTATGCATCTGTAGGAAACTATGTATATCATTGGCAAAGACTCTCTCATGACACTGATTATAATAAAATTATTGGACAAGATAACATTCATCGATATGTAGCAAGAAAAAATATTACTCTTAGGGTTACTAAAAACAGCTCCCATCTAGATGCTTTAAGAGTCTCAGCTGCAGCTCTAACTTGCAATGCTAATTTAGAAATTAGCTATACAAACTCTAAAGAACTTGAAAAGTTTAATTGGATTGATCTCCTTCCTGTTTTACCAAATATCGAAGAGAGCGAAAAAGCCTTTATCAAAAGAGTAAAAGGAGGTAATATTGAAAGACTACGTTTAGTAGAAAAAGCTTCAAAAGAGTTAAAAAGAGCAGCTGCTCTTTCTGAGACCTATATTATTGACGCTCCTGTTTTAGCAAATGGCCGATTTGAGCTTTTACATTACATTAAAGAAATTAGCATAACCTATGAATATCATAGATATGGCAATTTAGGCATAAAAGAATCAGAGATGAGAAAACCTATCACATGAAAAACATTTTACTAAATACTGAGCAAGAAAAAGCTGTAAATCATATTGAAGGACCACTTTTAGTACTCGCTGGGGCTGGCTCTGGTAAAACTAGAGTGGTTACTATGAAAATCGCAAAGTTAATTGAAATTGGAGTGGCGCCGCAAGAAATTTTAGCCCTAACTTTTACAAATAAAGCTGCAAATGAGATGTCAACAAGGATAAGAGAGCTGACATCTAAAAATATAATAGCCTCAACCTTTCACTCACTTGGAGCTAAAATTTTAAGAGAATCTATAACTCATTTAGACTACTCAAATAATTTTACGATCTACGATCAAGAAGATTCTTTAAAAATTTTAAAAGAGTGTTTATCTCATCTAAAATTAAAAGAAGACAAATCTGTTTTAAAAAAAATCAGATATAAAATTGCATCTTTAAAAAATGATTTAATCGATGTAGACGATATAAATGCGATGTCTCATCTTACAAAAAATGAAATCGAAGCATTTCGTCTATATCAAAATAAATTAAAAACTTGCAACGCTCTAGATTTTGAGGATCTTTTATATCTAACAGCAAAGCTATTAAAAGAAAATACGCAAGTTTTAGATTTTTATCAAAAAAGATGGCCTTTTATTTTAATAGATGAGTATCAAGACACAAATTTTGTTCAATACACCATTGCTAAGATGTTATCTTTAAAATCTCAAAACATCTGTGTTGTTGGAGATCCTGATCAATCAATTTATTCGTGGAGAGGCGCTAGATATCAAAATATTTTGAATTTTGATTCAGATTTTAAAGATGCAACCATCATTAAACTAGAAACAAACTATAGATCTACCCCAACTATTTTAAAAGCAGCAAATGAGCTTATAAAAAACAACTCCTCTAGATTTGAAAAAAATCTGAAAAGCGATCTTGAAGATGGCGAAAAAATCAAAATTTTTAAAGCTGATACAGAAAAGATGGAAGCTGCTTTCGTTGTAGAGAAAATTTTAAAATATCAACTAAAAGATCAAAAATCTTTAAAAGATATAACGATTTTTTATAGAACAAATTTTCAATCTAGAGTCTTTGAAGATATTTTGCTTGAAAATCAAATTCCTTACATAATTTATGGAGGCCTCTCTTTTTATCAAAGAAAAGAGATCAAAGATATTTTAGCTTTCTTAAGACTTCTCATCTTAAATTCAGATTTTTTAGCTTTTTCAAGAACTATAAACATACCAAAAAGAGGTTTTGGAAAAACAACAATTTCTAAACTATTTTTTTTATCTGAAAAAAATGGAATTCCAATAATACCCTTCTTAAAAAAGCTGCAACAAGATCCATCTTCTTATCCAGAGATAAGACTCAATCTGAGCCAAAAAAATAACTTAGAAAATTATTTAAAATCTCTTTTTGAGATAAGAGAGCTCTATCAACAAAATATTGATCTAGACGAGCTAATATCTCACATTCTTACCAAAATGAAGTATTTGGAATATTTAAAAGAAGATCCAATAAGCTTTGAAGATCGAAAAGAAAATATTGATGAACTTATCACAAAAGCAAATCAGGCTTATGAAAACAATCAAAGTTTAGAAAAATTTTTAGAAGATATTGCCCTCGCTACCACCAAAATAGAAAATGCAAAAGACGATTCTTTAAAACTCATGACTCTTCATAACTCAAAAGGTTTAGAATTTGAAACTGTCTTTATAGTAGGATTAGAAGAAGATCTTTTCCCCCATGTAAATTCTAAAAATTCTATAGAAGAAATCGAAGAAGAAAGAAGACTTTTTTATGTAGGTATGACAAGAGCTAAAAAAAATCTATATATTACTCATTCTCTCTCTCGTTATATGTTCGGTGGGGTAAAACTATCTTTGCCCTCTCGATTTTTAAAAGAGCTAGATGCAGAATATATAGAGGATTTATCAACTCCTTATCAACAAAATTATAGAGATTTTTACGGCTCAAAACCAACATTTTCTAAACCTAAAGTAGATACAGATTACATATCTTCTTCCGCCTCATACTCAATTGGTCAAAAAGTCTTCCATAAAACCTTCGGCAAAGGATCTGTAAAAAAAGTATATCAAACATCTCTTGGAGAGACTTTAGATATTTTATTTGAAGGATCTCATCATATGAGATCATTAGTTACAAAATATGCCAAGTTAAAAATTTTATAAATCAAAGAAAAATTTATTAAAAACCAAGTCTAGTAGTTAACAAAAAACCAAACTTTTATCTGCATCCCCCCTATCATCTTTAAATTATGTATTTGGATTTAAAATATTTACTACAAATTAAATTAATATTTTTATAATTTCAAAATTTTATAAGAAACTATCTCAATTAATTTAAGAGTTGAATAAAAATATAAATTAATTATAAAATGCTTTCTTAAAAATTTTGATGAATTTATGAATACAAAAAAAATAATAAGTTTTATTACGCTTTTGCTCATCAGCTCAACTATACTTTTTGCAGATGTAGAAGATCAAACATCATTAGATAATTCAACTTTTGATAATCTTCAAAATGAAGCTCAAGAAAATGATGCATCTATTACAAATGATTTACCAAAAATAGAAAAACTCCCTGATATAAAAAATACAAAAAAGAATAAGTTTATCTATTTAAACCTTCAGACTATTTTTATTTTACCAGAAATCGGTTTAGGTTTTAGACATAAAATTAATTCACATGGCTATGATTTAAATTTTGCTATAGACCCGTTAGTTACAAATGCAGCAAAATTTCCTATTGGAACTATTGGAGCAAGTTATATAAAATATTTTAGTTCAAACTATTATTTTGGCTTAGGCTTAACAAGTGTTTTTCCATTCATTTTCATGAATTCTCCAAATGTGAGTTTCGGTAAACAATTTGAAAAATCTTTTGTTCAACTTAAAATACATTATGGACTTTTGGATGCCCTAAATCCAATAACATTCTCTACTGATAAATGGCTTTTTTTTCCATCTCTGTCAGTTGGATTTGCTTTTTAAGTCCTTTTATAAAAATGCTTTAAAATTTTTCTAAAAGAGATAAACCTTTTCCAGTGTTTATCTCTTAACCTATATACAGATATATTTGGAATAAATCTAGCGGGAAAAATAGCTTCATTTTGAGACCATCCAGGTCTCCAAAGATTAGCTGATCTATGATTTCTAAAAATAGAAATAGTTCTCAAACCCAATAAAGAAGATAGATGACCAATTCCAGAATCGTTTCCTATCATAAAAGAAGATTCATAAATAAAGTTTGTTAAATTTTTTAAATTATCAAAGCTTTTTAAAATAATTTTTTTTTCTTCAATAATTTTAAATTCTTCTCTTTCATTTTCTTTTATTACAAATACAGGATCATATCCTTTAAGTTTTAAAACTTGAGCAAGTTTTATATATTTATTAATTGGCCAGTTTTTACTTTTTTTTGCACTAGCTGGATGCAAAATTACTCTTTTTTCAAATTTTTTAAATGTGAGATTTTTATCAATTTTTAGATCTATTTTTTTAGATGTTTTTTTTAATTTCAGAATTTTTTTGCAAAAAAGCAAAATGTTATCCACCATATTTATACTTGGATCAAATAAAGCATCCCTGTGATAAGGCTGGCCTCCTATTTTTTTAGATGGACATGGATTTAATACAAATACTTTATCTATAAAAATTTTTTTTCCTTCTTTTATTAATTTCATAATAAATGAAGAGCTTTCATTATAAGATACAAAAATCTGATCATAAAATTTTAAAATTTGATCTATTTTATCTTCATTTGGATATTTTTTTATTGGAAGATGTGAAAAAAAACTTTGCATCTGATCTAAAGACCCATGAAAAGTATCAACTCTGTATCCATTTAAATATAAATTATTAGATAAAAGTAGTGAAATGAGACCATCGCCAAGGCCCTTGCAACTAAAGATCGCTGCTTTCATAATTTTCAAATTTTTTTATGAGTTTATCAAATCCCTTTAGAACTCTTTTAACAGAGATAGTTTTTTTCCAATATTTTTCTCTAAGTCTTAAACCTTTAATATTTATTAGAGGCCAAGAGACGATAGTCTCATCTATATGAAAAGAGGGTCTCCAAAACTTTTGTTTTCTTTTTGTTGAAAAAACAGTGAGCGTTGGAATTTTTAAAGCAGAAGCAAGATGAGCAACCCCTGAATCATTTCCAATAAAAAAAGCACTTTCATGAATAAAAGAGGCCATCTCTTCTAAATTATTAAAATTTGGAATATCAATATCTACAGAATTTCCAAAATATTTTTTTTCATGTGGAGCTAAAATAAAACTAGGCTCATATCCATCTTTTTTTAATTTTCTAGCTAGCTTTAAAAACTTTTCTTTTGGCCAATTTCTCTCAACATTATTACTAGTTGGATGCAAAACTATTCTCTTTTTAAATTTTCGATATTTCAAGTGAGTAGGAATAGTTATATCGTTTGAGAAAAAAACATTTAAAAGATTTAAATCATTTTCACAAAAAATCGCTAAATTCTCTTTTACAGTTAAATCAGAGTTAAATTTTAAATCTCCCTTGGGAGGATTTCTACCTTTGCAAGCAGAAGGATGAAGCTCATATGTTTTCTCTAAGTGATTGTTTTTTGCATGATTTACAAGTAGTTTATTAAGTTCATTATAATCTGAGTTGATGACAAGTAGATCATAATCATTTAAAAACTCAAAATTTGTTTCGATTTCAGGATACGGTTTTATCTCTGTATACTTAAACCAACCATTTAACTCAGATAAAAAAGGATGAAAAGTATCAACTTTATAACCATTTTTACTAAGATTATTGGAAATTACTAAAAAAATTAGTCCATCACCAAGTCCCTTTGAACAATAAACTAAAGCTTTTTTCATATGTTATTTTTTCTCAGCTATGAGTTTATCTTTAAGCGTTTTTTGTCTTTTATTAAAAACTCTTATCTTCCAGTTAGGAGGAAGCTTATTATCAATAAAATTTCTCTCTTCAAAATATTTAAAATTATCTGCAATATATTTCGGAAAAGTTTCATCTATTTTAACAAGTTTACATCTTTTTCTTGCCCATTTTATTAACTTGTATGCCCTTTTATATCTAGGAGTATTTACTTCTTGATGAGCTCCTGACTCTATTTTATATGCATATCTATCAATGTATCCCATACCAGAAAAATGCCATCCTGCATTATACATGCTATATTGATATGGAAACTTAGTTCTCAAAGTCTCGGGTGAATATTTTTTTACAGTTTTATAAGATGCTACATATGCAAGTGGCCACATATCCGTTTTTAAATCTTTTCTATTTAAAAAAAAGCGATACATTTTTAGCCATAGCCTTATTGGGTCTTTTTTAGACGCAATCATATCTTTAATCTCTTGAATTTTTTCTTTTCTTACAATCTCATCTACATCTGAAATGATTACTATGTCATCATCTTTTGCGCCTTTAAGACCTAATAAAATATCATCCCTTTGTTCATTTTCTCTATCCCAATCTGAGTAAGCGGGAGATGGTCTTTTCTTTCCTACAACATGTATGATTTTATGTAAAAATTTTGAAAATTTTTCTTTGTTTTCTTCAAAAAAAAGAGGTTTTTCATTTCCACTTTGAGTAAGAGGATTTTCAACAATAACAAAATAATCAACAACATCATCTAGCTCATGTAATCTAACTTGCAAAAGTTCAACTTCATTCAAAAAAGGAAAGCAATCATAAACTTTCACATTGCCATCGTTTGAAAAGCCTAAAGCAGTAATATTAATCATTAAAATACAAAAAAAGAAAAAATTTTTCATCTTTTTTCTCGCAAGGATACCCTGTCCTTTAGGTCAGGGAGGAATTGCGCCTCCAAATTAAAACGGCCTTTCTAGCTTGTATCCGGCCTATGTTTTTCTTAATGTTCACACTATCAGAAATGATACTTCCATTGATATCTGAAATTGCAAAGAAGCCGGAGCTTCTTTTCCCTTTAACAAATCCAACTCCCTTGGAAGTTTTAACAAGATCAAATTTTTTTAATCCAAAAAGTTTT